>JAJDOE010000103.1 GCA_022340345.1 Gammaproteobacteria bacterium
AGCAGCTTCAGGGCATTGGTGCGTACCAGGTCGTAGCGCAGCGTACCGGCCAGGGCGGCGATCAGCACGAAACCCACACCTGCCTGCACGAAGCCTCCGTAGAAACCGGCCAGCAGCAATCCGGCCCAGCTGTTCGGGGTATCCGCGACCCGTTTGACCGGCGTTCCCGGTGCGGGAATCACGGTCCCGGGGCGCACCAGGATCAGCAGCGTCATGCCCAGGATGGTCGCCAGCATTACCGGCTTGAGGTACAGGTTGGGTGTATACGAGGCGACCAGGGCGCCGGCCAGCCCGCCGACCACCATCAGGGCCAGGATTCGCAGCGCATCACTGACCTCGAGCATTTTCTCGCGGTGAAAGCCGTGGGTGCCGACGATGCACTGCAGCACGATGGCGACCCGGTTGGTGCCGTTCGCCAGGTCCGCGGGCATACCCAGGACCATCAGCGCGGGAATCGTCAGGTTGCTGCCACCACCGGCCAGGGTGTTGATGATGCCGGCGGCAATGCCGGTGACCACCAGCAACGGCCAGTAAAGGAAATTTTCCATTTCGGGTTACCGGGGCGCGGGCGAGGTGACGATTATGCCGGACCTCCGCGGTCCGATGCCTGCATTTCCGCTTCCAGCCGGCGCGGCACGTCCCCCGGTGATCCGGTGTTGCGGGCCAGCAGGTTGTAGGCCACGGGTACCACGAACAGGGTGAAGAAAGTGGCGGCGAGCACGCCGGCGAAGACCACGGTGCCGATGACGACACGGGTTTCGGTTCCCGGCCCGGCGGACAGCAACAGGGGCAGCGCGCCGGCAACCGTGGTGATGCCGGTCATCATGATCGGCCGCAGGCGCACGCCGGAGGCTTCCAGCAGTGCTTCGCGAAATGCCATCCCGCCGTCGCGCAACTGGTTCGCGAACTCCACGATCAGGATCCCGTTTTTGGCGGCAAGCCCGACCAGCATGATCAGGCCGATCTGGCTGTAGATGTTGAGTGTCTGCCCGGACAGGTACAGGCCGAACAGGCCGCCAGCGATGGCCAGGGGCACGGTCAGCATTATCACCAACGGATGAATCCAGCTCTCGAACTGGGCCGCCAGCACCAGGAATACCACGACCAGGCCCAGCAGGAACACGAATGTCACGGAACCACCGCTTTCGCGATAGTCCCGGGACTGGCCCTTGTAGTCGATTATCGCGGTTCCGGGCAGGTAATCGCGCACCAGCCCCTCAAGGTGCTCGAGGGCGTCACCCAGCGCCAGCCCGTCGGCCAGGTTCGCTTCCAGGGTAATGGAACGCACCCGGTTGTAGCGGTTCAGCCGGATGGAGTCGGCGAACTCCTCGAGCCGCACCAGGTTGGACAGGGGAATCAGTTTGTCGCTGCGGGTGGATCGGATATACAGGTTTTCCAGGTTGGTGGGTGTCCGCTGTACATCGCGCTCGCCCTCCACGATCACGTCATATTCCTCGCCGGCATCAATATAAGTGGTGACCCGCCGCGATCCGAGCATGGTCTCCAGCGTACGTCCGATACTTTCCACCGTGACGCCGAGCTCGGCGGCGCGGTCGTAGTCGATGTTCACCTGCAGCTGGGGCTTGGTTTCCTTGTAGTCCCAATCCAGTCCCACCAGGCCCGGATTGTTCTGCTGGATCTTATCCACCAGGATGTCCCGCCACTGCGCGAGTTCCGCATAGGTGCCGCCGCCGATCACGAACTGGACCGGTTTCTGGATGCGCGCGCCAAAGCCCTGGCGCATCACCGGGAACGCGCGGACTCCCGGCAGGCTGCTGAGGCGGCTGCGTACCTCGTCCATAATCGCCCAGGCGGAGCGACGTTTCCCCCATTGCTCCAGTACCACGATGGCGATGCCGGTGTTGAAAATGTCGTAGTTGCCGAAGGCCCGTGGTGCCCGTACCAGCAGGCGGGTGAATTCACCGCTCTCCACCATGGGCATCAGGCGGCGTTCCACCTCGGTCATGTAGGTGGAGATATACGGGTAGGAGGAGCCCTCCGGTGCGTTGACCAGAATAAAAAAGGCGCCGCGGTCTTCCTTGGGGGTGTACTCGTCCGGGATGGTCTCCAGCAGGGCCACGGAACCGCCCAGGATGAGCAGGAACACTACCCCCATGGCCGCCACGTGGCCCAGGGCCCGCTCCAGTATGCGCAGGTAGGTCCGGCGCACCCGGCCGAAGGCCGCGTCCACCAGGTGCACAATACGGCCTTCGCGGTTGATCGGCGGCAGAATTTTGGAGGCCAGCATCGGCGACAGGGACAGGGCGACGAAGCTGGAGAAGGCCACCGCCGCCGCCATGGTCAGGGAAAACTCCGTGAACAGGCGACCCACGTCGCCTTCCAGGAAGGCGATCGGTACAAATACGGATACCAGCACCACGGTGGTGGCGACCACCGCGAAGCCCACCTGGCGCGCCCCCCGGAAGGCAGCCACCAGGCGAGTCTCGCCGTACTCCTCCATGCGCCGGTGGACGTTTTCGAGGACCACGATGGCGTCGTCCACCACCAGGCCAATCGCCAGCACCAGGGCAAGGAGAGTAAGGATGTTGATGGAGAAGCCGAGAAGCAGAAGCACCATGGAGGTTGCGATCAGCGAAACCGGCACGGTGACCGCGGGCACCAGCGTGGCCCGGACGCTGCCCAGGAACAGGTAAATCACGCCGATCACCAGCACGATGGCCATGAACAGGGTCTTGTAGACCTCGGTTATGGCGCCCTGCACGAATACCGAAGTGTCATAACTCTGCCGGATTGCCATCCCTTCCGGCAGGGACGGGTTGACGCGTTCCATCTCGGCCTTGGCCGCCTTGGCTACGGCGATGGTATTGGCGGTGGACTGCTTGATGATGCCGATTCCCACCATGGGCACGCCATTACCGCGGAAAAACAGGCGGTCTTCCGCGGCGCCTCGTTCCACCCGTGCCACGTCGCCGAGACGTACCAGGTAGCCGTCTGAACCGCGTGCCAGTACCAGCCGGGCGAAGTCGTCGGCGGTGCGAAAGGTGCGCTTGACGCGGACCGTGAACTGGCGCTCTGCGGAGTCCAGGCTGCCCGCCGGCAGTTCCACATTCTCGTTGCGCAGGGCACGCTCCACATCCGCAACGGTCAGCGAGCGTGCTGCCAGTTCGCGGCGATCCAGCCACACCCGCATGGCATAGGCCTGCCCGCCGCCAACCCGTACCCGGGCGACGCCGTCGAGCACGGAAAAGCGATCCACCAGGTACCGCTGAGCGTAGTCGGTCAGTTCCGGGACACTCATGCGGTCGCTCGCCAGGTTGAGCCACATGATCACGTCTTCGTTGCTGTCGACTTTCTGGATTTCCGGGGGATCCGCTTCCTCCGGCAGATCGTCCATCACGCCGGCGACACGATCGCGAATGTCGTTGGCGGCCGCATCCACGTCCCGGCCGACGTCGAACTCGATGCTGATGGTCGAGCGTCCGTCTTCGCTGGTGGAACTGATGAACTTGATGCCCTCGATGCCCGAGATGCGGTCCTCAATGACCTGCGTGATGCGGGTTTCCACCACGTTCGCGGAGGCACCGGGATAAACCGTATCCACCGACACCACCGGCGGATCGATATTGGGGTATTCCCGAAGGGACAGGCGGTCGAAAGCCACCAGCCCGAAAGCGATCAGCAACAGGGACATGACCGCGGCCAGCACCGGCCGCTGGACCGAGATATCCGAGAGGATCATTTCTTGGGGTCGCCCGCGTCCAGACTCTTGAGTATCTCGGCCAGGGGGCGGGTACCGTCATCCACGGCGGCGATGCGAACCTCCTGACCCGGGCGCACCTTGAGCGTTCCGTGGGTGATGATCTTCTCGCCCGCGACGAGACCGGAGAGGATCTCCACCTTGCCGGGGACGCGAGTGCCGATGCGCACCTCGCGCTCCGCCACTTTGCTGCCAGCCGCCTCGTCCACCACCAGCACAAACTGTTGCTCACCCCGCGGCACCAGGGCCTCTTCCGGAATCAGGATTGCGCGGCGGGGGTTGCGCAGGATCTCCACCCGCATGAGCATCCCCGGCCGCAGGCTGCGGTCCGGATTTGGCAGCAGCGCGCGCACGGTTACCGAGCGGGTGACGGGGTCCACCCGACTGGCGATGGCTTCGATCTTTCCTTCAAATTCCCGTGCGCCGTAGGCGCGCGCGGTGGCGAGTACCCGGAGACCGGGACGCAGAACGTCCAGAAACGTGCTGGGCACCGTGAAGTCGAGCTTCATGACGCTGTCGTCGTCGAGGGTGGTGACCAGGTCACCGGGGCTGACCAGGGCTCCGATGCTGAGATTGCGCAATCCCACTACCCCGGCGAATGGCGCACGCACCAGGCGGTCGGCGAGACGCGACTCGATCCCGGCCAGGCGCGCCCGGGCGGTTTCCCACTCGCGACGGCGCTGGTCCAGGTTCGAGACGGTGGCATTGCCGTCCGCGACCAGCGCCTTGAGACGCTGGTACTGGCGCCGTGCCTCCTGTTCGGTCGAGCGCGCCTCCTCCAGCAGGGCGTGCTCCTCGGCGCTGGTCATTTCCGCGAGCACCTGGTTCTCGGGCACCCGGTCGCCGTCGTTGAAGTGAATGGCGGTGATGGTCTCTGTGACGGACGCCGTCACGTCGACGGACTCGTTGGCGCGCAGGGTGCCCAGGGCCTCTACGCGATCGTCCAGCTCGGCAAGCCCGGCCACGGCCACGATCACGCCCGGCGGGGGTGGGGCGGCAATCGCGGGGGCGCTGGCGGCAAGCGCGAGCACAAAAGGCAGGGTTCTTGAAAGCAGGTTCATGGTGGAAATTCCTGTGCCCGGACGGTGCCGCCGAAAATGCGCGTAAGTATGTCCGAAAGCCGGGGCGGGGGTTAGTTCCGCGGCGCCCCGGCCGGGCGGGTGGAGGTTCCGCTCCGGGCGGACGAGCGCGGGAAGACGTGGTGGGCCCGCCAGGACTCGAACCTGGGACCAAGGGATTATGAGTCCCCTGCTCTGACCAACTGAGCTACAGGCCCGCGCGGCCGCATCTTAGCAGTTCACCCTGCTGCCGGCGGAACCGCCATGCACCTCGCCGGCCCTCCATCCCGACCCGCGGGGTTCCGCTCGGCCGGGGGCCGAAAAAACTTCCCCCAAGGACTAGACAGACCAGTCTGTTCGCACTATAGTCCGTACCATGACCAAGCCAGCAGCAACCCGGCCCGCCGGCTCCCCGGAAGAGCGCATCCTGACCGTGGCCTCCGAACTCTTCTATCAGCAGGGCTACCGGGCCACCGGCATCAACGAGGTGATCGCCCGCTCCGGGGTGGCCAAGGCTACCTTTTATAGCCACTACCGGAGCAAGGAGGAGCTGTGCCTGGCCTACCTGCAGCGCACCGCCGCCGGGGAACTGGCGCAGCTGGACCGGGTGATCGCCGACGCCGGCGAAAAACCGCTGGAGCGATTGCTGGCGCCGGTGCAATGGCTGCACGGCTGGTCCCGGGCCACCGACTACCGTGGCTGCGCCTTTTTGCACATGGTGGCGGAAATACCGGATTACCAAAGCCCGTTGCGGCGGGAAGGACGCGAGCTGTACAACGGGATTCGCGAGCGGATCCGGCTCCTGGCGGCTGCCCTGGTGGCCTCGGACCGCCGCTACGCGCGGCTCGACCCGGAGGCCCTGGCAGCGGATTACATGATCGCGTTCGCCGGCGCCATCGCCTTCGCCGAGCTGTATCACGAGGATTGGCCGATCGAGCACGCAACCGCCTTGGTGCGGCGTCTGATCGGCGAATAGGCGGGCATTTTTTTGCCCTGAATCGGGACAGACTGGTCTGTCTTTTCCATTTTAGCAGGAGAATGAGTGATGACAGTGTTAGCAAAATTAAACCTGGATACCGACCGGTTCGCCCGCACCATCGCGGCGTCCCGGCGAATCCGCTGGGAAATCGACCAGGACGTGATCCGTGGCCGGGACTTCGACTACAACCGCAAGTTTCTGCCCGACGGCTTGTCCCGGGTCGATGAAATCCCGTTTCTCAGCACCGGGGAAAAGCGTTTCCTGAGCCAGGTGCAGGGGCGTACCTACGCCAACCTCTTCGGTCTGGTGGAGCGTTTCATCTGCGCCAAGATCATCGAGCTCAGCCAGCAGCACCTGCTGGGTGATCAAATCGCTCTCGAGGCCCTGGTGCGATTCAGCGACGAGGAGCTCAAGCACCAGGAGCTGTTTCGCCGACTGGACGAGATGGCGGCTGCCGGCATGCCCGCTGGCTACCGTTTCGTTCCGGATCCGAACGAGGTGGCGCGGGCGGTGCTGGGCAAATCCACCTGGGCAGTGCTGGCGCTGACCCTGCACATCGAGTTGTTCACCCAGGCCCACTACCGGGAAAGCATTGAGCCCGATGACAACCTGTCGGAACTGTGGAAGGACGTGTTCCTGTTCCATTGGAAGGAAGAATCCCAGCACGCAATCATGGACGAGATCGAGTGGGTCAACGAAGACGCGAAGCTCGGCGACGCCGAACGGGAGCAGGCGGTCAGCGACCTGATCGAACTGGTGGCGGCGGTGGACGGCATCCTGCAGGCCCAGAGCGGCGAGGACGCGCGCTATTTCCTGGAGAACTGCGAGCAATCTTTCAGCGCCGAAAAGGCCCGGCGTATCGAGCGCGAGATCCTCAAGGCCTATCGCTGGCAGTACATCTTTTCCGGCGTGCAGTTGCCGCGTTTCCAGCAGGTCCTGGCCCGCGTTACCACCGACGGTCAGCGGGAGCGCATCGGCGCCGCGCTGGCCACCCTCAACTGAAATCGATCAACTACGGAGAGAAACGATGAAGGAGAAAACCACCACGAATATCTTTGTTCACCTGCCGGACGCCAAGCCGGCGGATATGGCCTACCTGGTAGCGGACAGGATCGCCGGTCTGGCTGGCGTGGTCGGCGCTGCCGTCAACCGCAAGTTGCGACGGCTGATTTCGGTACAGTACGACCCGCGGGAGACCTCGGGAACCGAGATCATCAGCGCGGTTCGCCGCGTCGGGTTCAACGGTTCCATCGTGGGGCTGTAAGGAATGCCGGCACACCCGGCACCGCGGGCACGGAGGCCCGCAGTGCCGCCCGGCCTCTGGCCCGGCAATCGCAAGCAAGGAAAAAGCCGCTGGCAGTTACCAGCGGCTTTTTTTGCCCGGTTAATTCGGAAATCTCTTCGCCTGAATTTGAAATTATCTGCACAGGTATGCGCAGATAATTGCGGTGAGAAAGCCTCTTTCTCTCTGTTTAATTCTCCAGGAAGCTGCGCAGGTGGTCCGAGCGGGACGGGTGACGCAGCTTGCGCAGGGCCTTGGCCTCGATCTGGCGGATGCGTTCGCGGGTGACGTCGAACTGCTTGCCGACTTCCTCCAGCGTGTGATCCGTATTCATGTCGATGCCAAACCGCATGCGCAGCACCTTGGCCTCCCGCGGCGTCAGGGTGTGCAGGATGTCGCGAGTGGCGTTGGACAGCCCGGAGGTGGTGGCGGCCTCCAGGGGTACCACCACTGCCTTGTCCTCGATGAAATCCCCCAGGTGGGAGTCCTCGTCGTCGCCAATGGGAGTCTCCATGGAGATCGGTTCCTTGGCGATCTTGAGCACCTTGCGCACTTTTTCCTCGGGCATCTCCATGCGCTCCGCGAGCTCCTCCGGAAGCGCCTCGCGGCCCTTCTCCTGCAGGATCTGGCGGGAGATCCGGTTGAGCTTGTTAATGGTCTCGATCATATGCACCGGAATGCGGATGGTGCGCGCCTGGTCTGCGATCGAGCGCGTGATCGCCTGGCGGATCCACCAGGTGGCATAGGTGGAAAACTTGTAACCGCGCCGGTACTCGAACTTGTCCACCGCCTTCATCAGGCCGATATTGCCCTCCTGGATCAGGTCCAGGAACTGCAGACCCCGGTTGGTGTACTTCTTGGCGATGGAGATCACCAGTCGCAGGTTGGCCTCGACCATTTCCTTCTTGGCGCGACGCGCCTTGGCCTCGCCGATAGACATGCGGCGGTTGACGTCTTTCAGTTCCGAAATTGGCAGGCCGATGACTTCCTCGAGCAACTCCAGTTTCCGCTGCAGGGCGATAACCTGGTCCGCATTCACTTTCAGTTGCTCGTTCTGTCCGACACGCTTCTTGATCAGCGTGCGCACCATCTTGTG
This sequence comes from Gammaproteobacteria bacterium, assembly GCA_022340345.1. Taxonomy (GTDB): domain Bacteria; phylum Pseudomonadota; class Gammaproteobacteria; order HyVt-429; family HyVt-429; genus JAJDOE01. The sequence goes on from JAJDOE010000103.1 coordinate 8,134, forward strand.
ATCGGTCTCGCGACCCACGAACACCTCGATGAAGGTACGCCGTGGTACGCCGCCCTGGGCCACGCACAGCTCCATGATTTCGCGTTCGCGCAGCCGCACCAGGTCGACGATTTCCCGCACCTGTTCGGAGAGGAACTCGACCTGGCGGGTGACGAACTTGATCTCCAGGAACTGGCGGCTGAGTTTCTTTTGTACGCGCTTGCAGGAGTCCGATCCGAGGCCGTTCTTTTTCAGCGCCCGGAACAGGCTGTCATGCAGCTTGTGGATAATCTTGAATCGCTCCGCGACTTCCTCCGCGGTGGGTCCGAGCTGAACGTCCTCGTCCTGGGGCTGGCCGTTGGCGATGCGCACCGGTTCGTCGATCTTTTCCGGATCGATGAAGTCGATGATCAGGTCCGTCAGGCGCATGTCGCCGGCCTCGATGCGGGTGATCATCTCGGTGACCTGGGCCACGGTGATCGGGCAATGGGCCATGGCCTCCACGCTCTGGCGGATGCCTTCCTCGATGCGCTTGGCCAGGGCGATCTCGTCCTCGCGGGTGAGCAGGTCCACGGTGCCCATCTCGCGCATGTACATGCGCACCGGGTCCGTGGTACGGCCAAACTCGCTTTCCACCGCGGAGGCCAGCACGGCCTCGGTCTCGTCGGCGGTGTCGTCGTCCGCGGTCTCGGTCTTGAGCAGCAGGGTGTCCGGATCGGGCGGGTGATCGAAGACCTCGATCCCCATGTCGTTGATCATGTTGACCACCGACTCGATCTGGTCGGTGTCATGCATGTCCTCCGGCAGGTGATCGTTGATCTCCCGGTAGGTGAGGAAACCCTGTTCCTTGCCCTTGAGAATGAGCTTCTTGAGTTTCGTTCGTTTGGTATCTTGATCCATAGGTAGCGGCTGCTCAGTGCGAAGTGGGGGCGAGAATGCTCAAACAATCCATTTTAGCACGTTTGATAACCATATAGACTATATGGAGACTAAGGTCGTGCGCGTCAACCGCAGATGCTGGCGGCGGTTGGCATTTTCAACCCCCGCCAGACAGGCGTTGTTGCTTGAGACGGCTGATCTCCTGCTGCAAGGCAGCGCAGATTTCCGCGGCTCGGGCGTCGCCCAGTTCCCGGGCCGCTGCTTCCTGTCGTTGGAGCGCGTCAATGCGCACCGCCAGCAATGCGTCGCGCAGTTCCCCTTGCGGGTTGTCCGATGCCTGCTGGGCATGTTCCCAGGTGGCCAGCTTCTCCAGGTGTTTCTCGCTGGGGTCGCCGCGGTAGTGCTCCAGCACCTGCCCGGTGTTCTGTTTCGGTGCTTCCTGGAGCAATTTTAGCAGGCCGCGCAGCAGGTCGAGGCCGGCGATAGCCGCCTCCGGCAATTCCGGCTGGTCGGCTACCGATGCCGCCAGGTCCGGCTGCTGCACCAGCAGCGCTACCGCCTTGCGCACCGGTGAGTCCCCCTGCAGCGGGCGCGGACGGCGGACGCGGTCGGAGCCGGAGGCCTGGCGCGGCGCCGCCGCCACCAGCCCCCGCAACGCGTCATCGCCCAGCCGGGTCAGTTCCCCGAGACGCTCGGTCATCATGCGCTTGAGGATACCGTCCGGGACCTGGCCGATCAGTGGCCGGGCCAGTTCCGCGTACCGTGCCCGCCCGTCCATGCGCGAAAGATCCGCCTGTTGCCGCAGGTGATCGAACAGGAACTCCGGCAGCGGTACGCTGTTCGCCAGCCGGGCGCGGAAGGCGTCGCCGCCCTCCCGACGCACCAGGGAATCCGGATCTTCGCCCTCGGGGAGGAACAGGAACCCGGCCTGGCGGCCCTCGCTCAGCAAGGGCAGGGCGGTTTCCAGGGCCCGCACCGCCGCCTCGCGCCCGGCGCGGTCGCCGTCAAAGCAGAACACCACCTCCGGGGCAAAACGGAAGATCCGTTCCAGGTGGTAGCGGGTGGTGGCGGTGCCGAGAGTGGCGACCACGTTCTCCACCCCGTGCTGGGAGAGTGCCACCACGTCCATGTAGCCCTCCACGATCAGCACCTGGCCGCTGGCACGGATCGCGTCCCGGGCCAGGTACAGGCCGTACAGTTCCCGGCCCTTGTGGAACACCGCGGTCTCCGGGGAATTGAGGTACTTGGGCTCGCCTTCGCCCAATACGCGCCCGCCAAATGCAACCACCCGGCCGCGGTAGTCGTGGATGGGAAACAGCACCCGGTGGCGGAAGCGGTCGTAGAAGCCGCCGGAGTCCTTCTTGATGACCAGTCCGGCCCCCAGCAGCAACTCGGGCTCCGCGTCCAGGGCACGCAGCAGGTTGTCCCAGCCCTCCGGGGCGAAACCGATACCGAAGCGCGCCGCGGTCTGCCCGGTCAGGCCCCGGCCTTTCAGGTAGTCCTGGGCCTCCGCGGCGCGCGGATGAGCCCGCAGCTGATCGCGGAACCAGCGGTCCGCCCGGGTCAGCACCTCCAGCAACGCGGGCACCTGTTCGTTGGACGGACTGTCGGCGCTGCCCTGGGGCAGTTCCAGGCCCACGGTCTGGGCCAGCTCGCGCACGGCCTCCACGAAGCCCAGTCCCTCGTGCTCCATCAGGAAGCCAATCGCGCTGCCATGGGCTCCGCAGCCGAAGCAGTGATAAAACTGCTTGGTCTGGCTGACGGTAAAGGACGGGGTCTTCTCTTCGTGGAAAGGGCAGCAGGCGATGTGCTCGCGGCCGCGTTTTTTCAGGGGCACCCGGGTGTCGACAACGTCAACGATATCCACCCGCGCCAGCAGATCGTCGATGAATTCACGGGGAATGCGGCCCGACATGTCTATTTGCCCCCCGGCGGCAACCGGCCGGAATGGAAAGCTTTATTGGCCGGGGTTGCGGTCGCGATTCGGGTTTGACTGGCAGGGGATGGTAGCGCCGCCGGCGCCCGGCGCCTACGCTTCCAGCCGCTGCTTGACCAGTGCCGAGACCTGGCCCATATCCGCCTGGCCGGCCAGACGCGGCTTGATCTGCCCCATCACCTTGCCCATGTCCCGCATTCCCTCGGCGCCTGTCTCGGCGATAACTTCGTCCACGATGGCGGCAACCGCTTCCGCCGTCAGCTGTTCGGGCAGGTATTCGGAAAAAATTGCGATCTGCGCCTGTTCCTTGCTGGCCAGGTCCTGGCGGCCGCCCTTTTCGAACTGGCTCTCGGCGTCGCGGCCCTGCTTGACCAGTTTTTCGATAACCGCCAGCACCTCGGGGTCGTCAAGCTCGGTACGCTCGTCCACTTCGCGCCGCTGGATGGCAGCACGCAGCATGCGGATAGCCTCCAGGCGCGCGGTAGCCCGATCACGCATGGCCTGTTTGAGGTCCGAATCGATGCGGTCCTTGAGTGCCATGGCGCGAGACAGCCTATCGGGAGGGGAATCAGTACTGGCGGGTAAAACGGGAGCCTTCGCGGGAAATGCGCTTGAGCTCCCGCTTGCGCGCGGCGGCGGCCTTGCGCTTGCGGACCGAGGTCGGCTTCTCGTAGTGCTCGCGGCGGCGCATTTCCGAAAACACCCCCGCCTTCTCGCAGGAACGTCGGAAGCGGCGCAGCACGATATCAAACGGCTCGCCTTCCCTTACTCGGACATGTGGCATATGGTTCGCAACCCTTGGGTTTTGGCTCTGAATTCGGTTCCCGGCCCCGCAGGGGCGGCTCGGGGCGCGAATATTAGCCACTTCAGCCGGATTTGTATAGAAGCGGGCGCATGCGGGTACTCGGAATCGAAACCTCCTGTGACGAGACCGCGGTGGCGGTATTCGACACCGCGGAAGGGCTTCTGGGCCACCGGCTGTACTCCCAGACCCCCCTGCACGCGGAATATGGCGGGGTGGTACCGGAACTGGCGGCCCGCGACCACGTGCGCCGTCTGCTGGGCCTGACCACGGACCTGACCGGCGCGCTCGGTTCGCGGGAACTGGATGGGGTTGCCTACACCGCCGGTCCGGGCCTGATCGGGGCGCTGCTGGTGGGCGCCGCCTTCGCCCGCGGACTGGCTCTGGCACGGGGTATTCCGGCACTGGGGGTGCACCATATGGAGGCCCACTTGCTGGCGCCGATGCTGGAGGACCCGGCACCGGAGTTTCCGTTCCTGGCGCTGCTGGTATCCGGTGGACACACCTTGCTGGTCGATGTCGACGGACCCGGGCGCTACCGTATCCTGGGGCGCTCGCTGGACGACGCGGTGGGGGAGGCCTTCGACAAGGCCGCCAAGTTGCTGGGGCTGGGCTACCCCGGCGGGCCGGCCATTGCCGCCGCCGCCGAGGATGGCAGGCCCGGAGCATTGCGCTTCCCGCGCCCCATGACGGATCGACCGGGGCTGGACTTCAGTTTCTCGGGGCTCAAGACCTTCACCCGAAATACCGCCGCCGAGAGCGCCCTCGACCCGCAGCGGGTTGCGGACATTGCCCGTGCCTTCGAGGAGGCCGCCGTGGATACCCTGGTGATCAAGGTGCGGCGGGCGCTGGAATCCAGTGGCCGCCAGCGTTGCGTGGTGGCCGGCGGGGTGGGCGCCAACCGGCGGCTGCGCCAGCGCCTGGCGCAACTGGGTGAGCGGATGTCGGTGAGTTTCTTTTTTCCGCGCCCGGAATTCTGCACCGACAACGCCGCGATGGTGGCGCTGGCCGGTGCGCAGCGGCTGGTGGCCGGCGAACGCGACCCCGCCGGCGGTCGCCCGGTCCGCCCGCGCTGGTCGCTGGATGATTTGGCGCCGCCGGCGGCGGCCTGAGGTTTTTCCGGATGGATATCGTTTACATCACTGAACTCAAGATCGACTGCGTGATCGGCCTGTGGGAGCGGGAACGGCGCATGCGCCAGTCGGTGTTCCTGGACCTGGAGATGGCCACCGACGTGGCACGGGCCGCGGCCACCGATCAACTGGCGGATGCCATCGACTACAAGGCGGTATCCAAGCGCATCCAGGAATTCGTGCGGGGGTCCGAGTTCCACCTGGTGGAGACCCTCGCCGAGGGGGTCGCCGCCATCCTGCTGCAGGAATTCGAGGTGCCCTGGTGCCGGGTGCGTCTCAACAAGCGTGGCGCGCTGCGGGGTGCCCACGACGTGGGTGTAGAGATCGAACGGGGAACGCGCCCCGGTGCCTGAGGTATTCGTTACCGTGGGCAGCAACCTGGACCCCGAACGCCGCGTGCGGCAGGGGCTGGACGCCCTGCGCCGGGAATTTGGTGAGCTGCGGGTCTCTCCCGCCTACCGTACCCCGGCGGAGGGATTCGTCGGTCCGGATTTCATCAACCTGGTGGTTGCATTCCACACCGCGCAGTTACCGGGGCGGGTACAGCAGACCCTGCGGCAGGTCGAGCGGGAATGCGGCCGCAGTGTTGCCGAGCGCGGCTTCTGCGACCGGACCCTGGACCTGGACCTGCTGTTGTACGGCGACATGGTGCGCCATGACGATATCTTCAACTTGCCGAGGCCGGACCTGGGCCAGTACGCATTTGTTCTCGGCCCGATGGCGGATCTGGCGCCCGACCTGCGTCACCCGGAGACCGGGACGACGATCGCCAGGATGTGGCAGGCCTTTGCCGGGCGCAGGGCGATCGAGCCCATCGAGCTCTGAGCCGTTGCATCGGATGGTGGTGCCCCGGTGGCCGGTACGCCGGTGGCTGGACGGTTCAGATGCCGGTCGTCCGGCCGCCGCTCACCGGCAGGATATGCCCGGACGTATAGGTGGCATCCCGCAACAGGAACAGTACCGCGGCGCTGATCTCCTCCGGTGAGCCACAGCGACCCAGCGGTATGTGACTCAGTACCGCGGCCTTGGCTTCCTCGCTGATGCCATTTTCCGGCCACAGGATCGCCCCGGGGGCGATGCCATTGACCCGCACCTGGGGCGCCAGCTCGCGGGCCAGGGCGCGGGTGGCCATCGCCAGCCCGGCCTTGGCGATGCTGTAGATGCTGTAGCCGGGCAGCGGGCGTCCGCCATGGATATCCAGCATGTTGACCACCGCACCCCGGGTCCTGGCGAGGGCAGGCGCACAGGCGCGGGTGAGAAAATACGGCGCCCGCAGGTTGGAACCGGTGAGTTCCTCCCAGTGTTCCTCGTTCGCCTCCGCCAGTGGCGTGGCGTAGAAGGTGCTGGCGTTGTTCACCAGGCCATCCAGGCGCCCGAAGGCCGCCAACGCTTCGGTTGCCACGGTATCCGGGGCGCCGGGGCTCAGCAGGTCCGCCTGCACCAGCCGCACGCTGTCCGCGCGCCGCTGCTCCAGTTCCCGGCGCAGGGCTTCGGCCGGATCAGCGGAGTTTCGGTAATGGATCACGACCCGCATGCCTTCCGCGTGCAGGCGCCGGCAGATCGCCGCCCCCAGGCGCCTGGCGGCGCCGGTGACCAGCACCACGGGTTCACTGTTTTCCTTCATTCGTCGCGTACAATCGCTCCGGCCCGGTACGAACTTAACGTTGATGCCCTCCCCGCCACAAGCGCAAGAACTGCAACTGGACGCCAGCCACCGCGAACACGAGGCGCGCGTGCGCGCGCACATGGACGCACGCATTTCCGCTGCCGGTGCGGACGGGCTGGAGTTCAGCCGTTTTATGGCGGAGGCCTTGTATGCACCGGGGCTTGGCTACTACGCCACCGGACCCGGTTTCGGTGAGCAGGGAGATTTCATCACCGCGCCGGAGGTCTCACCGCTGTTCGGCCGTTGCGTTGCGCAAACCTGCGCCGACTGGCTGGAACAACTGGGGGCCGGGGCGGAAATTCTGGAGGTCGGCGCCGGTAGCGGCGCGTTGGTGGCGGAACTGTTGCCGGCGCTGGCGGCGAGCCAGCGCCTGCCGCGTGCCTATCGCATCCTGGAGCTGAGTCCGGCGTTGCGTGAGCAGCAGCAGGCACGGGTGGCGCAACTGGCTCCCGAGCTGCGGGAGCGGGTGCGCTGGTGTGACGATCTGCCGGAGGCCGGTTTCGTCGGCGTGATCCTGGGCAACGAGCTGCTCGACAGCCTGCCGGCGCATGTTTTCCGGTGCGGCACGCCGATCTCTGGTGAGGAAAGTGAGGTGCAGTTGTTGCACGTGTACCGCACCGAGACCGGCTACACGCCGGGCTGGGCACCGGCGCCGCCGGGTATCGCTGCGCTGGTACGGGAGCGGCTGCCGGCGGACACGCCGGCGGACTATCGTTCCGAACTGGGCCTTGCGGCGGAGGCCTGGGTGGAGCGGGCCGCCGCCGGGATCGACCGTGGGGCGTTATTGCTGTTCGACTATGGCTTCGTGCGCCGGGAGTTTTTTCATCCCCAGCGCAACGCGGGCACGCTGATGTGCCACTTCCGGCACCACGTCAGCGCCGACCCGTTTGATCGCGTCGGTCTGCAGGACATCACCACCCACGTGGAATTCACCGCCGTCGCCGAGGCAGGCCAGCGGACCGGCCTGGAGTGCCTGGGTTTCACCAGCCAGGCCCATTACCTGATTTCCGCCGGCCTGCCGGGTCGTATCGATGCCGCCGCCACCACCCGGGAGCGGCTGGCCCAGGGACGGGCGGTGGAGCTGCTGACCTCACCCGCGGAGATGGGGGAACTGGTGAAGGTGATCGCCCTGGGGCGGGGTGTGAGCGCTGCCCGGGCCGGATTCAGCGGGCGCGATTTCCGCGGGCGGCTGTAGCCGATGGAGTTCTGGCAAGCAATGTGGCTGGCGCTGGTGCAGGGACTGACCGAGTTCCTGCCGATCTCCAGTGCCGGTCACCTGGTGCTGGCGCCCCGGTTGCTGGGCTGGGCGGACCAGGGCCTGGCTTTCGACGTGGCGGTGCACCTGGGCAGCCTGGTGGCGGTGATGCTGTATTTCCAACGCGACCTGCTGGAGCTGGCGATGGCGCCTCGCCAAAACGCGCGCCTGCTGGTGGCGATCTTCATCGGCACCCTGCCGGCGGGCATCGCCGGATTGCTGTTGCGGGACTACGTAGAGGGACAGTTGCGCGGGCCGTTGGTGGTGGCCAGCGCCACGGTGGTGTTCGCGGTGGTGCTGTACCTGGCGGATCGCTACCGCCGCCGCCGCGAGGCCCGCGGCGTAGCGGAGATACGTTGGGGAGCTGCGGCGTTCATCGGCTTTTCCCAGGCGCTGGCGCTGGTGCCGGGCACCTCCCGCTCCGGGATCACCATCAGTGCCGGCCTCCTGCTGGGACTGTCCCGGGAGGCGGCGGCGCGGTTTTCCTTCCTGCTGGCGGTGCCAATCATCCTCGCCGCTTCCGCCATCAAGGGGCTCGACCTGCTCACCGCTACCGTGCCTCCGGACTGGGGCCTGGTGGCCAGCGCCACCGCGGTGGCCGCGGTCAGCGCCTTCGCCTGCATCCACCTGTTCCTGCGCCTGATCGAACGCATCGGCATGACGCCATTTGTCATCTACCGGCTGGCGTTGGGAGCGGTGTTGTTCTGGATGTTTCTGTAGGCGCTGCGCGCCTACAGAAACATCCAGAGGAACGTAGTGACGACGGATCTCTCGCAATTCCTGGCGGCGTTGAACAAAGTCCACACTGTCATTCCGAACGCCGCGTAGCGGCGGAGCGTATTTCAATGTGGCGCAGCCTTGGCCAGCCACCACCCCTGAACCGGAGCGAAGCGAAGGATCCTGCCGGTGGGGCTCGCTCGGGATGACACCGTTGGTGAAGGCTCGCGCCCAGCGGACAGCAATACCTCACCAATTGTCATCCTGAGCGAAGCGAAGGATCTTGCCGTTTCACCGCAGCACGATCCTTCCCTCGCTGTGCTCGTTCAGGATGGCAAGGAGGAAATCGCCTCCACCCGCGCTTCGCGCAACCGCTTCGCCACCTCCGGCCCCGGCAGGTCGGCGAACGGTGCCGCGTCCACCGCCCGGGCGGCCGCCGCGGCACGCCGCATGCGTTCCGCCTGGGGATAGGGCTCGCCCTGTTTTCCTGCGCGGCCAAGGGCGTCCGCCTGGCAGGCGAGCAGAAACGACTCGAAGCGCTCCGGGCGTCGAAAAACATCCACCGCCTCCAGTACCGCAAGGATTTTCGCCGGACGCAGCTCCGCGGCCCGGTGGCAGTGGCTGTGGTAGCGCGCCACCAGTACCGCCAGTTCCCGGTAGTCGCGGGGGATGCGCAAGCGGTCCGCCAGCGCCTGCACCTGTTCCACGCTGCGGGCTTCGTGGCCGTGGTGGGCGGGCAGGCGCTCCCGGGGCGTCTGTGCCTTGCCCAGGTCATGCACCAGCGCGGCGAAGCGCACCCGCGGGTCCGCGCTCAGCTCGCAGGCGCGTTCCAGCACCAGCAATACGTGCGCACCGGTATCGACCTCCGGGTGATGGTGGGCCGGCTGGGGTACGCCAAACAACGCGTCCAGTTCCGGCATCAGCCGCCCGAGCGCCCCGCAGGCGCGCAGCACTTCAAAAAACCGCCGCGGGTGTTCTTCGCTCAGGGCTCGCTCCATTTCGGTCCACACCCGTTCGGCCACCAGCGCATCCACCTCTCCGTCCGCCACCATCTGTTTCATCAGGCGATGGGTGCCGTGGGCCACGCGAAATCCCTGCCGGGCATAGCGCGCCGCCAGGCGCGCCACCCGCAGGATGCGCACCGGGTCCTCGGTGAAGGACTCCGATACATGGCGCAGGAACCCGGCGCGCAGGTCGGCTTCGCCGCCGAAGGGATCGATGAGGGTGCCGTCGGCGTGTTCGGCCATGGCGTTGATGGTCAGGTCCCGGCGCCGCAGGTCCTCTTCCAGGCTTACGTCCGGTGCGGCATGGAACGCGAATCCGGTGTAGCCGGGTCCGGTTTTCCGTTCGGTGCGTGCCAGCGCGTACTCTTCATGGGTCTGCGGGTGCAGAAACACGGGAAAGTCACGACCCACAGGTCGGAAACCCTGGTCAATCATTTCCTGGGGCGTTGCGCCCACCACGACCCAGTCCCTATCCTTGACCGGTAGCCCCAGTAGCCGGTCCCGCACCGCTCCGCCAACGAGATAAATGTTCATTTCGCCGTCAATGCTATATCGATTCCTGTGGCTGGGCACGGCATTGCTGCTGGCCGGTTGCGGCAGCGTTGGCTACTACGCCCAGTCGGTACGCGGGCAACTTGCGATCTGGCACCAGGCACGCCCCATCAGCGACTGGCTCGCGGAGCCTGCAACCGACAATGCATTGCGGAACCAGCTGGAACTCGCCGTCCGCCTGCGCGCATTTGCCAGCGAGAAACTGGCATTGCCGGACAATGATTCCTATACCCTTTACGCGGATCTCAAGCGTCGCTACGTTGCCTGGAACGTGTTCGCCGCCACCGAGTTCTCGGTGGAACCGGTGACCTGGTGCTACCCGGTGATCGGCTGCGCCGCCTACCGTGGTTATTTTTCGGAAGCGGCGGCGAGGGAATTTGCGGAAAGCCTGCGCGGGCAGGGCAAGGATGTATTTGTCGGGGGCGTGCCAGCCTACTCGACCCTCGGCTGGTTTGATGACCCGTTGCTCAACACCGTGATCCACTACCCCGACGCGGAGCTTGCGGCGTTGATCTTCCACGAACTCACTCACCAGGTGGTCTACGTCAAGGGTGATACCGCATTCAACGAATCCTTCGCTACCGCGGTGGAGCTGGAGGGAACGCGCCGCTGGTTCGCCGCGGCCGAGCAACCGCAGCTGGCGCTGGCGCATCGCACCGTGCAGCAACGGGAGCGGGTGGTTGTTGAACTGATCCTGAAGTTTCGCGAGCAACTGGAGGAGCTGTACCAAAGTGGCCTGGCCGTTGACCAGATGCGGGCGCGCAAGGCCAGCCTGTTCGACGCGTTGCGGCGGGCCTATGCGGACACCAAGGCCGGTTGGCCGGGCTACCGGGCGTTCGACGCCTGGTTTGCCCGGGATCTCAACAATGCCCACCTGGTCGCGCTGGGTGCGTACCATCGCCACGTGCCTGCTTTTGAGGCGCTGCTCCGGGCGGCCGGTGGTGATCTGCCGGAGTTCTACGCGCGGGTGAAGGAACTGGCGGAGCTGGATCCCGGGGAGCGGGAAACCCGCCTCGCCGGGCTGGCGGCACGCTAGCCGGCAAACAACCCGGCAGGTCTCCGCGGGTGCGGCTTGCCCGGCTAGGCGGATTCGGCCTCGGTCTTTCGTTTCGTCGTCGACCTGCGCGCCGAGGGTTGCAGGGCCTCCCGAATCCGGTAGGCGGGCCGTTCTTCCATGTGTCGGCGGCTGATCATGTCCGCAACGAAACCGGTGAACACCATCTGCAGGCCCACGACGATCAGCAGCACGCCCAGCAGCAGTAGCGGGCGGTCCTTGACCAGCTGCCCGTAGACCAGCCGTTCCACGCTCAGCCACAGGCTGATGCCGACGCCCACCAGGAAGGTCAGTGTGCCAAACAGCCCGAACACGCGCATGGGATGCGTGGCGAACCGCGTCAGGAAGGCCACGGTGAGCAGGTCGAGAAACCCGTTGAGGTAGCGCTCCATTCCGAATTTGGTGTGTCCATGCCGCCGGGCCCGGTGGTTGACCACTTTTTCGGCGATGCGGGTGTAGCCCTGGCGTTTGGCCAGCAGCGGGATGTAGCGGTGCATCTCGCCGTAGATATGCAGCTCCTTCACCACCTCCAGACGGTAGGCCTTCAGACCACAATTGAAATCGTGCAACCGGATTCCGGAGATCCACCGCGTGATGGAGTTGAAAAACCGGCTGGGCAGGGTTTTGCTCAGGCGGTCCTGGCGTTTCCGTTTCCAGCCGCTGACCAGGTCGTGGCCCTCTTCAAGCACGGCCAGCAGCGCCGGGATCTCGTTCGGATCGTCCTGCAGATCCGCGTCCATGGTGACGACGTAGCGACCACGGGCATGTTCGAACCCGGCCGCCAGAGCTGCGCTCTTGCCGTAGTTCATCCGGAAGCGAATCCCGGCAAAGCGCGGGTCCTGCCGGTGCAGTTCCTCGATGACGGTCCAGGAGCCATCCTGCGAACCGTCGTCCACCAGCCAGACCTCGAAGCGCAGGGAAGCGGCCGCGCAGGCGGCCCGGATCTGGTCGGCGAGTTCGGCCAGGGATTCTTCCTCATCGTAGACCGGCACGACGACGGTCACATCGATGTCGGGCTGCGGCGTGGCAGGCATGATCAGGCGCGACGGCGGGCGATTCAGCGACCGGCTTTGCGTCGCCAGCGGGAGAGACGATCGTGCCGGGGCGCCAGCATCGCCGGCGCCACATCCTCCAGGGCGGTGGGTCGGATACCGAACAGCCGTGTCAGGGCGTCGCCTCCGCAAACGCTGGCTTGTTGCAGGCTCTGGTAGTTATCCATGGAAAACAGCTTGCCGGGCAGCCGCTCCAGCAAACGCGCCTGCAGGCGGGACAGCCCCGGCGGCAGACCCCAGATGATGCGGCGCACACCGGCGTATTGCCCCGCCAGGGCGACGATCTGCGCGAGGCGGTATACCCGCGGCCCGCACAACTCAATGCTGCGTCCCAGGGTGCGGCTGTCGGCGATGCTGGAGACGAAGGCCTGTGCCACGTCGCCGACGAACACCGGCTGCATGCGGGCGTCCGGGCAGGCCAGTGGAAACACCAGGGGAATGCGTCGTAGTAGCTCAGCGAAACGCTGCAGCAGGCCATCCCCGGGACCGAAGATCACCGAGGGACGGAAACAGGTTACCGCCAGACCGTCGCCGTGGGCCGCCAGCACATGCTGTTCCGCAATGCCCTTGCTGCGCAGGTAGTGGCTCGGAGCGGCCGGGTCCGCGTTCAGGGAACTCATGTGCAGCAGTCGCGGTACTCCGCTTTGCCGGCAGGCATCAAGGATGCGATCCGCCAGATCCACGTGGGTGCGCTCGAAGCCCTGCCCGGAACGGCCCGTCTCGTTGAGGATTCCCACCAGGTTGATGACGACCTGTGCGCGCTGGAAATGGGTGCGCAGTATCGCCAGGTCCGCCGGGTGGCCACGCACCACGTTCAGGCGGGGCAGCACCAGCAGGTTCGGATCGGCGTCACGCTGGCGGCTGACTACCGTGACCTGGTGGCCGGCCGCGGACAGCTGTGAACAAAGACAGCGGCCGACAAAGCCGGATCCGCCTAGAACTACCACGCGCATGCTGGAAACAGCGATTCCCTGAGAATTATGGATGGAGTATGGCGAGGCTGGAGGTGGGTTGCCAGACTCAGGCGCCAAACCGCGCCAGGTATTCGCGAATCGCCGCCAGCTGGCCGGCCCGTTGGGGATCTCCGGCGAGGAATTCGACCAGCGTGTCCAGCCCGGCGATGGCCTGTACCGGAAATCCGTTGCGCTGGGCCACCGCGGCGGCGGCGCTCAACTCGCCTTCGGCGGCGCGTTCCTGTCGGTCCAGGGCGATGAATACCCCGGCGGGCTGCGCGCCGGCGGCGCGGATACGCTGCACCGAGGCATCCACGGACAGCCCGGCGGAAATCACGTCGTCCACGATCAGTACCCGGCCCGCCAGCGGCGCGCCGATGATGCTGCCACCCTCGCCATGATCCTTGGCTTCCTTGCGGTCAAAGGCGAAAGGCAGGTCGCGATCGTGTTGCTGGGCCAGGGCGATGGCCACGGCGGTGGCCAGCGGGATGCCCTTGTAGGCGGGACCGAACAGCATGTCGAAGTCCGGTCCGTTCTCAACGATAGCGCGGGCGTAAAAACGCCCCAGGCGCGCAATGGCGGCGCCGGTGCGGAACAATCCGGAATTGAAAAAGTATGGACTCTTGCGGCCGGATTTGAGGGTGAAATCGCCGAACCGCAGTACCCCGGTCTCCAGGGCGAAGGCGAGAAAATCACGTTGATAGTCTTTCACGGGCGTGGAGTCTAACAGGCCCCAATGACATGGCGCAGGCTCCGATTCTGGGCTTGGGAGGGTTCGCCGGGCGACCCCGAATGAGCCGAAGTAAAGCGCGGGATCCTCCCTTCGGTCGTCTTTGCGAAGTTGGATTTCTGGTAGCCTGCGTGGCCATGCGCATCATCACCCTGAATGCCAACGGCCTGCGTTCGGCGGCGCGCAAGGGCTTTTATCCGTGGCTGGCACGCCAGCGTGCGGACGTCGTTTGCCTGCAGGAGATTCGCGCCGGCGAGGAACAGCTCGCCGGGCCGGAACACCAACCGCGCCCCTTCCGGCGTTTCCTGTTTCCCGCCCAGCGGCCCGGCTATGCCGGGGTGGCGGTGTTCAGTCGCGCGGAGCCCGACCGCGTAGTCCACGGCTTCGGCGATCCGGTGGCGGACGCGGAAGGGCGCTACCTGCAACTGGATTTTCCCGGCTGGAGCATCGCCAGCGTGTACTTTCCCTCGGGCTCCAGCGGCGAAGCACGCCAGGCGGAGAAATTCCGCTTCCTGGAGGTGTTCCTCGGCCACCTGCAGGCGCTGGTCGCCAGCGGCCGCGAGTGGCTGCTGTGCGGTGACCTGAACATCGCCCACAAGGCCATCGACCTGAAGAACTGGCGCGGCAACCAGAAGAACTCCGGCTTCCTGCCGGAGGAGCGCGCCTGGCTGGACACGGTATTTGACGCAGTGGGATTCGTCGACGTTTTCCGGCGCCTCAACGATCGCGAGGAGCAGTACACCTGGTGGTCCAATCGGGGGCGCGCCTGGGACAATAACGTGGGCTGGCGGCTGGACTACCAGATTGCAACCCCGGGGCTTGCGGCACGGGCCACCCGGGAGCGGATTTATACCCGGCAACGTTTTTCCGATCACGCGCCGCTGATCATCGACTACCGGGAGCCGAAGTGACGGATACCACCCGTAGCTGGGGCGAGGCGCTGTCCCTTTATACGCGTCCGCGGGTCCTCGCCATGCTATTCCTTGGCTTCTCCGCCGGGCTGCCACTGCTGCTGGTGTTTGGCACCCTGTCCGCCTGGCTGCGCACCGCCGGGGTGGATCGCAGCACCATCGGCCACGTTTCCTGGGTGGCGTTGCTGTACGGCCTCAAGTTTGTCTGGGCTCCGCTGGTGGACCGCCTGGATCTCCCGCTGCTGACCCGCTGGCTGGGCCACCGCCGTAGCTGGATGCTGCTGGCCCAGCTCGGGGTGATCGCCGGTTTGTGCCTGATGGCGGTCCAGGACCCGGGCAGCGGGCTGGCGCTGCTGATATGGGCGGCGCTGCTGGTAGCCTTCGCTTCCGCCACCCAGGACATCAGCATCGATGCCTGGCGTATCGAGGCGGTCAGCGTGGACTGGCAAGGGGCGATGGCGGCTACCTACCAGATCGGTTACCGGCTGGGCATGATCCTGGCGGGCGCCGGGGCCCTGTACCTGGCGGAGTACCGTTCCTGGAGCTTCGCCTATACCGGCATGGCCGTGGCCATGGTGGTGGGAGTGCTTACCACGCTGCTGATTCCGGAGCCGGAGCGACAGGTCAGCGAAGAGACCTGGCGTCGCGAACAACGGGTGGTGGATTTTCTGGAACACTCCGACCACTGGCCGGCGTGGGCCCGTGAGCTGGTGGCGTGGCTGCTGGGGGCGGTGGTATGCCCGTTCGTGGATTTTTTCGCCCGCAACGGTCGCCTGGCGCTGGTGATCCTGGCATTCATCGGCCTGTTCCGGCTCAGCGACATCACCATGGGGGTGATGGCAAATCCCTTTTACATCGACCTGGGCTTCACGCTCACCCAGATCGCCAATGTCTCTAAAGTGTTCGGTGTGGTGATGACCATGCTGGGAGCGGCGCTCGGCGGGGTGCTGGTGGCCCGCTACGGGGTCATGCGCATACTGCTGCTGGCAGCGGTGCTGGTGGCGCTCACCAACCTGGTGTTCGCCGGGCTCGCCAGCCAGGGACCGGACGTGGGGCTGCTGGTGCTGGTGATCAGCGGTGACAACCTGAGCGGCGGCATGGCCGGGTCGGCATTTATTGCCTACCTGTCGGGACTCACCAATCGGGCCTACACGGCCACCCAGTACGCCCTGTTCAGTTCCCTGATGTTGTTGCCGGCGAAGTTTCTGGGCGGATTTTCCGGGGACGTGGCGGATGCCCTTGGTTACGAACTGTTCTTTATCTACGCCGCGGTGCTGGGACTGCCGGCGATTGCGCTGGTGATTTACCTGATGCGTGTACACCGGCGTCGCGCAGGCTTGCCAAGCGACCACCCATGATCCGCAGCGCAGCGGAGGATCCCCACCGCTGGTTCGGAGCGGAACGGGACGTTACCGCCGCGTAAACCGGTACAGCGCGATTTCGCCCAGCAGGTTCGGCAACAACCGCAGCCCGAGACTGCCGCGGTGGGCCCGGTCCACCGCACGGCGTTCCAGAACGTGCATTCCGAGTTCCCGGCACAGCACCTCGAAATCACGCATGGTGCACAGGTGAATATTCGGAGTATCAAACCACTGCCAGGGAAGTGTTTTGGTGACCGGCATGCGGCCGGCGGCCAGTTGCAGCCGGTTCCGCCAGTGCCCGAAGTTGGGGAAGGTCACGATGCCCTGGGTGCCCACTCGCAGCATTTCCTCCAGCAGTTGGTGCGGATGGGCGATGGCTTGCAGGGTCAGGGACAACACCACGAAATCGAAGGAGTTGTCATCAAACTCCGACAGGCCCCGGTCGATGTCGCTGTGGATGACGTTGATTCCATTGCGGATGCAGTTGGGAATCGCCTCCATACTCAGCTCCATGCCGTAGCCACGCGCGGCTTTCTCCCGTACCAGGTGACCCAGCAATTCACCGTCGCCGCAGCCCAGGTCGAGCACACTGCTGCCAGCGGGAATCCAGTCCACCAGGATGGCGTAGTCCGGGCGCAGGGTCTTAACCGCCATCGGCAAGCTCCCCGGCCACTCGTTCCATGTACGCCAGCATCACTTCCCGGTAGGCCGGGATCTTCATCAGGAATGCGTCGTGCCCGTGGGGACATTCGATCTCCGCGTAGCTGACATCGAAGTCGTTGTCGTGCAGGGCTTTGACGATCTCCCGGGAGCGGGCCGGAGAAAAACGCCAGTCGCTGGTGAATGACACCACCAGAAACTTCGCCTTCGCCGGCCGAAGAGCCTCCGCCAGCCTGCCGCCGCAGGCGCCTGCTGGGTCGTAGTAATCCAGGGCCTTGGTCATGAGGATGTAGGTATTGGCGTCGAAACTCCCGACAAAGGAATCGCCCTGGTAGCGCAGGTAGCTTTCCACCTCGAATTCCACGTTTTCCAGGTCGAAACTGATTCGCCCCTCGCGCAGATCGCGGCCAAATTTCTCGCGCATCACGTCGTCGGACAGGTAGGTGATGTGGCCGAGCATGCGCGCGATGCGCAGGCCCCGCCCGGGCTGGGTGCCGCGCTCCAGGTAGAAACCGTCCTGGAAATCCGGATCGCTGCGGATCGCCTGGCGGGCCACTTCGTTGAAAGCGATATTCTGGGCGGTGAGTCGAGGCGCCGCGGCGATGACAATGGCATGGGCCACCCGCTCCGGGTAATCCATCGACCACTGCAACACCTGCATGCCGCCCAGGCTGCCGCCGAGCACGGCCCGCCAGCAATCGACGCCCAGGGCGTCCGCCAGCCGCGCCTGGCTTTCGACCCAGTCGCGCACCGTGACGATGGGAAAGGCCGGTCCCCAGACCTTGCCGGTGTCGGGGTTGGTGCTGGCAGGGCCGGTGGAGCCGGAGCAGCCACCCAGGTTGTTGAGGCTGACGACGAAAAAACGCCGGGTATCCAGCACCTTGCCGGGGCCGATCAGGTTGTCCCACCAGCCCGCTTTGCGGTCCGCGGGATCGTGGAAGCCCGCGGCGTGGTGATCGCCGCTCAGGGCATGGCACACCAGGATCGCGTTGTCGCGTTGCGGTGACAGCGTGCCGTAGGTCTCGTACACCAGGTCATAGGCCGCCAGCGTCTCCCCACTCGACAGCCGCAGTGGCGCGTCGAAGTGCAGCCGCTGTGGCGTGACGATGCCGACGGAATCGGCGGGGATGGTCTCGGGCATGAAGGAGGCCTCGTCCGTGGGGCGCGTATTATGCGGTCCGTAATCCCGGCGGTCGAGGTGCGGGGGCCGGAAGCGGTCCGCCGTCACCGCGGGAATGGAGCGCTCGCATCCGACGAGCCCGGTCAGCAGGGTGGCGCGCGCCGCGGACCTGCCTCGCGGTAGGTCCGGTTTTCAGTGCTTCTGGACCGGCGGCTGGTATACGCGCTCCATCATCGCCTGCATCTGCGCGCCCTGCAGTTCGAGTTCGGTTACCTCTTTTTTGAGCTCACGCACGCGGGCGCCCAGGTGGGCGTAGTCTTTCTCGATCTGTTCGAAATTCTGCACCCGCCGATCAATCATGACCTTGTGTTCCTGGATCTGGGTGTAGACCGGAACCAGGATCGACTTGGCCCAGGTCTTGGTGGACTGGCCGCACTGGTTGAAGATCTCCCTCGCCTGGGAGGCGAGGGTGATGAAGAACTTCTTGATCACGAAATGCTGTTCGCTCATGAGCATGGCGGCGCTGTTGCGGAAGGCTTCGCCCTCGACTTCCAGCCGGCGCATGTCCTTGCGGAACTGCAGCACGGACAGGTTGCTGGGTCGTAGCCGCGGCAGGCCGTGTTCGGCGTGGAAGCGGTTATAGACCTCGTCCACCAGCGCCTTCAGTTTGCGTGCATCTTCGTGAACCCGGTCCATGCGCTTGGAGGAACCACGAAAAAAAATCTCCATGCCGCGCCGCAGACCCTGGGTGGTCCAGCTTTGCTGCATGGACTTGCGGGTTTCATCCATCAGCTTGTCGAAGCTCGTCATGCTCATGTGCGAGAGCATCTTTCGGATCTGGTCCGATAGCAGGCGGCGGGTGACTTCGAAGCTCTCCACTTCCTTGTCGTAGAGCTTTTTCTGGTCACGCAGGCGCTGGGTCATCTGCTTGAGTACTTTTTCGTTTTTGCCGCGCACCGCTTGCAAGTCATTGAGTTCGGCGCGGGCCGCGTCCAGGCGGGTTTGCAGGGTCACGCGGGTGCCCTGCATCATGCCGCCGATTTCGTTGATGACCTTCTCGCGCACCAATGCCCGCTTGGCGGCCACGATCTCTCCCGAAAGCTTGGCTTCCAGGCGCTCCAGCCCGCTGCGTTTCACCAGTTCCGCATCGCCTTTGACCCGCCCCAGCAAGGCCTTTTGCGCCGACACCGGGAACACATTACTGCGCGGAATCCCCAGGGTTTTTACCGCCTCCTCGCACTGGGAATCGATGGTGGCGGCCACATCGGCTTCGGGCCGCAGATCGTCCCACAGGGTGTCTACCTTGTTGAGAATGGCCACACAGCCCTTGGCGTCGGGTCCCGCGGCGATGCGCACGTGGTTCTGCCACACGTCCAGGTCGCTGCGGGTGACCCCGGTATCCGCCGCCAGCACGAACAGCACCGCGTGGGCATTGGGAAGCATCGACAGGGTCAGCTCCGGCTCGCTTCCCAGGGCATTCAGGCCCGGGGTATCGAGGATGGCCAGGCCTCGTTTCAGTAGCGGATGCGGGTAGTTAATGATCGCGTGCCGCCAGACGGGAATTTCGAAGGTGTCGGCCTTGCGGTCGTCGTCCGGCGGCGTCAGTCCCAGTTCTTCCAGTTCCCGGCGGGTGGCCTGCTTGGTGCGTACGATTTCCGATAGCGTGTCTGCCATGTTGTCGGCGGATTTCAGGTCCAGCGGCAACACCGTCCAGTTGATGGGCTCGCGCTTGTATTCGGCGATGGTCGTGCCGGTCTTGCGGGTCTCGATGGGCAGCAGCATCACGCCGGGTTGCTGGTCTTCGTTGTACAGGATTTCCGTCGGGCACATCGTGGTTCGGCCCGCGGTGGAGGGCAGCAGGCGCCGACGGTAGTCGGCAAAGAACATGGCATTGATGAGTTCGGTCTTGCCGCGCGAAAATTCCGCCACCAGGGCTACCAGCAGGCGTTCGCTCTTGAGCGATTCCGCCAGCTCGAAGATGCGCAATTCGTCTTCCGCCTCGGACACCCCCTCGGCCTGCACCCATTCCTGGTATTGGCGGATGTCCGTGACCAGCGCATCCCGCCACTCCCGGTAGTCCCCCAGGGTGTCAATCAGGCGACCGGCATCGGCCGCGGTTGCAGTAGATGGATCAGCTTCGAGCATGCACAAATATCCCAGCCTATACAGCGAATTGTAGACGTTTTCCGGCTATGAATCGGATGCTGGCCCGATGGCCAGCGCTTCTGGCAGGACGGCCGGTTGCCGGATGAGCACCTGTTTGCGCCGCGAGGCCAGCCCGCGGCGCAGCTCCACGCGCCCGGGGGCGACGCCGAAGGCCTGGCCCAGGAAACGTTGCAGGCGTTGGTTCGCACGACCGTCCACCGGCGGGCCGGCGATACGCAAGCGCAGCCGGTCCCCGTAGGGCCCGGCGAAGGCGTCGTCGCGGGCACCCGGTTGCACCTGCAGGTCCAGTAGCAGGTCACCGTTTTGCCAGCGGTACCAGGGGGTGTTGTTGCTCATATCAGCGCGCGCCCCAGGTCCAGCAGCGGAGCGATCACCAACCTGCGAACCAGTTCCAGCACGATGAACGCGAACAGCGGGGACAGGTCCAGGCCACCCAGGTCCGGCAGCCAGCGGCGCAGGGGGGCAAGCATCGGTTCGCTCAGGGAGATCAAAACGCCACCCATTGGGCTGTAGTACGCCTGCGGGTTGATCCAGCTGAGCACCACCCGGATCAGGATCACGATAATCAGGATCCAGACCACCAGCTGGGCGAGTTCCGCCAGGCCCAGTACCGCCAGCCCCACCGGCTGGCTGCCCAGACCGAAGATCAGCCGCAGTGCCAGCAGCTTGACCATCTCCAGCAGCCAGGCCAGCACCAGGCTGGCCAGGTCCATCCCCCACAGACCGGGGATGACACGGCGCAGCGGAATCAGCGGCGGGTTGGTGACCCGGACCAGCGCCTGGGAGAACGGGTTGTAGAAATCGGCGCGTGCCCATTGCAGCAGGAAGCGGAGCATCAGCGCCAGGATGTACAGGCTGAACAGCGTGTCGATCAGGAACAGCCCTGCGTTTCCGACGTAATTGCCGCTCACGATTTGGCTCCGAACTGCTCCGCCAGTTCCTCGCCGCGGCGCGTGGCGGCCTCGATGGCCTCCCGCACCAGGGCCGTGAAACCGCCCGCCTCCAGCCGCTCCAGCGCGGCCTCGGTAGTGCCCCCTGGCGAGGTGACCCGGCGTCGCAGTTCCGCGGGATCGTCGCTGCTTTCCAGCGCCAGGCGCGCGGCCCCCAGGGCGGTCTCCAGCGTCAGCAGGCGGGCCGAGGCAGGTTCCAGGCCAGCGTGTTCGCCGGCCTCCTGCATGGCCTGCATGAGCGCAAAGAAATAGGCCGGGCCGCTGCCGGAGACCGCGGTGACCACATCCATCAGCGATTCGTTGGCCACCCAGACCGTCACCCCCACCGCACGCATCAGGGACTCGGCCAGGTCACGGCCCTCGGCATCCACCAGCGGGTTGGCATACAGCGCGGTGGCCCCGGAACTGACCAGTGCCGGGGTATTCGGCATTGCGCGCACGATGGGCACTCCGCCTCCCAGCCAGCCCTGCAGGCTGGTTTCACGAATGCCGGCGGCGATGGATACCACCAGTGGCTTTTCTTTTTGTACCCCCGGCATCAGGCCGGCTGCCGCGTCGCGCATCTGCTGGGGTTTTACCGCCAGCACCAGTGCGTCGGCCCCGGCGGCGATGCCCGCGTTATCCGCCTCGCAACGGACTTCGAACCGCCGCCGCAGGGTGGCGCAGGCCTCGCTGCTCGGATCGGCGGCACGCAGTCTCTCGGCCGGCCAGCCGCTGGCGAGCAGCCCGCCGATCAGGCTGCGGGCCATGTTGCCGCCGCCAATGAAGGCAATGGTCTTGTTGGTCATGGGGCTATCTTAGCAGTGCCGTGCGGCACCGACGTGGGGGGTCGCGGACCGAACAGGTCGGTTCCCACCCGCACCATGGTGCTGCCGGCGGCGATGGCGGATTCCAGGTCGGCGGACATGCCCATGGACAGGCAATCCAGCTCCAGCCCCATGGAGCGCAGGGCGCTGAACAATCCGGCCATGGCATCGAAGGCGGCCCGTGCATCCTCGCCCCTGGCGGCCGGCGCCGGGATTGCCATCAGGCCGCGCAGGCGCAGGTTGGGCAGCGCGGCCACGGTCAGGGCCAGCTCCGGCAGCGCTGCGGGGGCTACCCCCGCCTTGGAATCCTCGCCGGAAATGTTCACCTGCAGGCACACGTTCAACGGCGTCGGGTGTTCTTCCCCTCGCTGGGTGCTGAGACGCTCGGCGACGCGCAGCCGGTCTACGCCCTGGACCCAGTCAAACTGGCGTGCGATCTGGCGGGTCTTGTTGGTTTGCACCGCGCCGATGAAATGCCACTCGATTTCCCGGTTTGCCAGCGCCGCCATCCGGGCCTCGGCTTCCTGCAGGTAGTTCTCGCCAAAGGCGCGCTGGCCCAGTTGGTACAGGAACTCGATCGAAGCCAGGGGCTGGCGTTTGCCCACGGCGAGCAGTCGGACCGAGCCCGCCGTTCGTCCGGAATTCGCCTCCGCGGCTCGAATCCGGGCCTGTACCGCCTGCCAGCGGGTTTCCAGCGGGTTGTGGGCCATGGTTGCATGACTATACTAGACGGTCAGTGAGCCCCGGGCTGAATCGCCGACGATTGCCGCCGATCGCCCCTCATCCACGCGGGATACCCAATGGACATCTCCGAACTGCTCGCCTTCGCTCACAAGAAGAACGCTTCCGACCTGCACCTGTCGTCGGGCCTGCCACCATTGATCCGCGTAGACGGCGAAGTCAAACGCGTGAACGTGGATGCCCTGGATGAGCGCATTGTCCACAGCATGATCTACGACATCATGAACGACAAGCAGCAGAAGACCTTCGAGGAGTTTCTGGAATGCGATTTCTCGTTTGATCTCAGCGGGATTGCGCGATTTCGTGTCAACGCCTTCCACCAGATGCGGGGACCGGCGGCGGTGTTTCGAACCATTCCGGCCAAGGTGCTGACCCTCGACCAGCTCAACGCGCCACAGATTTTCAAGGAGATCTCGCTGCAACCCCGTGGCCTGGTGCTGGTGACCGGTCCGACGGGTTCGGGCAAGTCCACGACCCTTGCGGCGATGCTCAACCACGTGAATGAAAATCAGTATTCGCACGTTATCACTATCGAGGATCCCATCGAGTTTGTGCATCAGAGCAAAAACTGCCTGATCAATCAGCGGGAACTGCACGAACATACCCTGGGCTTCGCCGAGGCCTTGCGCGCCTCTCTGCGTGAGGATCCGGATGTCATCCTGGTAGGCGAGATGCGCGATCTGGAAACCATCCGCCTGGCGCTGACCGCGGCAGAAACCGGTCACCTGGTATTCGCGACCCTGCATACCACTTCAGCGGCCAAGACCATCGATCGCATCATCGACGTGTTCCCGGCAGCAGAGAAGGACATGGTGCGGGCCATGCTCTCCGAGTCCCTGCGCGCGGTAATTGCCCAGACCCTGATGAAAAAACTCAACGGCGGCCGGGTCGCCGCCCACGAGATCATGATTGCCACTCCGGCGATCCGAAACCTTATCCGCGAGAACAAGGTCCCGCAGATGTATTCCTCGATCCAGACCGGGCATGCGGTGGGCATGCAGACGCTCGACCAGTGCCTGCTGGAGCTGGTGCGTTCGCGCATCGTGGCGATGGAGGAAGCCCGTTCCCGCGCCCAGGACCGGGACAAGTTCCAGATGGCCGCACTGGCCGCAGTCAAGGGCTAAGCTATGAATTTTGCCGACTTTCTCAAGCTCATGGTGCACAAGCGCGCCTCGGACCTGTTTATCACCGCCGGCGTGCCGCCAAGCATCAAGGTGGACGGCAAGATTCAACCACTGACCAAGCAGTCGCTGACACCCGAGGAGTCCCGTGCCTTCGCCTACGGCATCATGACCGAGGAACAGCGGGGCATGTTCGAGGCCAGCAACGAGGCCAACTTCTCCATTCACCCCAAGGAGATCGGACGCTTCCGTATCAACGTCTTCATGCAGCAGGGAAGGACCGGCATGGTGGTGCGGACCATCCAGACGCGCATCCCCACCTTCGAGGAACTGCGTCTGCCCGGGGTGCTCACCGATATCGCCATGACCAAGCGTGGCATGGTGCTGTTTGCGGGCGCCACGGGATCGGGTAAGTCCACCTCGCTGGCGGCGCTGATCGGCTACCGCAACAAGCACAGCTATGGGCACGTGGTGACCATTGAGGACCCGATCGAATTCGTCCACGAACACAACAACTGCATCATCACCCAGCGGGAAGTAGGCGTGGACACGGATTCTTTCGATATCGCGCTCCGCAACGCCATGCGCCAGGCACCCGACGTGATCCTCATTGGCGAGATCCGTACCCGCGAGACCATGGACAGCGCCATCGTTTTTTCGGAAACCGGTCACCTGTGCCTGGCTACCCTGCACGCCAACAACACCTACCAGGCGCTGGACCGGGTCATCAACTTCTTCCCCGAGGATCGGCGTGACCAGCTGCTCATGGACCTGTCGCTGAACCTGCGCGCCATCGTCTCCCAGCGCCTGATCCCGGTGCGGGACGGTAAGGGGCGGGTGCCGGCGGTGGAGGTGCTGATCAACTCTCCCCTGGTGTCGGACCTCATCCAGGAAGGCCGCATGGACGAGGTGCGGGACGTAATCGCCCGCTCCCGGGACACCGGCATGATGACTTTTGACCAGTGCCTGTTTGATCTCTACGAGCAGGACCTCATCAGTTACGAGGATGCCCTGCGCAACGCGGATTCCGTCAACGACGTGCGCCTGCGCATCAAGCTGGACAGCAAGAACGCCCGCAACGAAGAACTGGGCGAGTCCATGCGCAACGTGACCTTCTAGGCGCGATCCGCTCCTCCGTAGCGCCATGGGCGTACTGATCCGCCTGCTGCTGGCGCTGGCCTTCGCCACCACCTGCTACTTCAGCGGCACGACCCTGGTGGATCGCCACCAGGGCCTGGTGCTCGACCAGGATCTGCTGCAGCGCGCCGAGCAGCTGGCGGCGGACGGCGATCTGGCGGAAGCGCGCATGCTCGCGCGCTTCGTGCTGGAGCATCCGCAACTGGGGGACGTGGACGCGGCGCGGGCGCTGGACGCCCGGCTCACCGGGGAGCTGGAGTCGTTCTGGGGCCAGGCCCGGCGATTCGCCCAAGGGGCGGTCTCCGGCGAGCCGCGGGATACCGCCAGCCTGCTGGGGACCCTGTCCCTGGACCTGTTTGTGATCGGCGATATCCGCGACCTGGTGGTGCAGGGTGGCCGCGAACTCAACGACGGCAGCGGCGATGATCTGATCCTGGCCTTGTCCGCGGTTGGCCTGGTCACCACCCTGTTGCCGGAGGTGGACTGGGCGCCGGCGCTGATGAAGGCGTTCCGGCGTGCCGGCGCCTTCAGCGCGCGGTTTCTTCATACCCTCAAGGGCATGGCGCGCACCGCCCTGAAGCAGCGTCGCTTCGGAAAACTGCGGCGGGTGGCGGAGGATTTCGGCAAGACCGTCAGCCGCCTGGGCCCGGGCCCGGCCATGGGCGTAATGAAGAACGTGGACAAGACCGGTGATCTGGCGCGGGTGGCGCGGGCCGCTGCCCGCGACCCCGTCGGCACCTACGTGCTGGGTTCCCGCTTTGGGCGCAAGGGCATCGGCCGGCTGGCCGCCGACGGCGGCAACGTCACGCGTTTGGTGAATACCATCAAGGTGAGTGCGCGGCTGGGCAAGGCCGGCTCCAAGACCCTCAAGACGACCCTGGGAGCTGTGCTGCGCAACCTGCCGACGCTGCAGCTGACCGGCCTGTTCCTGGCCAGCCTGGTGCTCTCCCTGGGCCTGCTGGTGGGCGCCGGGACCCGGCGCCGGCGGCCGCGCGGGGCCACCGCCTGAACCGCCGGCCGCAACGCGGGTCACAGCTTAAAGACCGCCGCCCGCGGGGCAGGGGCCGTCCACCAGCGGAGGAAAACCATGCGCCATGATCCCGAGGGCACTCGGCTGCCCATCAAGCTGGATGCGGCCAGCAATGCCGAGTTTGCGCCCCGTCCCCTGAGTGCCGCGGAGCGACGTGCGCGCCGCCAGGCACTGCGGGATGCGGACGCCAACGCGCGCCGTGCCGGACTGCCGCGGCGCCGCTTCCTGGTGTCCCTGTGCGGGGCGGCGTCCACCCTGCTGAGTTTCAACATGGCCAACGCCGCCCGTGGCGTGCACGGCGGCTTCTTCGACATCCACCGGGAAGCGGCCCTGGACCCGGAGCTGGCGCAGGCCGCGGTCGGGCCGGCGGCAGACGAGTTCATCTTCGACGTGCAGGGTCACTACCTGCCGCCGCGCACGGCGGCGGCCCTGAAGCCGCGCTGCGCCGCCGATCACCCGGCGCTGTCGCGGGACTACCTGGCCTGCCTTGGCGCCGAGTCCTTCATCAAGGACGTGTTCATGGACTCGGACACGGACATGATGGTGTTGTCCTTCGTGCCATCGGCGCGGGACGCGGAACCGCTGACCATCGAGGAGGCGGACGCCACCCGGCGCATCGTCGAGCTGATGGAAGGCAGCCACCGCCTGCTGCTGCACGGGCGCGTCAATCCCAACCAGGCGGGCGACCTCGAGGACATGGAGCGTCTGGCGGGATTCGGCATCTCTGCCTGGAAGACCTATACGCAGTGGGGACCGGACCAGCAGGGCTATTACCTGGACGACGACACCGGCATTGCCTTCATCGAGCGAGCACGGGAACTCGGCGTGCGCAATATCTGCGTGCACAAGGGCATACCCTTCGGCACAGATTCCTACGAGCATTCGACCTGCCGGGACATCGGCGTGGTGGCGCGGCGCTACCCGGACGTGAACTTCCTCGTCTACCACTCGGGCTGGGTGCCCGGCAAGGCGGAGGGTCCCTACGACCCGGACCGCCAGGACGGCGTGGACGCGCTGGTCACCTCGTTGCGGGAG
Organism: Gammaproteobacteria bacterium; assembly: GCA_022340345.1. Lineage (GTDB taxonomy): Bacteria > Pseudomonadota > Gammaproteobacteria > HyVt-429 > HyVt-429 > JAJDOE01. The sequence continues at coordinate 34,884 of JAJDOE010000103.1, forward strand.
AACGGCATTGGGCCGGGCGGGAACGTGTATCCGGAACTGGGCTCCACATGGCGCTACCTGTCCATGCGCGACCCCGACTCGGCGGCGCATACCCTGGGCAAGCTGCTGAAATACGCTGGGGAGCGCAACGTGCTGTGGGGCACGGACTCGGTCTGGTATGGCTCACCCCAGGACCAGATCCAGGCCATGCGCAGCTTTCAGATCGCCGGGCCGCTGCGCGAGGCCCACGGCTACCCGGAAATTACGCCCGCATTGCGGGCACGCATTTTCGGCGGCAACGCCCTGCGCATCTACGACGTGAAACGGACCGGCGAAAGATCAGGTGCGGACGCGGTGGCGCGTGCGCGAGAGGAATACCGGCAGGACCCGGACCCGCATTTTCTCAGCCACGGGCCGACAACGAGGCGGGATTTTCTGCGGTTGCGGCATCCGGTATAGGTGTCATGTCATCCCGAACGCGCGGACGGATCTCCAGCGATCCCGCCAGTAAAAAATCCGAAAGCAATGAGGGGCGGGTGGATCATCGCCCCCTGATTACGATCGTGGTGCATGATCTGGCCACGAACAGTTTCGGCCGGGCCCTGCGCCTTTCCCGGATGCTGGCTCCGGAGTTCGCGGTGGAGTACCTCGGCTTCGCCTCCGGCCCGACCTGGGCGCCGGCGGCGGGTCATGGCCAGGTGCAGCATCGTGCGCCCACGCCGGATCGGAGGCAGTACCGTTCGGAACTCCGTGCGCTGGCCCGGCGCGCGCGAGGGGACCTGGTGATCGCTTGCAAGCCATGGCCCTCCGTTCTCGCTCTCGCCGGCCGTGCGGCCCGGCAAATTGGCGGTCCGCGAATACTGGATATCGATGACTGGGAACTTGGGTGGTTCTACTCCCCGTCGCGTCGCACCATCCTTTCCCGGGCCATCGGTACGATCCGCGATCCGAACGGTCTGCTGCGCACCGCTTGCGCGGAGTACCAGGCGCGTTGCTGGCCCGTCCGCATCGCGTCCAACCGCTTCCTGGCGGCTCGATTTTCCGCCACCCTGATCCCGCACGGGGCAGACACCACGGTCCTTCAACCTGCCTCGGCGGCGCAGCGGGCCGCCGCACGCGCCCGGCTCGGACTCGATCCGGATCGCGTCTGGCTGGGCTTCGTTGGAACGCCCCTGCGGCACAAGGGCATTCGCGTCCTGGTCGATGCCTTGCGCGGCCTGGAAGGTGACGATGTAGGACTCCTGATCGCTGGCGCCGCCCGCGAAAGCTCGCTGGTGGCCAGGCTGGTGGACCTGGCGCCGGGCCTGGTGAAAACCAGTCCACCCTTTTCCGTTAACGAACTCCCGGACATCCTTGCCGCGATCGATCTCGTCTGCCTTCCCCAGCTGGATCTGCCATTTTGCCGCGGGCAAATGCCCGCCAAGGCGTACGATGCCATGGCCATGGCCATTCCCGTTGTCGCTTCGGCGGTGTGCGATTTTCCGGAGGTGCTGGAAGGCTGTGGCGTCCTGGTGCCTCCGGGAAACGTCGCTGCGGTGGGCAAAGCCGTCGCTTCTCTGGTTCGGGATCCGCACAAGCGAGCTGAGCTCGGCCGCCGCGGACGGGATCGCTGCGAACGCGAGTTCAGCACGGGAGTGGTTGGAGCGCGCCTGCGGGAGATTGTCCGGCAGACGCTGGAGGGCGAGGGTGCGACGGACAGCCTGGCCGGCTAACCAGCCCGGGCAGGTCGGCATGGGGCAGATCACGCTTGTGCCTGCATTATCCGGGAAAATTGTGATCCGACCCCAATTTTCTTCGGGCCGTCTGCTTGGTTTTGCTGGTGAAGCCAGGGACTTGGCTTTCCGGCAAGCGCTGCTGGCCGCGGGTCCGGACCCCGTGACGGCGTATCGCGGTTACTTCGCCTGGCGCCGGAACACCGGCCTAGATCCAGCGCCGGACGCGTTGCCGGTAGCTGTCGTAGTCGGCCCCGAATTTGCTACTGAGGTATTTCTCTTCGCGGGCGATCACCCCGTAGCGCAACACGGCCCAGGCGGGCGCCAGCCACGCGAGCAACCAGGGTTCCGCCAGTATCCCGGCCAGCCCCGCCTGCAGGCTGAGCAGGGACAGGTACATGGGGTTTCGAGTGAAGCGGTACGGACCCGAATCCACCAGCCGGGTAGTGCTCTGGAAGGGATTGATGGTGGTGCGCGCGGTGCGGAAGCTCAGCGCCGCCCAGGCGACCAGGCCGGCGGCCAGCAGCGCCAGCAACCGCCCCGGCCAGACCATTTCGTCCGCGAATCCCGGCCAATCCAACGGCCAGTAGTGGCCGCAGAGCAACCCGGCGGCGATGGTGACAGAGACGATCAGCGGTGGCGGCGCCAGGATGCGTGCGCTGTCCGGGGCGCGCCGGAAATGGTCCGTCAGGCTCACCGGCGAGCACGGATGCGCAGGCTGCGGACCTCCACCGGCGGCAGGCAGCCATCGTCGAATTCGCAGGCCGCCAGTATCCCGGCGCGGGCGATGGCGCGGGGATCCTTGAGCCGGCCGTAGACCGCGTGCATCGCGCCCAGCGCCAGACGGGTGCCGGAGCCGATGGCCCAGAATCGGGTGTACTCGGTTACCGAGCGCCAGCTCTCCAGTTCAAACAGACCACCGGGGCCGGCGATCAGCAGGCTCAACTGGCTGGATTCCACCGGCTGCTCCTTGTCTTCCCGCGGCTCCACGAAGTAGTCGTCCTTGAGCAGGCGGTGCAGCTTGAGGGCGGTGGCGAAAATTGCCTCGCGGTTGGAGAAGTCCAGCTCCTTGCGATGTCGCTGCACCACGTGCTGCATGATATTGGCGGTGGCCGCCCAACCGGCGACTCCGATCCAGGTGCCGCCGGTGCGCAGCAGCTTGGTGTGGTTGATCCGCCAGGCGGCCGGAATCAGCAGGGACTCGTCCGATTCCGCGGTGTCCGCGGCGATTGCAGCCTGCTGTCCCTTGCGTACGACGACGATTATCGACACCGCACCGGCTCCGGTCCGAACACCACTTCGCCGCCCACCAGGGTCTGGATCACGCGGCCGCGAAAGGGCCAGCCGGCAAACGGCGTATTGGTACCGCGGCTGGCCATCTGGTCCGGGTCCAGCACCCACTCCGCCTCCGGGTCGAAAATACACACGTCCGCGGTGGCCCCGACACCCAGATGGCCGGCGTCGATGCGCAAAACCGCCGCGGGTTCCGAGGTCAGCGCGGAAATTGCCCGGCCCATTTCCATGCTGCCGTCGTCCACCAGCCGCAGGGTCAGGGGCAGCAGGGTCTCCAGCGCCGAAATCCCGGGTTCCGCCGCGATGAAGGCGGCCAGCTTGGCGTCCGGTTCGTGAGGCTCGTGGTCCGAACAAATGACGCTGATGGCGCCTTCCGCCACCGCATGACGCAGCGCGTCGCGGTCCCGCTGGCTGCGCAGGGGTGGGCGCACATGGCACTGGGTATTGAAGAAACCGATGTCGTGCTCGGTCAGGTGCAGGTGGTGAGCGGTGACGTCCGCGGTCACCGGCAGGCCCTGTTCCCGGGCGGCGGTCACCAGCGCCACCGCGCTGGCGCTGGACAGGTGGCAGAAGTGGGCGCGCACGCCGGTCTGCTGAATCAGCGCCAGGTCGCGGCTGACCCCGATGCGTTCGGCGGAATCCGGAATCGCCGGCAGCCCCAGCCGCGTGGCCACTTCACCTTCATGCACGCAACCCTTACCCCGCAACCAGGGGTCCTCGCAATGCAGGAACACGGTGAGATCGAAACTGGCGGCGTATTCCATGGCGTGGCGCAACACCGCGGTATCCCGTATCGGCTCCAGCGCGTTGCTGAAACCCACGCAGCCGGCCTCTTCGAGGGCCGCCATGTCCGCCAGGTGGGCCCCCGCCAGGCCGCGGGTGAGGGCGCCCAGGGGATGCACGAAGGCCTTCTCGTATCGCCAGGCCCGCTGCTGGATCAGTTGCGCCATGGCCGGGGTGTCCACCGGTGGGTTGGTGTCCGGCGGACAGCACAGGGTCGTAATACCTGCCGTCACGGCGGCGGCGGTTTCGCTTTCGATGGTCGCCTTGTATTCCAGACCCGGCTCCCGCAGCCGCGCACGCAGGTCCACCAGTCCGGGACAGACGATGCAGCCACCCGCATCCAGTTCCTGTTCGGGTTTGAAGCCCCGGGGTTTTTCCCCTATCCCGGCGACAAAGCCGGTGGCGTCGATGTACAGGTCGGCTTCCCGATCCACGCCGTTGGCGGGATCGACCAGGTAGCCATTGCGGATCACCAGGCTCATGCGTCGGGCAGCCGTGACCGGCGCGGTTCACTGCCGCCGAGGATGATGGCCATCACCGCCATGCGAATGGCGATCCCGTAGGTGACCTGGGCCAGGATCACCGAGCGCTCCCCGTCCGCTACCGCGGAGTCGATTTCGAGGCCGCGATTGATGGGGCCCGGGTGCATGACGATGGCTCCGGAATCCGCCAGCGCGAGGCGTTCCTCGGTCAGGCCATAGAGGTTGAAATATTCCTGCTCGCTGGGAATCTGTGCGCCGTCCATGCGTTCGCGCTGCACCCGCAGCATCATGATTACGTCCACGTCCCGCAGGCCCTCGTCCATTTCAGTAAACACCCGCACCCCCAGTCGCTCAATCTCCCGGGGCAGCAGGGTGCGCGGGCCCACCACGCGGATTTCCGCCACTCCCAGGGTACTCAGGGCGTGAATCTGGGAACGGGCCACCCGGGAATGCAGCACGTCGCCGACCACTGCCACCCGCAGGTTCCGGAACTCGCCCTTGTGGGCGCGGATGGTGAACATGTCCAGCAGTGCCTGGGTCGGGTGGGCGTGGCGGCCGTCGCCGGCATTGATGATGTGCACGTGATCCGGGACGTTGCGTGCGATCAGGTGCGGTGCGCCGCTTTCCGGGTGGCGCACGCAGAACAGGTCCGTATGCATGGCCTCCAGGGTGCGCACCGTGTCCAGCAGCGTCTCGCCCTTGGACGTGGAAGAGTGGGTCGGGTTGAGGTTGATTACGTCCGCCGACAGTCGCTTGGCGGCGATTTCAAAGGTGGTGCGGGTGCGCGTGCTGGCCTCGAAAAACAGATTGACCACCGTGCGCCCGCGCAGCAGCGGAACCTTTTTGATTTCCCGCCGGCCAAGGGTAATAAACGATTCTGCGGTATCGAGGATGTTGAGAAGTGTTTCGCTACTCAGCCCCTCGATGGTGAGTAGATGCCGGAGATTGCCCTGTTCGGTGAGCTGGATGCCCGGACTCAAGTCCCGTCCTCGAGGATGTTGAGCTGCATGTCGTCTGGGCCCGCCAGCTTGACGTGCTGGTGTTCCGCCAGTTCCAGCTTGCGGCCCACCACGTCGGGCTGGATGGGCAATTCACGGGCGTCCCGGTCCACCAGCACCGCCAGGGTTATGGAGCGCGGGCGCCCGTAGTCAAAGATTTCGTTGAGCGCCGCGCGAATGGTGCGACCGGTCTGCAGCACGTCATCCACCAGGATCACGTTGCGTCCGTCCACGTCCACCGGCAGGTCCGAGGCGCGCACCTGTGGGTGTACGCCGACGCGGGTGAAGTCGTCCCGGTAAAAGGTGATATCCAGGCTTCCCAGGGGTTCGGTGAAACCCATCCGGGAGTGCAGTTCCGCGGCAATCCAGGCGCCGCCGGAATGAATGCCCACCAGCAGCGGATCCGCTGGCATTCGCTCGCGCAACTGTGTCGCCATGCTTTCCAGCAGGCTTTGGATTTCCTTGCTATGGGCCACCGGGATTCTCGCGAAAAAACGTCTGCAAGATGATCTGTGCGGACGCACCGTCGATCCGCTCCCGAATCCGGTCGCTGCGGGTGCCCTCGGCTTCAAGTGCCGCGCGGGCGGTCCGGGAACTCAGTCGCTCGTCGATCAGATGAACGGGCCGATTGTAGCGGCTTGACAGTTGCCGGCCAAACTTTCGCGCCAGACCCGTGGTGTCGTTGTCACTGCCGTCCATGTTCAGCGGAAGACCCACCACCAGCGCCTGTGGGTCCCACTCCGTCAGCAAGGAATCGATACGCGGCCAGTCCGGGCGGCCGTGGCGGCAATCCACGTTTTCCAGGGGTCGGGCGGACGCGACCAGTGTCTGGCCCACGGCGAGGCCGATGCGGCGGGTTCCGAAGTCGAAGGCCAGCAGGATCCCCGGGTTCAAGCGTGCCCGGCCTCGCTGGAAAGCAGCGCCGGGTCCACCCCCAGGTGGCGGGTGGCCGCCTCCCAGCAGCCGTCCGCGGGGGTTTCGAAAATTAGCTGGGTGTTGGCCGGGCCGTTCAGCCAGGCGTTCTGGCTGATTTCGTGTTCCAGTTGGCCAGCACCCCAGCCGGCGTAACCCAGCGCCACCAGATAGTGGCGGGGACCTGTGGCCCCGGCGATCGCGGCAAGCACGTCCTGGGAGGTGGTCAAGGCCAGGTCCTCGCCCACCACCAGGGTTGATTCCCAGCCCGGACCGTCATGGATCACGAAGCCCCGCTCCATTTGCACCGGTCCGCCATGAAACACCGGGCGATCCAGGCTGGCCGGGTCGCCGCCGCTGACGTGCATCTGCTCCAGGACTTCTCCCAGGTTGAGCTGGGTAGGGCGGTTGATAACGATTCCCAGGGCGCCTTCCGCACCGTGCTGACAGACCAGGGTGACGGTGCGACTGAAATTGGGATCCTGCATGCTGGGCATGGCGATCAGGAACTGGTTGCGCAGGGATTCCACGATGTTTCGGTCTAGCTCAGCCGCGGCCGCACGCCGTCCGGTGTGGAGCGATGACCGGATTATACGGCACCGGCTGCGGTGTGCACGAAGGTGTCCGGCCGGCGCCGGCGGCGGCGGTTTCCCGGGCGTTTTCGGAATCAATCAGCGGCTCTTCAGCCGCGCTCCGCGCAGGAACTGCCAGGTGCGCGTGATGTGCAGGATATCCACATCCTTGCGAATTTGCTCGGGAAATGGCGCGTACGGCGACGCCAGGCGCACGATTCTGATCGCGGCCTCATCCAGTATGCGCACGCCGGACGAACGCTTCACGGAAATCTCGTTCACGCTGCCATCCGGGTTGATCGCCACATCCAGCATCAGGTTGCCGGTCAGGTTGCGTTGCTTGGCCTCGGCCGGGTAATTCAGGTTGCCGACCCGCTCCACCTTGGCGCGCCAGGCGTCCATGTAGGCGGCGAATTTGTACTCCCGGGTGCGTGCGCTCAGGAACTTGCGTCGCGGACGCTTCTGGTACTCGCGCCATGCCTCGGAGATCTTCGCGCTCAATTGAGCGCGTTCCAGTTGCCGGGGGTCCGGGGTGATCTCGCCCGCCCGGGCGCTGGCCGCGGGGCGCTGGGAATCCCGCGGGCGCGTGGGCGACAGCAGGCGCCGGGAATCGGCATCCACCATCAGGTCCTCGGGAGTATTTTCCGCCGCCGGAGTGGGGGGCGGGGCCGGTACGCTTGCCGTCGGCAACTGGGCCGGGGTGACGCTGATTTCCGTAACCGGCAGCGGGCTGGAAGCCACCGACTCGGAATCACCACCGCCATCCTGGGAGGACTGGGCCAGGAAGTCCGCTTCCGAGGGCGCATCCTCGCTGCGGGTCTGCACCAGGATGATTTCCATGTTGGGAAGCTTGTCCAGCTCCGGCAATACGTGGGGCAGGGTGAATCCCACCCCCAGCACCACCAGCACGTGCAGCAGCAGGGAGCCGAAGACCGTCAGGCCAAGCCGGTCGGAACCGGATAGAACGGCCAGGTCGGCTGGGGTCGTGGCGGTGCTCATGTCGTCAGCCGCTGCTCGATGGCGTCCATCAGGCCGGCGCTGATGTTCAGGCCGAAGGCAGCATCCAGCTCCCGGATACAGGTGGGGGAGGTTACGTTGATCTCCGTGAGCCGGTCGCCGATTACGTCCAGGCCGCAGAACAACACCCCGCGCTCTCGCAGGGTGGGCGCGATCCGTTCACAGATACGATAGTCGGCCGCCACCAGCGGAATCGCCTCGCCGCGGCCCCCCACCGCCAGGTTCCCGCGGGTTTCGCCGGGGGGCGGGATGCGCGCCAGTGCATAGGGCACGGGCTTGCCGTCCACCAGCAGTATGCGCTTGTCGCCGTCGCGAATTTCCGGCACGAACCGTTGCGCCATGACCGTGGTCTGGTCGTCGCCAAGCATGGTCTCGAGGATGACGTTGAGGTTGGGGTCGTCCGGGCGAAGGCGAAAAATGGAACGTCCGCCCATGCCATCCAGTGGCTTGAGAATGATGTCTCCCTGCTCGCGCAGGAACGAGTGGATGCGTGCCCGCTGGCGTGTCACCAGCGTAGGTGGCGTAATCTCGGGGAACCAGGCGGTGAACAATTTCTCGTTGGCGTCGCGCAGCGCCTGGGGCCGGTTGACTACCAGGCAACCGCTGGCCTCCGCCAGTTCCAGCGCGTAGGTACTGTAGATGTACTCCATGTTGAATGGCGGATCCTTGCGCATGAGGATCGCGTGCAGATCCAGCGGACCGTCGTGCTCGGGGCCGAATGCATACCAGCGTTGCGGGTCGTTGAATACCTCGAGTTCCCGCCAGCGGGCGCAGGCAACTCCGTCGGCGACGTACAGATCCTGGGGCTCCATGTAGCACAGCTGCCAGCCTCGCCGGGCGCCCTCCAGCAGCATGGCCAGGGTACTGTCCTTCTTGAAATAGATCCCGGCGATGGGATCCATTACGACACCCAGGCGTATCGTCACGTGGAATTGACCATTCGCAGTTCCCGCGCCGCGGCCAGCAGGGCGAGGCGGGCTACGACGCCATAAGCGTAGAAGCGGTTCTCGTGGGCGCCCGGACCGGCGGCGCGGTTCGGACTGGCGCAGCAATCGTCGAAGGCCAGGGGTTCAAAGTGCATGCCCGGTGCGTTGAGATTGTCGTGGGCGGTACGCCCGGTGTGCACGCGGTAGAAGCCACCGACCACGAAGTGATCGATCATGTACACCACCGGCTCAGCCACCGCACCGCTGTCGCCCCAGGTTTCGAAGGTGTACACCCCTTCCTGAATCATGATCTGGCGGACCGCGGCGCCGCCTTTCCCTTTTGCCATCTTGTTGCGTTGCTTGCGATTCAGTTCGCGAACCTGCTCGGCGTCGTGCACGGTCATGATGTTCATGCCGTAGGTGCCGGCGTCCGCTTTGACGATGACATAGGGTTGCTGATCGATGTTGTGCTCCTGGTAACGCTGGGCAATTTCCTTCAGCACCGCCCCGACGTTCTGCACCAGGCAGTCCTCCCCGGAACGCTTCTGGAAATCGATCTCTCCGCACTTGCGAAACAGCGGGTCCAGCAGCCAGCTGTCCAGCTCCACCAGTGCGCCGAATTCCTGCGCCACCCGGTGGTAGTGGGCGAAGTGGTCTGATTTCAGGCGATTCGACCAGCCCAGCGCCGGCGGCGGCACCAGCGGCTGCTCCAGTCCGTCGAGAATCTCCGGACGCCCCGAGGACAGATCGTTGTTCAGCAGCACCAGGCAGGCGTCAAAGCCTTCCACCCCGAGCCGGTTCCCGCGCCGGATCAGCGGCTCTTTAATTAGTACCTCGGCCCCGGCCGCAAGTTCCACCGGCGCCTTCAGTTCGGGGTCCAGGCTGCCAAGCCGGACCTGGAACCCGGCCATTTCCAGCATGCCCTTGAGGGTTGCCAGATTCGCCAGGTAGAACTGGTTGCGGGAATGGTCCTCGGGAATCAGCAGGATGTTGCAGGCGGTTTCCACCAGGCGCTCGGCGGCGGTCTGGATCGCCTGGGTGGCCAGCGGACGGAAGGCCACGTTGAGATTGTTGAAACCCGCGGGAAACAGATTGGTATCCACCGGGGCCAGTTTGAAGCCGGCGTTGCGCAGGTCCACCGAGGCGTAGAAGGGCGCCGGTGTGGTCAGCCACTGGCTGCGGAACCAGTGCTCAATATCCGCCTGGCGCTCCAGAAAACGGCGCTCGATGGCCTGCAGCGGGCCACTGAGGGCAGTGGTAAGGTGGGGCACTGCGTAGGCGGGTGTTACGGACATACAATCTCCCGGCAACTGCCAGTTGCAACAGGAACAGGCCGAACCGCCAAATCCCGTCTAAACTGTAGCTTTGAATGAGGTTGGAATTGTGCGGAGTTCTTGTGGCTTTGCAAGGGCATTTATGCTAATAAATCATGATCATGGGGGCGTCTGCGCAGAAATTACTTTAGAAAGTCGACGCAACCCGGAGCAAGCCGTTCAGGCAGGTTTCTCATGTCCACCAAGGTAATGATCGTTGATGACAGCAATACTATTCGGCGTACCACCGAGGCGTTGCTGAGCAAGGCCGGTTACGAGGTAGTGACCGCCGCGGACGGTTTCGAGGCCATGTCGCTCATCCTGGATCACGATCCGGACATTATCTTCGTGGATATCATGATGCCTCGCCTCGATGGATACCAGACCTGTTCCCTGATCAAGAGCAACCGCCAGTTCCGGGAGACCCCGGTCATCATGCTCTCCAGCAAGGACGGTCTGTTCGATCGCGCCCGCGGACGGGTCGCCGGGTCGGAAGAACACGTTAATAAACCGTTTACCCAGCAGGAGCTGGTAGAGGTCATCAATCGGCATGTGCGCCGGGAACGACGCGCAACCGGTTAGTTTTTTTGAGGTTTTGCAGATGGCGATTGAAAGAGTACTGATTATTGATGATTCGGCAACGGATCTTCATTTGCTGAACGATATGCTGTCTCGCAACGGCTTTGCCGTACTTACGGCATCGAACGGTGAGGACGGCATCCAGATGGCCCGTGCCGAACGACCGGACGCGATCCTGATGGACGTGGTGATGCCGGAAATGAACGGTTTCGAGGCGACCCGCGCGTTATCCAAGGACCCCCAGACCAAGGACATCCCGGTGCTGATCGTATCTTCCAAAGACCAGGAGACCGATCGGGTCTGGGGCATGCGCCAGGGTGCGAAGGACTACCTCGTCAAGCCGGTGAACGAAAAGGCACTGGTTTCGGCATTGCGCGGAATCAAAGGATGATCGATCACCCCTTTTCCCTGCTGAGCGTCATGGACGACGCCGCGCGTGCGGCGAAAGTCCCTCTGCCGCGCGAAGAAGCGCCGGTACAGAGCTGGTCGGGACTGGCGGTGCGTGCCGGCAGCCGGCAGCTGGTGCTCGGCCTGGAGCAGGTTCGTGACGTGGTGACGGTCGGGTCCATGACTTCGGTGCCGGGAACGGAACCCTGGCTGCGCGGGCTGGCAAACGTCCGCGGTGATCTGCTTGCGGTCACCGACCTGGCCGCGTTCTTCGGCGACCCGGCCACGGCCAGCAATCCCGCCACACGTCTGCTGGTCATGCGTTCCAGCCAGCTCAAGGGCGCCCTGATGGTAAGCGCGGTTCTTGGCCTGCGCCATTTTCTTGAAGACCAGCGCCAGCCGGGACCCGCGGGCGACACCAGCCTCGATCCCTTCGTCAGCAGCAGTTTTCGCAGTGAAGGTGGAACGTGGTTTGTACTGGATTTAGACGCCCTTGCGGGCGATGAGCGTTTCCTGCGCGCGGCGGCCTGACGGTCGCGCCGCGGACATGAGGGGGAGAACCCGATGGCTATCGCGAAAGAAGATCTGACCAACCAATTCGAGGGCGCGAGCCCGGCTGCCGCGGCAGCGGCCCCCGCCCGGGGCGGTGCCCGCGCTGGCGGTTCAGGCAGTGTCGCCAGCAGGCTATGGATCCTGGGCATCGGCATGGTGGTTGCCATTGTTGCGCTGGTGGCACTGCTGGCCATTGAGACCCAACGCTCCGGGGCCCAGGCACGCTACGTGGACATGGCAAGTTACATGCTCATGGGATCCCAGCGACTGGCCAAGGATGCCCGCGAGGCGGTGCTTGGCAACGAGGCCGCTTTCCGCACCCTGGACCAGACGCGGCTGACCTTCACCGCGGTGCTGGACGCCCTGGACAAGGGTGATCCGAACGCCAATATCAAGCCGACCCCGGCCGCGGTGCGACCCAAGCTGAGTGCGCTGCAGGAACTGTGGAACAAGACCTCCGAAGACGTCGCGACCATTCTCAGCCACGAGCAGGTGCTGGTGCAGTTGCGCGGTAACGTGGATACGGTCAACGAACTCAGTCCCCTTCTGCTGGCCCAGTCCGACGAGGTGGTCGAAGCGATCATGGCTTCCGGCGCGGATCCCGATCTGCTCAACGTGGCGGGCCTGCAACGAACCCTGAGCCAGCGTATTACCAAGGACATCAACGTGTTCGCCCTGGGCGGCTCCGGCGCCGCGGTTGCGGCAACCCAGTTCGGCAAGGACCTCAAGCGTTTTGGTGACACCAGCGCGGCAATTCGCACTGCCAGCTCGCCGGTTGTGCACGCAAAGCTCGACCAGGTGGACGAGACCTACACGGAATTGAATGGCGCCGTTACGGTCATCCTCCAGAACGTGGCCGAGTTTTTTGGTGCCCAGCGCGCCGCTTCTTTTGTAACCGCTGACAGCGACGGGCTGCTCAGCGCCGCGCAGGACCTGGTGGCGTCGTACCGGCAACTGTCACCGGTTGGTGGCGGCTGGCAACAGTACCTTCCCTATGCGCTGGGCCTGTTGGGCGCCCTGATGCTGGTTGGCTTTGTTACCACCCTGGTGTCCGATGCCCGGGCCCGCGCCCGTGGCAGCGCGGAGCAGAATATCCAGACCCAGAACGCGATCCTTACGCTGCTGGACGAGATGGGCAACCTGGCGGATGGCGACCTGACCATTAACCCGACGGTGACGGACCAGATGACCGGCGCCATCGCGGACTCGGTGAACTACGCCGTTCGCGAGATGCGCGAGGTGGTGGCACGAATCAACGAAACGGCAACTTCCGTGGCACGGGAATCCTCCCAGACCCGGGGCCGGGTAACGGAACTCGCGGAGGCGGCCCAGCGCCAGACGGAGCAGATCGTCGCCGCGGCGGGTCGTACCCAGGAAATGTCACGTTCCATGCAGGAAATGTCGGAGGGTGCCCGCCAGTCCGCGGAGGTGGCCAACGCCTCGGTGTCGGTGGCAAAGCGCGGTGCGGATGCGGTGCGCAAGACCATCACGGGCATGAACGACATGCGCGAGCAGATTCAGGAGACGGCCAAGCGAATCAAGCGCCTTGGTGAGAGTTCGCAGCAGATTTCGGAGATCGTGAACCTGATCGATGATATCGCGGAGCAGACCAACATTCTGTCTCTGAATGCTTCGATCCAGGCCGCACAGGCGGGTGAAGCGGGCCGCGGATTCGCGGTGGTGGCGGACGAAGTGCAACGCCTGGCGGAACGCTCGGCCGAGGCAACCCGCCAGATCGACACGCTGGTGAAGACGATTCAGGCGGATACCAACGACGCCGTTGTCGCCATGGAAAAGGCTACCCAGGAGGTGGTCGAGGGCGCCTCGGTGGCGGACGCCGCCGGACAGGCGCTCGGTGAGATTGAAGAGGAATCGGAGGCCCTTTCCCGGCTCATCGCGGACATGGCCCAGTCGGCGCTTTCCCAGTCGGAGAACGCTACCGGCGTATCGGCGTCCATGGACGAGATTCGGCAGGTTACGGAGCAAACCTCCCGGGGTACCCGCGACACGGCCGGGGCCATCGCCCACCTGTCGGAACTGGTGCAGGACCTGCAGACTTCGGTGGCCGGCTTCCGCCTGGAGTAGGGCGAGCGGCGGCAGCTTCTGAATTCGTGAACAAGGTGGACACCAGTACTCTCCGATGGGTGAAGTCGGAGATTGACAACACGCTTACGCAGGCCGAGCGTGCGCTGGATTCGTTCGCCGAAAACGTCGGGGATACCACCCAGCTTCGATTCTGCATCAGCCACCTGCACCAGGTGGTTGGCACGCTGCAAATGGTGGAGCTCGATGGCGCCGCCCTGTTGGGATCCGAGGCCGAGGCACTGGCGGACGCCATGCTGGAGGATCCACGGCGCGCCAACCAGGCCAATCTGGATTTGCTCAAGCAGGGGCTGGACGGGTTATCCGCGTACCTGGAACGCCTGCTCAGTGGCTATCCCGACACCCCGCTGAAACTCATCGGCCGGCTGAATGAGCTGCGCACGGCACGGGATGCGGATCCGATTCCGGAACTTTCCCTGTTTCGACCGGACCTCACGGTCCATCCACCCAGCCGGGGTAGCGCCCGCATCGATCCCCGTGACGCCCAGATCGGCAAGCTGCGTGCCGCCTATCTGGTGGCGTTGCTGGCGTACCTGCGGGACAACACCAACCAAGATGCCTTGCAGCGCCTTGGCGAAGTGCTGGATGAGCTGCAACAGGTGTCCAGGTTCGGCAGCGTTGCGCAACTTTGGTGGGTCGCGGCGGGTTTTGTAGAGGCCCTTTCCGATGGTTCCCTGAGTCCCAGCGCGGAGCGTAACCAGATGCTGGTTCGCGCCGATTGGCAGATCAAGAAATGGCTTGATGACGGCGAAGAAGCGTTACTGCGCGAGCCAGCGGACGAACTGGTTTCGGCCATGCTCTACGAGATGGGCAAGGCCCATGGTTTCGGGCGCCGGGTAACCGAGTTGCGGCAGGCCTTTGACATCGATGCCTTTCTCGGAGACGGGGACGACGACGTATTTTCCGTCGCCGGCCCGCCGGAGCCGGTTGTGGAGGCGGTCCGCCAGCGCCTGCGGGCGACCCTGGAGGAAGCACGCCAGTGCCTGGACGCTTTTTTCGAGCAGGCTGGTGAGGGCGATTCCCTGCAACCGCTGGCAGAACGTTTTCGCGAGGCGGCCGGGGAACTGGCGGACATGGAAGCCGTCGCATTCCGTACCGTGGTGGAGCAACTGGCGGTCTCGCTCGCGGAACTCGCCGACGGCCGGATCGAGGATCGCGACGAGGCTTCCATGCGCATGGCCAGTGCATTGTTGTTCCTGGAAAGCGCCATTGATCGCATTGGTGAAGCGGAAGAACGCGACCTGGATCAGGCGCGGGTCGCCGCCGGCGCCCTGCGCGGGCTTTCCGGGGCGGAAACCGACGACGGCGTCGGCATCCACGTAACTGACACCGTCCTCAGCGACTCCGAGTTTCGCCAGATTCTGGATGCCGTGGCGGGCGAGATCCAGTCCAACTTGCGGCGCGTAGAGGCGGGATTGACCGAATTTGCCGACAACCGCCTCAAGCCCCGGCACCTGGAAGGCATTCCCGCCGCCCTGAGCCAGATCGAAGGGGCGCTGCAGATTCTTTCCCAGCAACGGGCGGCGGAACTGGTGGAACTCACCCGGCGACAGGTAAGCGCTCTGGGCGAAGGTCGGTTGCGCGCCACCGACACGGTGGTGGACGCGCTGGCGGTGGCGTGCGGCAGCATCGAGGCCTACGTGGACGGACTCAATGCGGGGCGCTCGCACCTGGGAGAAATCGTTAGCCGCGCCATGGACGACCTGCAAATCGCCATTTACGACCCTGCGGCGGCGCAGCAGAGCCTCGCTGGGCTCGCGGATCAGGTGTACGCGGATTTTGAAAAATTCAGCGACGAACCACATCGGCGGGAAAACCTGCTGAATCTTCGCCAGCACCTGCGCGATGTGAAGTCGCGCGCGGCGCATGCCGGCGAGGAACGCATCCAGCGGCTTGCCGGTGAACTCATGAAGCTGCTCGATGTTGTGCTGGAGGACCCGGGGTTCCGGGTCGATACCATTTCGGCCACCCTGGGCCGCGGCTTCACCAGCCTGCGCACCCTGTGCGAGCCGTTCGCGGATGATGCCGACGACGAAAGCGACTGGCTGCCGCCGGACGTGGGTCAGGGCGAGGAACTGGAGATCGAGATCGGCGCGCCCGAGGCCGTGACGCCACAGGACCGAAGCGAGCCGGACCTGGAGATTTCGCTGGATGCCCTGGCGGAGGAAGCGCTTACATCGGCGATGGACGATCCCGGCGGGGAAGCGGATCGGGAAGACCTTTCGCCGGAGGAGCCGGCGGACGATTACCGCGATCCGATCGGGTCCGGCGAGAAGCCAGGACCGGAACTGGAGATCTTCACCCCGGAGCAAGAGGCGGGTGGTCTCGGCGAGCAGGCGCTGCCCCACGACAGCGCTGAAGCGGACCTCGAGATCTCACTCAACTCGACGGGACCGGGCGCGCCCGCGGAGCCGCCCCTGCTCACGGAAAGCGTCGAGCCGCCGCCGGAGTCCGAGGATGAGGATTTATGGGACCCGGCGGACCTGGCCCGTGGTCGCGAAGAATTACCGGATGGCGAGGCGCAAAAAAACCAGTTTTTCGCCACCGGGCTGGACCCGGAGATCGGCGAGATCTTTCTCGAGGAACTGGGCGAGTTGCTGGCGATCATCGAACAGGAGGTGTCCGCCTGGCGTGATGATCCCGCCCGGGACCTGGCGAGCCTGCGGCGTTGCTTCCATACCCTGAAGGGTAGCGGTCGCCTGGCAGGCGCAGCAGATATCGGCGAGCTGGGCTGGATCGTGGAGGAAGTGCTCAATCACGCCATCGCCGGGGCGGCGTCAGCCACGGTTCCGATGCGCGATTTTGTTGAGCATGCGGCCACCACCATCCGTGAGTTGATGGAATCCGAGCGTGCATTCGCCACCGAGGTGGTGAATCTGGAGGAATTCCGGCAGCAGGCGGCGGCGCTGATGGAGACCGATGCGCCGGCCGCGCAAACCGCCGAACCCCGCGATGCACTGTTGGAAGTGTTTCGTGGTGAAGTGGCCAGCCACGTCGGCGCGTTGCGCAAGCAGATGGAGCGACTGCCGTCGTCCTGGAATGCCGGGTCGGAACTCATCCGCGGCCTGCATACGCTGGCCGGCAACGCCGGGGCACTGCAACTGGGTGCCATGAGCAACGCCTGCCTGGTGCTGGAACGCTGGTACGAGGACCGTGCCAAGGCGGGCCAGTTTCTCGGAGCGGAAGAACGCCATTGGCTTAGCCAGGTGCTGGACACGGTGGATGAACTGATGGCCGGCAGGGTTGTGCGCGGCGAGTTGGCGCCACAGCTGGCGGAACGATTCGCGAGCGTGCATCGGGCGGTGGCCGCGCGCCGCGAGACCATGGAATCGAAAACCGCGCCACCCGCGTCGGTGTCCTGGGCGGAGGAGGAAGCCACGCCAGATACGGGGGACGGGCCGGAGTCCGCGGGGGAAGCCACGGCAGATGCGAAGGACGAGTCGGAGTCCGCGGGGGAAGCCACGGCAGATGCGAAGGACGAGTCAGAGTCCGCGGAGGAAGCCTCGCCAGATACGGGGGACGGGCCGGAGTCCGCGGGGGAAGCCGAGCCGACGGATGTGGAGCAAACCCGGCCAGCGGCACCGGTGGTGCCCGCGTATTTCGTGGAAGAGGTGCGCGACATCCTTTCCGATTTCGGCCGCCACCTGGAAAGCTGGCGGGCGCGGCCAGCGGACACCACCAATCGCGATGGCGTCATGCGCGCCCTGCACACCCTCAAGGGCAGCGCCCGCATGCTGGAGATGGACACGCTCGGCGACCTGAGTCATGCCGCCGAAACCCTGCTCGAGTCGGTGCCGGGCGGTGGCAGCGCGGAACTTTCCAGCCTGCTTGACGAGGTGCACGACGAGTTGCTGGCGGAACTGCAGGCGCTGCAGCAGGGCCGTTTTTCCGACGGCGTTGGCCCGCTGCTCGAGCGCCTCGGCGCACTGGTGGACGACCCGTCGCCACTGATGCCGGCGCCGGAGATCGAGACCGAGCAAGACCTTGAAACCGCCAAACCGGCGAAACCCGCCACTGCACCGGTGCAGGAGGCGGCCACCGCGGAAACGCCACATCGTGATGCACTTCGCGTCAGCGCCGAGACACTGGACGACCTGTCCAACTTCGCGGGTGAGGTCAGTATTGCGCGCTCGGCGATCCAGCAGCAGGTTGGCGGTTTCCGACAGAACCTGGGCGAACTGCGCAGCAGTGTTGCGCGCTTTCGCAACCAGTTGCGGGAACTGGAGATGCAGGCAGAGATCCAGATCGTTGCTCGCCCGGAAGGCCCCTCGAGCCCGGCGCGGGAGGATTTCGATCCGCTCGAGCTGGACCGGTTCTCCCGCCTGCAGCAGCTATCGCGCAGTATCTCCGAGAGTGTGAACGACCTGGAGACGATTCAGTCCGGCATGGACCAGATTGTCGGTACGGTCGAGGGCAAACTGGCCGAACAGGCACGCCTCGGCCGGGAACTGCAGGAAGGCCTGATGCGCACGCGCATGGTCAGCTTCGCAACTTCGATTCCGCGGTTGCGCATGCTGGTTCGGCAAGCGGCGCGCACCCTGGGCCGGCAGGCCGAACTGGTTACCAGTGGTACGGATGTGGAGATGGATCGCAACGTGCTTGACCGCATGATGGGTCCGTTGGAACACATGATTCGTAACGCGGTAGACCACGGTATCGAGGATGCCGAGACCCGGCATCGCCTGGGCAAGCCGGTCTCCGGCGTGGTGCGTATCGAATGCGAACAGCAGGGCAACGAGATCATCGTCCACCTCAGCGACGACGGTCGGGGCCTGGCAATCGACCGAATTCGCGAGCGCGCCGAAGAGCAGGAGATGGTTCGTCCGGGCGATGAACTATCCGACGAGCAACTGGGGCAACTGATCATGTTGCCCGGATTCTCCACCGCCGCCGAGGTCACCCAGTTGTCCGGGCGCGGAGTGGGGCTGGACGTGGTTGCCAACGAAGTGCGACAGCTCGGCGGGCACATCAGTCTGAATACCACGATCGGAAAAGGCA
>JAJDOE010000108.1 GCA_022340345.1 Gammaproteobacteria bacterium
CGCCGTGACCCTGAGTGTCGGCATCCTGACTTCCATGTTCACCGCCATCATGGTGACCCGCGGCGTGGTCAATCTCGCCTGGGGCGGCCGACGGCTCAGCAAGTTGCCCATCTGATATGAAAATCATTCGAGGAAAGACCAACGTCAACTTTCTCGGAATGCGCCGCATTGCGCTGGCGTTTTCGGTTTTTCTTATCGTCGTGGGGCTGGCTTCCGTCTTTAGCCGTGGCCTGAACCTCGGCATCGACTTCACCGGTGGAACCGTGGTGGAGATCGGCTTCGACGAAGCGGTGGAGATTTCCCATGTACGGGAACGGCTGGCGGCCGGCGGATTCGGAAAGGCCGTCGTACAGTATTTCGGCACCGCGCGGGACCTCATGGTGCGCCTGCCGGTGCAGGCGGACGTGGCCAGCGCCGAGCTCAGCGACCAGGTCATGAAGCTGTTGCGCGACGCGCGGGGCGAGACGCTGGCGCCGGAGCAGCGCCCGGGCCGCGACCAGACCTGTGTGATCAAAGGTGAATCCGGTGCCTGCACCGTTCAGATGCGGCGGGTGGAGTTTGTCGGCCCCCAGGTGGGCAAGGAACTGACCGAGAAAGGCGGGCTGGCGATGCTGTACGCCATGGCCCTGATCATGGTCTACGTGGCGCTGCGCTTCGAGTGGCGTTTTTCCATGGGCGCCATTGCCGCCCTCATTCACGACGTAGTGATCACCGTAGGTGTGTTTTCGATCCTGCAACTGGAATTTTCGCTCACGGTGATGGCGGCCATCCTGGCGGTGATTGGCTACTCGCTGAACGACACGATCGTCGTGTTCGACCGCATCCGCGAGAATTTCCGTCGCATCCGCAAGGGCGGTACGGTGGAAATCATGAACAGCGCTATCAACCAGACCCTGCCGCGTACGCTGCTGACCTCGGTCACCACCATGCTGGTGTTGCTGGCCCTGTTCTTCCTGGGCGGTGAGGTCATTCGCGGTTTTTCCATTGCCCTGATCATCGGCGTTGTGATCGGCACCTATTCCTCCATCTTCGTCGCCAGCCCGCTGGTGCTGATGCTGGGCCTGTCCCGGGAGGACATGCTGCTGCCGAAGAAGGAGGGCGCCGACGTCACGCCCTGAGGGCGTTTTCGGGCCATTCCCGGCAGGGACCAAGCTAGCCGCCCAAGCTAGCCGCCGGCGTGGCTTCCATGCGCACCCAGCGGGGATCGGATATCCTTGTAGCCGTGGCGGGAATCGTCCCCGGAACCGGTCCGTTGCGCGGTAGTAGCGCCCAAACCTGGAGTACACGAGATCCATGTTCAGCAACCAGATGACCATCGCCGGTTTCGACGACGCCCTTTGGCAGGCCCTGGAACAGGAGCGACGGCGCCAGGAAGAGCACATCGAGCTGATCGCCTCGGAAAACTACGCCAGCCCCCGGGTGATGCAGGCCCAGGGTACGGTGCTGACCAACAAATATGCGGAAGGCTATCCCGGCAAGCGGTACTACGGCGGGTGTGAGAACGTCGATACCGCCGAACGGCTCGCCCAGGAGCGCGCCCGCGAGTTATTTGGCGCCGCCTACGCCAATGTGCAACCCCATTCCGGCTCCCAGGCCAACGCCGCCGCGTACCTGGCCCTGTGCGCCCCTGGCGACACGATCCTCGGCATGAGCCTGTCGGAGGGTGGTCACCTCACCCATGGCGCCAAGGTGAATTTTTCCGGCAAGTTGTTCAACGCCGTGCAGTACGGGCTCGAACCGGACACGGCACGGATTGACTACGCGCAGGTGGAAGCGCTGGCCAAAGAGCACCGTCCGCGCATGATCGTTGCCGGATTCAGCGCCTATTCGCGGGTCGTGGACTGGGAACGATTCCGGCGCATCGCGGACGAGGTGGACGCATTCCTGATGGTCGACATGGCACATGTCGCGGGCCTGTGCGCTACCGGACACTATCCCAACCCGGTTCCCATCGCGGATGTGACTACAACCACGACTCATAAAACCCTGCGCGGACCCCGCGGCGGCATGATCCTGGCTCGCGACAACGAGGAAATTCACAAGAAGCTGAATTCCCTGGTATTCCCGGGAACCCAGGGCGGGCCGCTGATGCACGTGATCGCCGCCAAGGCGGTGGCGCTGCTGGAGGCCCAGCAACCGGATTTCGCCGACTACCAGGGCCAGGTGGTGGACAACGCGCGGAGCATGGCCGCGGTGTTCCTGGAGCGGAATTTCAGCGTGGTTTCCGGCGGCACCGACAACCACCTGATGCTGGTGGACCTGATCAAGAAGGATATCACCGGCAAGGATGCGGAGGCGGCGCTGGGCGCCGCCAACATCACTGTCAACAAGAACACGGTGCCCAACGAACCGCGCTCGCCCTTCGTTACCAGTGGCATCCGCGTGGGCACGCCGGCGATTACAACCCGGGGATTCGGTACCACCGAGGTCCGACAGCTGAGTGGCTGGATGTGCGACGTGCTGGATGACATCGGCAACCAGGACCTGCAGCAGCGCATTCGCCAGCAGGTGCTGGAACTGTGCGCACGTTTTCCCGTATACATGCCCGAGGGCTAGATATTACGTGTATTGCCCGTTCTGCTCAGCTGAGGAGACCCGCGTGATCGACTCGCGCCTGGCTGACAACGGGGATTCCGTGCGTCGCCGGCGCGAGTGCATGGTCTGCAAGGAGCGCTTCTCCACCTTTGAGCGGGCCGAACTTCGTTTGCCTCGCCTTATCAAGTCCGATGGCCGCCGCGAACCCTTCTCCGAGGAAAAACTGCGTGGCGGAATTTTTCGCGCGCTGGAAAAACGGCCGATCGACACGGACGCGGTGGAGGCGATGATTCATCGGATCATTCACCAGGCACTGGCCAATGGCGAGCGGGAATTGCCGTGCAAGCAGGTCGGTGAGTGGGTCATGGAAGAACTGGCGGAACTCGACCAGGTGGCCTACGTGCGCTTTGCTTCGGTCTACCGCAGCTTTGAAACGGTGGACGCCTTCAGCGCCGAGGTCCGCCGGCTGCAGGCGGAGCCCCCCAGGGCGGTCAAGAAGAGTCAGCTTTCCCTGCTGCCCGGAGATGCCCGCCCGAACCGGCGTAAAGGCGACAAATGAGCGGCAGCGCCCGTGACCGGCGATACATGGCGCGCGCGCTGCGGCTGGCGGAACGCGGCCTGAACACCACGGACCCCAACCCGCGGGTGGGTTGCGTGATCGTGCGTGACGACCAGGTGGTGGCGGAGGCCTGGCACGAGCGTGCCGGTGAAGCGCATGCGGAGATCCGTGCTCTGGAGGCCGCCGGTGAAGGCGCCCGAGGGGCAACCGTCTATGTCACGCTGGAGCCCTGCGACCACCAGGGCCGTACCGGTCCGTGTACGCCGGCGCTGATTCGCGCCGGGGTAGAGCGGGTGGTGGCGGCGATGGCGGATCCGAATCCGGCCGCTACGGGCGGTGGAGCGCGCTTGCGAGATGCCGGCATCCATCTGGACATGGGTCTCATGCAGCAGGCAGCGCGGGATCTGAACCCCGGTTTCGTCAGCCGAATGGAAAGAAAGCGCCCCTGGGTGCGCGCCAAGCTGGGCGCGAGCCTGGATGGCCGCACCGCCATGGCCAGCGGTGAGAGCAAGTGGATCACGGGCGAGGCCGCGCGCCTGGACGTGCAACATTGGCGCGCGCGCAGCTCCGCCGTGCTTACCGGCATCGGTACCGTGCTCGCGGATGATCCCTCCCTGAACGTCCGTCTTCCGGAGTCCGAGCGGCAGCCCCTGCGGGTAATCATCGACAGCAACCTGAGCACGCCGCCGGACGCGAAGGTCCTGGATGACGGTCCGTGCCTGCTGGTCACGGCCAACGACGACGCTGGATACGCAAAGGCCCTCCGGTCCAGGGGCGCGGAGGTGTTGTACCTGCCCGCGCAACACCGGGCGGTGGACCTGGAAGCGCTGATGGACCAGTTGGCCGCCCGGGAGATCAACGAAGTGCTGCTGGAAGCGGGGGCAACG
>JAJDOE010000140.1 GCA_022340345.1 Gammaproteobacteria bacterium
CCGGAGGCGCAGAAGGCGGCTCGCGTGGGTGGCGTGTTTACTTCGGTGGCCGGCAGTTACGATCTCATGAACGACCTGATGTCCCTGGGCATACACCGTCTGTGGAAGCGCTTTGCGCTTGCCCAGACCGGCCTGCGCGCCGGGCAGTGTGCCCTGGATGTGGCCGGAGGCACTGGCGATCTTGCCGCGGGACTTGCCGCCCAGGTCGGTGCGGATGGCAAGGTGGTGGTGGCGGACATCAACGCCGCCATGCTCGCGCGCGGGCGCGAGCGCTTACTGGATCGTGGACTGGTTTCCCCGTTGTCCTTTCTGCAGGCGGACGCGGAATGCCTTCCGCTGGCGGATGCGCAGTTCGACTGCGTCACCATCGGTTTCGGACTGCGCAATGTGACGCGCATTCCCGCGGCGCTGGCATCCATGTACCGGGTACTGAAACCCGGCGGACGGCTGCTGGTGCTGGAATTTTCCCGGCCCCGCTCCCGGCTGCTCGGCAAGCTCTACGATGCCTATTCGTTTTCGGTGCTGCCCAGGCTGGGTCGGCTGGTAGCGGACGACGAAGCCAGCTATCGCTACCTGGCGGAAAGCATTCGCCGCCACCCGGACCAGCAGACCCTCAAGGGACTGCTGCAGGCAGCGGGCTTCGGGCGGGTCGAGATCTTCAACCTGGCGGGTGGGATCGTCGCGCTGCACAAGTCCTGGCGGCTGGAGCCGTGACCGGGCGTCCTGACACGGCAGTGCTGAGCCGCGTCGCCTCGGTTCTTGGTGAGCTGCTGGCGCGCAGCGATCCGGATGGCATGCGTGGGCTGGCCGAGCTGGATGGTACCTTGCTGCGTGTGGAGCTCACCGGCTTGGCGCCGTTCCTGGTGCGCTTTGCCGCTGGCCGTTTCGACCTCATGGCCGACGAAGGCGACACCGGGGCGCAACTCACGCTGTCCGGTTCCGCGGTGGCACTGGCAGGGGCCGGGCTGTCCGGGCGGCTGGATGCGGGCACGCTCAATGTCAGCGGCGATGTCGCACTCGCCCAGCGCTTGCGCACGGTGCTGGCGGGAATCCGTCCCGACCCGGAAGAACTGCTGGCACAGCGTGTCGGCGATGTGGCCGCACACCACCTCGCGGCAGCCGGACGCGATGCGCTGGCATGGACCCGACAGGCGGTTAGCATCTTCGGTTCCGATATTCAGGAGTACCTGGAAGAGGAGTCACGAATCCTGGCGCCAGCCGTGGCGGTGGAGCGTTTCAGCCGACGGGTGGAAGACCTGCGCGATGACGCCGAGCGCCTGGCGGCGCGCATCGCGCGATTGCGGGCCCTGCGGGATTCCGGGCCGTGAGCCGCCGCCTTGCAGGGATTACCCGCATCCTGGTGCGCCACGGGCTCGACGAGTACGTGGTCCATCTGCACCTGCTGCGGCCCTATCGTTTTGTGCTGCGCCTTTTGCCGTGGCGATGGTTCCGGCGCGATACCCGGCCGCGGGCGGTGCGGTTGCGCGAGGCGCTGGAAGACCTGGGGCCGATCTTCGTCAAGTTCGGGCAGATGGTGTCCACCCGGCCGGATCTGCTGCCGGACGACATAGCCAGCGAGCTTGCGCGGCTGCAGGACCAGGCGCGTCCGTTTACCGGATCCACGGCGGTGGATATTGTCGAGGCCGCCTATGGCGAGCCGCTGGACGCGCATTTCAGCCGCTTTGAACGCGACCCGCTGGCCTCGGCCTCGGTCGCGCAGGTACACCTGGCGGAACTGCATGACGGCACCGAGGTGGCGGTCAAGGTGCTGCGACCCGGCATCGAGTCGGTCATCCAGCGTGATCTGGCGCTGCTGTACCGGCTCGCGCAGCTGGCGTTGCGCTACTGGGAGCCGGCCCGGCGCCTGCGCCCGGTGGAGGTAATCGACCAGTTCGCCCGCCACCTGGAGGATGAGCTCGATCTTCGCCGCGAGGCGGCCAACGCCAGCCAGTTGCGCACCAATTCCCAGGACACCGACCTGACTTACGTTCCGAAGGTGTACTGGGACCTCACCCGTCGCAATGTGATGGTGATGGAGCGCATCCACGGCATCCCCATCGCCGACGTCGAGGCGATCCGCGCCGCCGGCGTGGACATGAAGCGGCTCGCCCACAATGGCGTCGAGATCTTTTTTACCCAGGCCTTCCGCGACGGCTTCTTTCACGCCGACATGCATCCGGGCAACATTTTCGTGTCGCCGGAAGGCCAGTACCGGGCGGTGGATTTCGGCATCATGGGTACCCTGAACGAAGTCGACCAGCAGTACCTGGCGGAAAATCTGCTGGCCTTCTTCAACCGGGACTATCGTGCGGTGGCGGCGGCCCACCTGCATGCCGGCTGGGTGCCGGTGGGAACCCGCCTCAATGAGTTCGAGGCAGCGGTGCGCACGGTGTGCGAGCCGATCTTTGCGCGGCCGATCGCGGAGATTTCCTTCGGCCGCCTGCTGATTCACCTGTTCCAGACCGCGCGCCGTTTCGACATGGAGGTGCAGCCGCAACTGGTGCTGTTACAGAAAACCCTGCTCAACATCGAGGGTCTTGGGCGGCGCCTGTACCCGGAGTTGGACCTGTGGGAGACCGCCAAGCCCTTCCTGGAGCGCTGGATGCGCGAGCGTCACGGGCCCAAGGCCTTTCGCGAATCTCTGCGGCAACAGGCGCCGTTGTGGTGGCGGGTGGTGCCGGAACTGCCCAACCTGGTGCACACGGTGCTGAGCAAGGCGAGCCGCGATCAGCTCAGCGTGGAGTGGCGCAACGACGACATCAGGAAGTTGCGGGAGGAAGTGCGCCGCGGCCAGCAACGCAGTTTCGTCGGCCTGGTTGGAGCGACCCTGCTGCTGGGGGCTGTGCTGGTCAGTGCCCTGGATGGCTATTCACCGCTGATGGCGGGCCGTGTTCCCGTATTCAGCTGGCTGCTGGGCGGCGCAGGGGTCATGCTGCTGCTTGCCGCCTGGCCTCGCGACTGATCCGATCCGCGGGTGCCGGGCTGGCACGATTTTCCGATGACTGGCGAGCGGGGCCGGTGGGCGCGCAGCCGCGGTGGCCCGGGAGGAAATGCCAACCACCGTCCCGCGTGCTGGTTCCTCCATTTCCCCGCGGTTCGGTCCAGGAGTTCAAAGTCGAGGGCGCGGCGCTCGACGATTCCGAAGAGCGAAATCCTGCCACCTACTGCAACCTTTCCGTTAGCGCCCAACCGGGCTAGGCTTTCGTGTCGGGAAAGCCGCCGCCGGAATCAAATATGCTGACCATCCAGGACATCCAGGGTGCCCGCGAGCGCATCGCGGAAGGGGTGGTTCACACTCCTTGCCCCGAGT
Organism: Gammaproteobacteria bacterium; assembly: GCA_022340345.1. Taxonomy (GTDB): domain Bacteria; phylum Pseudomonadota; class Gammaproteobacteria; order HyVt-429; family HyVt-429; genus JAJDOE01. The sequence continues at coordinate 3,311 of JAJDOE010000140.1, forward strand.
CGATCCCGTTGTCGGAACTGTGCGGCTGCCGGGTTTGGAGCAAGCTGGATTACCTGCAGCGTACCGGCAGCTTCAAGGAGCGCGGCGCCCTGAACGCCTTGTTGCAACTCGACGAGGCAGCGCGCAGGCGGGGAGTGGTAGCGGCCTCCGCGGGCAATCACGCCCTGGGACTGGCGTGGCACGGCAAGCGACTCGGGATTCCGGTGACGGTGGTCATGCCGCGCTTCGCGCCGCTCATCAAGGCGAGTACCTGCGAGAAACTGGGGGCCCGGGTCATCAAGGCGGGCGCGAGTTTCGCCGAGGCGCGGAAACGCGCCGACCAGGAGGCCGAGGCGGGCGGCCTGCGCTACGTGCACGGCTTCGATGATCCCGCCATCATCGCCGGCCAGGGCACCATGGCCCTGGAGGTTCTCGAACAGGTGCCCGGGGTGGAAGCGATCGTTGCGCCGGTGGGTGGTGGCGGACTGATTGCCGGGGTGGCGCTGGCGGTGAAATCCCTGCGCCCGGAGGTACAGATCATCGGCGTGGAAGCGGAGCGTGCCGCCAACTTCTCCGCCGCGCGCCGCGCGGGCCGCCCGGTCGCCACGGAACCCCGCAATACCCTGGCAGATGGCCTGGCTACCGGCGGCGTTGGCGAAAACGCTTTTGCCCTGGCGGATCCACGCATTGATGAGCTGGTGCAGGTCAGCGAAGCCGACCTGGCCATGGCCGTGTTCCGGCTCATCGAACTGGAAAAGAGCGTGGTGGAGGGCGCCGCCGCCGCTCCACTGGCGGCCTTCATCGGTGGCCAGCTGACGGGCTTGTCCGGGAAACGTGTCGTGTTGCTGCTCTGCGGTGGCAACATCGACCTCACCATTCTCGACCGCATCATCGAACACGGTCTGGTGCGTGACGGCCGCCTGTTCCGCTTTACCGCGGTGATCAGCGATCGCCCGGGCGGATTGGCGGCGCTTACCCGGCTGATCGCCGACGCCGGCGCCAGCGTCAAGCAGATAGCCCATGACCGGGCGTTCTCGGGTCCGGAAGTGGCCCAGGTACTGGCGACCTGCGTGGTGGAGACCTCGGACCGCGCACACATCGATCACCTGCTCGCAGCGCTGCAAGCGGCGGGACTCGAAGTGGTTGCCTCCTCGCGACAGGACGAGCCGGGCCGCGTCGCGGGCTAGCGAATCGTGGATATCCAGCTTCTGGGCGGCGCCGGACGGGTCACCGGGTCCTGTTACCTGGTACGGGTCGCCGGCCAGCAGGTGCTGCTGGATTGCGGACTCATCCAGGGGCTGGCCAAGGACGAGCAAGGCAATCGCGACGCGTTCCCTTTTGATCCCGCCGCCATCGACGCGGTGGTTCTCAGCCATGCACACATCGATCATTCCGGTCGCCTGCCACTGCTGGTCCGGGCCGGCTTCCGCGGGCCGATTTATACCCATCGTGCCTGTCGGGATCTGTGCCGCATCATGCTCAAGGACGCCGCTTATCTGAACGAACGCGACGCGGAGTGGGAAAATCGTAAACGCGCACGCAGGGAGCTACCGCCCCTGGAACCCCTGTACACGCTGGACGACGCCCGCGCCGCCCTGCGGCAGTTCAAGGGCCTGGCCTACGGCAAGCGCCAACGCATCGGGCCCGGCCTCAGGCTGTGCCTGCATGACGCGGGACACATCCTGGGCTCGGCGATTGTTGAGCTGGAGCTCAGTGAAAATGGCGTTGCGCGAAAGCTGGTGTTCAGCGGGGACCTCGGTCAAACGGGGGCGCCCATTCTGGAAGACCCGGCGGTTATCCGTGAGGCGGACCTGGTACTTATGGAAAGCACCTACGGCGATCGGCTGCACCGCAGCTTGCAGCAGACCTGGCAGGAGATCGGCGAAATTATCGAATCCGCGCGCAGCGGCAAGGGCAACGTCCTGATCCCCGCGTTCGCCGTGGGCCGAACCCAGGACCTGCTGTACTTGTTTGCCCGGAATTTTGATGCCTGGTCACTGGATCGCTGGCAGATCGTGCTCGACAGCCCCATGGCGATCGCCGCCACCGAGGTGTACTACCGGCACAATGAACTATACGACGCGGAAGCCCGGCGGTTATGGAACCGGGACCAGAGAAAGACAGTTCTGCCCAACCTGAGCTTGTCGCAAACAACAAACCAGTCTATGCGGGTAAACCGCATTAGCAGCGGCGCGATCATTATTTCCGCCAGCGGCATGTGCACCGGTGGACGCATCCGCCACCACCTGAAACACAATATCTGGCGTCGCGGCTGCCACCTGATCTTCGTCGGCTACCAGGCAACCGGAACCCTGGGCCGGGCCATCGTGGACGGCGCGCGGGAAATTAAATTGTGGGGCGAGACCATCAAGGTGCGCGCCAACGTCCATACCGTCGGTGGACTTTCAGCCCACGCGGACCAGGCGGGACTGACGAGTTGGTATGAACACTTTGTCAACCGGCCGCCGCTGGTGCTGGTGCATGGAGAGCCGGACAGTTCGGACGCGTTGGCGAAACACCTGCGCGAGCGCCTGCAGGCACCGGTGTCTGTAGGGGCCCCGGGCCAGCGCATCCCGCTGGGTTGAGGAAGTCAGGCCGTTGCAGCGGGGCCGGCCGGATCCCGTTGCAGCGTTGCTTCAACCTGATCGCGGTTACCGCGATTGGTGAGGGTCTCGATCAGGGTCAGGGCGAAATCCATGGCGGTGCCCGGACCGCGGGAGGTAATCACGGTGCCGTCCCGCTCGACCGACCCGCCGGTGATTTCGATATCCGGGGCACCGGTGGCTTCCAGCGTGCCGGGAAAGCCCGTGGCGCGCCGGCCGCTCAGCAGTCCTGCCTTTGCCAGCACCAATGGCGCCGCGCAAATGGCCGCCGTGTAGCGCCCCCGGTCGTGCAGGGAATGCAGGATCTGGTGGATACGCGGGTCTTCATCCAGATTGGTGGCCCCGGGAAGTCCACCGGGTAGCACCACCATGTCGTAGTCGCGCCCGCCGGCTTCGTCGAGGCTCAGATCGGGGGCAATCATCGTCTGGCGGCTGCCGCGTACGTTGCCGGCCTGCAGGCCGGCAACGTCCACTTCGATTCCGCCGCGTCGCAGCAGGTCGATGATGGTGACCGCTTCGAGTTCTTCAAAACCCTCAGCCAGCGGCACCAGCACCCGTGGCATTTACAATCCTTCGGTCTGGTGGGCGCGTACGATATTTACGCCCTTGAGCAGGTTCAGGGCCTGCTGCAACTGGTAGTCCTTGGCCAGTTGTTCCGCGACCTTCTTCTCGGCGCTATCCTTGTCGGCGGGCTTCTCGTCGTTGGTCGCCGCGTCTTCCTTGTCGTTCTCGAGGTGGCCGCGCAGGTCCGCCTCGCTGGTGCGGCGCGCGCTCTCGTCATCCGCCGTCTCGATCTTGGCGCGCTTGACTTCCACGTCGGGCTCGATGCCCTTGGCCTGGATGGAACGGCCGTTCGGGGTGTAATAGCGCGCGGTGGTGATCTTCACTGCCGCGCCATTGCGTACCGGAACGATGGTCTGCACGCTGCCCTTGCCAAAGGTCTTTGTTCCCATGATGACGGCGCGGCGATGGTCCTGCAGGGCGCCTGCCACGATTTCCGATGCCGATGCCGAGCCTTCGTTTACCAGCACCACCATCGGCGCCTGGCCGATTCGTGAAACCGGGGTTGCGTTAAAGCTCAACTGGGAGTCTTTTACTCGCCCCTCGGTATAGACGATCTTGCCCTTGCGCAGGAAAGTATCCGCGACGCCCACCGCGGCGTTGAGAACGCCTCCGGGATTATTGCGCAGGTCCAGCACCAGGCCTTCCAGTTCGCCACCGCTTTCCTTACGCAGCTTGTCCAGGTGGTCATGCAGGAATTCCACGGTGTTGCCCTGGAACTGGCTGATGCGCACGTAGCCGTAGCCCTTTTCCAGCAGGTTACTGCGCACGCTGCGAATCTTGATAATGTCGCGGGTGATCGTCACCTGGAATGGCTTGTTGCGGCCCTCGCGGGCAATGCTCAGCTCGATGTCCGTGCCAGGCTTGCCACGCATCTTCTTGACCGCGTCCATTAGCACCATGCCCTTCACCGGCTCGTCATTGATGCGAATGATCAGATCACCGGATTCAAGTCCGGCGCGCTGGGCGGGGGTGTCGTCGATGGGTGATACCACCTTGACGAAGCCGTTCTCCATGCTGACTTCAATACCCAGGCCACCGAACTCACCCTCGGTGCCGATGCGCACCTCGCGGTAGCTGTCGGGATCCAGATACGCGGAGTGGGGATCCAGGCCAGACAGCATTCCCTTGATGGCATATTCGATAAGGACCTTGTCCTCCACCGGTTCCACGTAGTCGCTCTTCACCTTGCCGAAGATCTCGGCAAAGCTCTGTAGTTCTTCCAGCGGCAACGGACCGAGCTTGTTTTCCTGGCGTTCGGCCAGGACATCCCGATGCATGCTCAGGCCCAGGCCGAGGAACATGCCAAGAGTCAGGACAAGAATCGTGCGTGTAGTCTGCTTCATAGTATTTAATGTTGCTCCAAAAACGGCGCGACGCGGATGTCCGCGTAATTCAACCCAGGCGACACCACTCCAGTGGATTGCGTGGGCGGCCGTTGTGCCGTAGCTCGAAATATAAACCGGGTCTGGCAAGCCCGCCACTTTCGCCGCTGACCGCCAGTTCCTGCCCGGCCTCGATCCAGTCGCCGGTCTGTACCAGCAGCGCCTGGTTGTGTCCGTACAGGCTCATATAGCCGTCGCCGTGATCCACGATCACCAGCAGGCCCAGGCCGCCGAACCAATCTGCAAAAGCCACCCGGCCACGGAAAATAGCGCGCACCTCCTGGCCCGGCTCGAGGTCAAAAAACAGGCCTTCCCAGCGCAGCCCGCCCTGGCGCGGGGTTCCGTACCGCGCCCGCGGCCGGGCGGATACGGGCAGCGCCAGTTTGCCCCGGGTCTGCGCGAAGGCCTCGCCCGCTGGCGCTGCCAGTTCGTCCACGATCAGGGTCAGGCCTGCGAGCAGGCTACGGAGTCTTTCCTCGTCCTGCCGCAGGCCGGTCAGGCGCTGTTGCTGGTCCTGGAGAGCGGTTTCCAGGCGCAGGACGATCACCCGGCGTTGTTTACGGGCCGTTTCGTTTTGTGCCTGGTCCCTCTGTTGACCCGCATGTAGCGCCTGCAGTTCCGCCTCTCGCTGCGAAATCGCGCGCCGCGCGGCTTCCAGTTCCGCCAGCGCCTCCCGCCAGGCCTGGATGCGCGTGGCGCGGGCGGCGCGGAAATACCCGTAGTAGGCCAGGTGGCGACTGACCAGCGCCGGGTCCTCCGCATTCAGCAGCAGTTTCAGGTACGGCTGGCGCCCCTGCATGTAGGCGTCGCGCAGTTCCGAAGCCAGCCGGGCCTTTTGCCCAGCCAGTGTGCGCTCCAGCTCTGCCGCACGCTGGCGTGCCTGGTGGAGTTGTTTGCTGGCTTCCGCCAGAGAGGCGGTGGTATCGGCAAGGCGCTGGCCCAGCTCCGCCAGCCGCTTTTCGATTTCGCGCAGCGCGGCCCGTTCCTGGTCCCGTTGCTGGGTGGTGCCTTCGATGGAGCGCGCCAGCTCAGCGATCTGCTGGCGCACCTGCTCCAGTTTCGCCTGGTCATCAGCGGCGGGCGCGGCCTGGGTTGCCGCCAGGGTCAACAACAGCCCGACGGTCAGCGACCGGCGGCGGCGCTCAGTTTCCCTGCTGATGCCGGCGTACCGGCGCCGAGTCCGGCGCTTCCCGCAGTTGCAGCAGGGGCTTCCCGGTCATTTCCCCGGGGATGGGCAGACCCAGCAGAGTCAGCAGCGTGGGTGCGATGTCCTGCAGGGAGCCACCCTCTTTCAGGCTCCCGGGGCGCCCGAAAAACACCAGCGGTACCGGGTTGGTGGTATGGGCGGTGTGGTTCTGTCCGGTGGCGTCATCGTATAACTGCTCCGCGTTGCCGTGATCCGCGGTAATCAGCATTTCACCACCGTGCTCGGACAGGGCGTCAATGATGCGGCCCAGGCAGCGGTCAATGGCTTCGATGGCCTGCACGGCCGCTTCGAATCGTCCGCTGTGGCCGACCATGTCGGCATTGGCGAAGTTACAGATGATTGCGTCAAACCCACCCGTGGTGATGGCATGCACCAACGCATCGGTGACCTGCGGTGCGCTCATCTCGGGCTTTTCGTCATAGGTGGCAACGTCCCGCGGGGAAGGGATCAGCACGCGCTCCTCGCCGGGGAACGGCTTCTCTCGCCCACCATTGAAAAAGAAAGTCACGTGGGCGTACTTTTCCGTTTCCGCCAGGCGCAACTGGCGCATGCCCGCCCGCGCCAGACACTCCCCGAATACGTTGAGCAGTTCCTCCGGAGGGAAGGCCACCGGCGCATCGAAGTCCGCCTGGTATTCGGTCAGGCAGACATAACTGAGAGCTTGCGGATGCGGATCGCGCTGGAATCCGTCAAACACCGGATCGATGAAGGCCTGCGTAATCTGGCGGGCCCGGTCGGCTCGGAAGTTCATCATGATGACGGCGTCGCCGTCGTTGATGGTCACCGGCTCCTGGCCCGGCGGAACGATAGCCGTGGCATGTACGAACTCGTCGTTTTCGCCCCGGGCGTAGGCGGACTCGACTGCCTCGCGGGCACTGGCGGCGGTATGCTCGCCGCGGCCCGCGGTCAGCAGTTGGTAGGCCGCCTGGGTGCGTTGCCAGTGGCGATCCCGGTCCATCGCGTAGTAGCGGCCCACCACCGATGCGATGCGCCCACGGCCCAGGGAGGTGAGGTGATCCTCCACCAACGCCACGGAAGCCAGCGCGCTGCGCGGCGGGGTGTCGCGGCCGTCCAGAAAGGCGTGCAGGTACAGGCGTTCGGTACCGCGGCGTGCGGCCATTTCCAGCATCGCAATGATCTGGTCCTGATGGGAATGCACGCCGCCGGGAGACAGCAGGCCGAGCACGTGTACGGCGCCGCCGCCGGCCCGTGCCTGATCCAGCACCGCGGTCAGTACCGGATTGGCGGCGAACTCACCGGTCTCGATGGCGAGGTTGATGCGGGTGTAGTCCTGGTAGACCACCCGCCCGGCGCCCAGGTTGAGGTGTCCGACCTCCGAGTTGCCCATCTGCTCGTCCGGCAGGCCCACGTGGCCGGCGGAGGCCTGCAGCAGGGTGTGCGGGCAGCTTGCCCACAGCCGGTCCCAGTTGGGGGTATTTGCGGCTTCGATGGCGTTGAAACGGCCGCCTTCCCGGTAGCCCCAGCCATCGAGCACGATGAGCACCTCGGGACGATTCATGCGGGGAATATCCTTGAAAACGAAGGGGTCAAAAAGGGTCGGAATCG
>JAJDOE010000158.1 GCA_022340345.1 Gammaproteobacteria bacterium
CGGCCCGATGGTCACCTCCGCGACCGGGGCGGCGTCGGTCTCCAGGGTTGGAAAAGCGGTGTTGACGAAAAAGATCGTGCCCTGGGACCGGATATTCCGGGTCGAGCCGAAGGCCACGGTATTACTAAGGTCCTTACAGGCCCGGTACACCCAGCTTCGTTCCGCCCGGTTGAATGGCAACTCCTCGCGATCCATGGCGAAAAAATACTGGCGAAAAAATTCGCCCATGGTCTCGAACAGGTAGCGGAACCGGCCGACCACCGGGTAATTGCGGCGAATGGCCTGGCTGGTCTGGGTGACATCAATGACGTAGAGGACCACCACCCAGGCGATGCCCAGGCCGACCACAAAAATAAACAGATAGGCGAGAAACTCGAGGATCGGAAAGACCGGCATGATTTTCTCCTCAGTAATCCGGCCACGGAAACCGGCATAGCGCAGGGGCTGACCCGCCCCGGGGTACCTGGATCTAGCCTGTGCGGCGGACCTCCCGCTGCACGAAAACCTCGGGCAGGACCGGCAGGGCCACTTTGCCCACCGGGGTTTTCGGCATTTCCTCCACCAAAGCGAAACGGCTGATCTGGTTGTGGCTGGCGGCCTGGGCGTTGAATTCGCGCAGAATCTGGCGCGCCCGGGCCTCCGGCTCGTCTCCTTCGACGGCAAGTAGAGCCACCGGCTTCAGGTCCATTTCGATAACCGCCGCCTCGGTCACTCCCGGCATGCGCTCGAGCAGGGTCTCCAGCTCTTCCGGATACACGTTCTTGCCCGCCTCGGTGACAATCAGGCGCTTGCTTCGGCCGGTAATAAAAATCTTGCCGTTTTCCAGGCGCGCAATGTCTCCGCTGTGAAACCAGCCGTCCTGCATGGCTTCCGCGTTGTGCCTGGGATCCAGGTATCCCATCATCAGGTTGTCACCCCGCACCAGCAACTCACCGCTGCCACTGGCATCCGGGTCGGCAATGCGCACCTCGCAGCCCTGGATTGGCCGGCCTACCGATTCCACGTGCGCTTCGAACTCATCCTGGACACTCAGCAACGGCGAGGTTTCGGTCAATCCATAGCCCTGGCGCAGGGGAAATCCGAGAGCCTGGAAGTACAGCGTGATATCCGGGTCCAGACGTGCGCCTCCACTTACCCAGGCGGTAATCCGTCCCCCAAGCTTGCGCCGTACCGGCGCGTTCAGGTGTTTGCGCAGGAACGGCGGGGAGGCGCGCAGCAGGGCCCGGTAGGCGCGCATGGCGCCACCGGCAGCACCCAGCTTCTTTTCCATGCCGATCATGATGTTGCGAAACAAGCGCGGCACGGCGATCAGCACCGAGATTCGTTCTTCACCCAGGGCGGCAATGATTTCCGCCGCTGCCAGCACCCGCGGCAGGACCATCGTGGAACCCGTGTACAGGGCCAGGAACAGGCCGCCCGTGATCTCCATCATGTGCGATAACGGCAGCAGCGAAAGAAAACGTTCATGGGGACGAATGTGCACGCAGGTCGTGGCGGTGAGCACGTTGGAAATGATGTTGGCGTGGCTCAGACGCACAACCTTGGGGGTACCGGTACTCCCGGAGGTATACATGCGTACGGCTTCCGCCTCCGGTGCGCCGCCGGCTTTTTGCTGTCGTTCGCGGTTGATGCGTTGCGGGTCCCGCTGTACCTGTATCAGCTCCGCCTGCCCGGGGAGTGCGTCCAGCGAAGGCCAGGTCAGGAAGCGCTTCGGCTGCAGGGACTCCAGTTGGCGGGAAAGCTCGGATGTGGAACTACCGGTATGCAGCGGTGCAACGATCGCCCCGACCCGCCAGGCGGCCAGCCCCGTGATCCCCCACTCCGGACCATTCGGGGCGCGGATGGCGACGATATCTCCGGCCCCAACACCCTGTTCGCGCATACGGTCCGCTGCGTCCAGCACGGCGGTCTCAATTTCCTGGTAGCTGTGATGTTCACGCTTGCCACCCGACAGGCGGCGGATCCAGGCGGACCGGTCCTGGTGAATGGAGAAGGACGGCTCAACCAGTGCCCACAGGGACTGGGGGGTGGCAGCGCTCATGGTCTCCTCTGCTGTGGTCTGTTTTGTTTTTATTGGGAACACACGGCGCGCCCCCGCAGATCAGCATAGCCAAGGGCCGGTTGGTGTCAACCGTTATGGCCGGATTCGGCGGCCGCCAGTACCAGTGAAAAATACTCGTTTTCCGGGGTGAAATGGCGAAGCGCACGCATGCCGGCGGCAGCCAGCAGACGCGTCAGGCTGGCCCGGGTGAATTTGCGGCTGATTTCCGTGCGCAGGGTCTCGCCGGCGTCGAAGTCCACCACCAGTTCCGCTCCCGGAAGGTGAACGCGGTGTTTGCGGAGGGCGCGCAGGTGCATTTCCACCTGTTCCTTGTGTTCGTCGAAGAACGCCAGGTGCTCGAATTCCTGCTTGCGAAAATCACCTGCCAGTTCCCGGTTGAGGACATCCAGCACATTGAGGTTGAACGCCGCCGTAAGCCCCGCGGCATCGTTGTAGGCCGCATTCAGGACGGCGGTCGGTTTCACTCGATCCACGCCCAGCAGGAACCGGTCGGCCGGCCCCATGCGTCTGCGCAGCGATACCAGGAAATCCACCGCCTCTGCCTCGGCCAGGTTGCCGATCGTGCTGCCGATCAGGGCGAACAGTCGCGCCCCGGAATCCGGCAGCGGCAGGTCACCGGGACGTTCATACTCGCCGACGATGGCTTCCACGCGGAGCGCGGGAAAACGCCCCAACAGGCGATGTGCGGCGATCTCGATGACCGGTTCGCAGACATCCACCGGCACATACACCAGCTCACCGTCCTGTGCCGCCAGCAGGTGCTCGCTCTTCTCCGCGCTGCCGCTGCCAAATTCCACCAGGATGGCCGGACCGGCAAGGTCCATGATCTCTGCGGCATGCATCCGCAGCAATGCGTCCTCGGTGCGGGTCGGGTAGTACTCCGGTGTGGCGCAGATCGCCTCGAAAAGGCGGGAACCGGTCTCGTCGTAAAAGTATTTGGCCGGCAGGCGCTTCGGGGACGTGCCGAGCCCGGCGCGCACGTCCTCCACCAGCGTGTCGGTCGGTTGGCTGCGGTCATGCACACGGTAGGGCGCGGCTTCCGCTGTTTGCTTGGGTGATTGATACATGCGGGCCACCGGGCGGAAGCATACGGGCAGCCGCACTTGGCGAGTAGCTATGGCAATATTCGCTATTGGTAACATAGCCGACAGCCGGACACCAGACAACGTGACTGACATCAAACGCATTGCGCAACAGGACGCGAAGCGTTCCCTGGCGGAAGACGCCGGCGCCAATGGCGATGATCCCAGCGCGGAGACCGTTGAACCCGGGCGACGGGCGCGAGCCGAAGTAACGGTACGCGAACCCGGCATTTTGTGCGGAAGGCCCTGGTTTGACGCGGTTTTTCAGCAACTGGACTCCGGCGCCCGGGCGACGTGGGAACTGGACGATGGTGATGCCTTTCGCACCGGACAGCGAATCTGCACCGTGGAGGCATCGGCGCGCGCCTTGCTGCGCGGCGAACGGAGCGCCATCAACTTTCTGCAGACGCTCTCCGGCACCGCAACCACCGCCCGCCGGGTAGCGGATCGCGCCGCGGGCACCCCGCTGCGGATACTGGATACCCGCAAGACACTGCCGGGCCTGCGCCAGGCGCAGAAATACGCGGTTCGCTGCGGCGGCTGCTACAACCATCGCATGGGCCTCGCCGATGCGGTGATGCTCAAGGAAAACCACCTGGCATTCTTCGACAGTCTGGGTGATGCCGCACGAAAGGCGCGCTCGCAGGCTCCGGCGCTGCCGCTGATTATCGAAGTGGAGACCCTCGAACAGCTCCAGGAGGCACTGGACCTGCAGGTATCTCACCTGCTACTGGATAATTTCTCCCTGGAGGACTTGCGCGCGGCGGTGCAACGGAATGGCGGACGGGCGCTGCTGGAGGCGTCAGGGAATGTAAACGAGGATAACCTGGCGGAAATCGTCGCGACGGGAATCACCTGTGTGTCCATGGGGGCGCTCACCAAGCACGTACGCGCCATCGACTTTTCGATGCGTATTGCACCTGCGCAAGACGGTTTGGAATAGCCGTCTTGCGCTCCTCAATGGTTCGCGCATACCTGCGCGGACAATTACGGTGACAAAAGACGGTACAGAAGGAAGCTTTATTTCGCTCTGATACTCAGTGCGCCAGGCCGTGGCCCATGGCCACCACCAGGATTCCGGCGGCGATCAGCACCAGTTGCTCGGTGGTTGCCAGGGCAGAGGTTCGCCGGTGCAGGGCCGGAATCAGGTCCGCCATGGCGATGTAGATGAAACTGGATGCGGCGATCGCCAGCACGAAGGGCACAGCCTGCATCGCATCCACCAATGTGTAATAAGCAAACACGCCTCCCGCCACCGCCGGTAAGGCCGACAGCAGATTGAACCACAGGGCGCGCCGGCGCCCGAAGCCGCTGCGCAGCAACAACACCACGTCACCAAGTTCCTGTGGAATCTCGTGGCTGAGCACCGCAAAGGTGGTGACCACCCCCAGATGGAAATCCGTGAGGAAGGCCGCCGCCACCAACACGCCGTCCACCAGGTTATGCACACCGTCTCCTACCAGAATCATGCGGCCGGTGGCGGCAACCCGGGCCTTTTCAATGTCATCCGGGTGCCCCTCGCAGTTGTGCAAATGGCAATGGCGCCAGATGAGCATTTTTTCGATGAGGAAAAATCCCAGCACGCCCAGCAGCACCACCAATGTCACCTGGTGCAGACCGGCAAGGTCGCGGCCTTCCAGGGCGTGAGGGAGCAGCGCCAGAAAGGCCGCCCCGAGAAGGGAACCGATGGCAAAGCTGACCATGAAGGGCAGCATCCGGTCGATATAGCGCTTGGGGATGGCCAGCACCAGTGACGCCACAAGCACCCCGAGCACCGAACCGGCGAAGGTGAAAAGCACGATCCAGCCAAGAGTGCTCATTTCGCTGACCTGTAAAAAACCGCCGCGATCATAGCGGATCGCCGGGCTGAAGCCAGACCAGCGTGGCCATGCGGCCACAGCTACCGTCCCGCCGGTAGGAAAAGAACTCCCCGGGTTCGCTGAAGGTGCAGCGCCCGCCACCATGTATCGCGCCCACGCCCGCCGCCTCCAGCCGCGAGCGGGCCAGGGCATACAAGTCCGCGTACCAGTGGCCGGGCCGCGATGGCCGGAAACAGGCTGCCGCCCCCGCATCCCCGGCGATCAGTTGCGCCCGCACCTCGGCGCCGATCTCGTAGGCATCGGGTCCGATGGCCGGTCCCAGCCATGCCAGTTGCCGGGCCGCCGCTGTCCCCAGGGCCTTCACCCCGGCCTCCAGAATGCCCGCCGCCAGCCCCCGCCAGCCCGCATGCAGCGCCGCCACCCGGCTACCGTCGCGGGCGCACAGCAACACCGGCAGGCAATCCGCGGTCAGTATCGCCAGCACCTGTCCGGGCGTCGTACTGAAGGCACCGTCCGCCGCCACGCCCGGCCGGTATCGTCCGGCGTCCACCAGCACGCCGCCATGCACCTGGCGCAGCCACAGGGGACTGCCGGGAAGACCCGCCTGCTCCCGCAGCCCGGCGCGATTGGCCAGCACCGCGGCGGGTTCATCACCCACGTGGTCCCCGAGGTTGAAGCTGGCATAAGCACCGGTGCTGCATCCGCCGCCCCGCCGGGTACTCACCGCGCGAACCGTGGCCGGCGCCGGCCAGTCCGCATGGATCAGCGATGCCTCAGCCATCGCCGACGTCCGCCCGCAGGCTTTCCAGCAATGCCTGCAGGTCCCCGGGCAGCGGTGCCTGGAATGACAAGGCCTTGCCACCCACCGGGTGGGAAAATGCCAGGCTTGCCGCATGCAACGCCTGGCGCCGGAACGCGGCCAGTGTCGCGCGCGCTGTCTCACCCATGCCGGCGGCCAGCCGCGCGCGTCCGCCGTATACCGGGTCGCCCACGATGGGGTAGCCGATGTGCGCCAGGTGCACACGAATCTGGTGCGTACGGCCGGTCTCGAGTTGCAGCCGCAGCAGCGTGTGCGCGGGGAAACGTTCCTCCACACGAAAATGCGTTGCTGCTGGTCGCCCTCCGGCTCGCACAGCCATTCGAACCCGGTGTACCGGGTGGCGGCCGATGGGCGCCTCGATGCGACCGCCGGCCACCACCTGGCCGTACACCAGCGCCACGTAGCCACGATCCACGGCGTGCCGCTTGAGCTCCTCAATGAGACGCAGACGTACCGGTTCCCGGGCCGCCACCACCAGCAGGCCCGAGGTGTCTTTGTCCAGGCGGTGAACGATCCCGGCCCGCGGCAAATCCGCCAACGCCGGACGGTGATGCAGCAGCGCATTTAGCAGGGTCTGGTCGGGCGCACCGGCGCCCGGGTGCACGATTTCGCCCGCGGGCTTGTTGATCACCAGCAGGTGCTGGTCTTCGTAGATCACCTCCAGTGGCCGGGCCTGTGGCTGGTCCACGGGTGCGTCCACGATCCGGCCTGGCTCCAGCGCCAGCGCGTCGCCGGCCGCGAGCCGCTGCCGCTGGCCCACGATCGCCCCGTTGCAGGCCACTCTGCCCTCCCGTATCCAGCGTTGCAGCACGGTTCGAGAGTAGTCTGGCAACAGCGTTGCCAGGCCCCGATCAAGGCGCTCGCCAGCCAACGCGTCCGGCACGGTCAGTTGGATTTTCGCAGGCACGACTTTTACCGAAATCTCCAAACCGGGTATGCTACCCGCCCCTTTTCCTACGGTCTCCCACGAAAATGCGCAAAGCGACCCTCCTCCTGTGCGGCGCACTGGCCATGACGGTTTCCGCTTGTTCCCTGCTCAAGAACAAGTCCGACGACACGACCAAGTGGAGCGCCCAGCGCTATTACTCGGAAGCCGAGGATGCGATGAAGCGCAAGGACTACGAAGAGGCCATCAAGCATTTCGAGGCACTGGAGGCACGCTACCCCTATGGTCGGTACGCTGAACAGGCGCAGATTGAAACCGCCTACGCCTACTACAAGTCCGGCGAACCCCAGTCGGCGGTGGACGCCGCGGACCGCTTCATCCGACTGCATCCGACCCATCCCAACGTGGACTATGCCTATTACCTGAAGGGCCTGTCGCATTTTAGTACCAAACGCACCCTGATCGAGCGCCTCGGGGGAGAAATGGATCTCAGCGATCGCGATCCACAGGCCGCGCGCCAGGGCTTTGAATCCTTCAGCGAGCTTACCGCGCGCTTTCCCAACAGTCGCTACGCGGCGGATGCGCGCGCCCGCATGCTGTACCTGCTGAATGCGCTCGCCCGGCACGATGTCCGGGTTGCGCGCTTCTACCTGGCACAGGCTGCCTACGTCGCCACCGTCAATCGCTGTAAGCACGTTATTGAGACCTACCAGCGGGCGCCGGCGGTGGAAGATGCGCTGGGCGTGATGGCCTATGCCTACAGCCGCATGGGCCTGCCCAAACTGTCGGAAGACACGCTGCGGGTTCTGAAGACCAACTTTCCGTCCAGCGGCTACCTGCAGAATCTCGAGCGCGCCGCCCTCCAGGGCACTCCGAAAAAGCCGGGCTTCATGTCCCGCATTGCACGCTTCGGCGGCGACGAGCTGGACGTACCACCGCCGGGTTCCACCGGAACCGCCAGCGGTGGCGCGCAGCACACCGCGGGACGCGCAGCGAAACAATCCGGCATGCTGAAGCGGCTGTGGCCCTTCGGCAAGAAGGACCCGGCGGTACGGGCGCAGCCTCCCGCACCGACCGCGGCGCCCGCCCCGGCACCCGCGACTACTCCGACTCCGGTGCCGGAAGCGGACTCCCGCGGTTCCCTGGGACCGCCGGATCCCGCGCCCGGGGACAGCCCCGAATCCACCCCGCCAGCAGAGAAAGAGAAAAAAAGCCTGCTCAAGCGGCTGTGGCCTTTTGGCAAGTAGAGGACGGCGACCCATCGGCCCGGGCCGCCGGGATTTACTCCCCGCCGGGATCTACTCCCAATCACGCACCCGCAACTCCCAGCTTTCGCCGGTGGCCAGCGCCAGCGCGGCTGCGTAGTCCATCGCTACCGGGACATTCCGGAACTGCCAGCCCGGTTGCTGATCGAGGCTCGCCCCGCCCCGGCCATCCAGCCGCAGCGCCACGGTATTCAGCGGCTGGCTCAGACCCCGGCCGCTCAGCTTGATAGCCGACTCCTTTAGCGTCCAGTACTCAAAAAAGCGGCGCTGTGGGTCGGCGGCGGCGAAGATGTCCTGGCTTTCCCCCGGGGTGAAAAACCGGCTGGCAATACCCCGATAGTCCACCTGCGGGTCCAGCCATTCCACATCCACTCCCACCGGGCCGATGCCGGTCAATGCCACCAGGATCAGTCCGGCGGAATGCGACAGGTTGAAGTGCAGCTCGTCGTGGCCTTCCAGGGCGGGCTTCCCCGCGTTGCCTGCCCGCAGCGGGACTCCGGCCGCGGAAATCCCGAGCACATCACCCAGCACGGTTCGCAATATTCCCCGGGAAGCCAGAAACTGGCTGCGGGCGTGCTCCACCTTGTAGCGTGCCAGGCGCCGGCGCTCGCTGGCCGCCAGGCAAGCGGTGAAGAGATCGCGGTGTTGCGCCAGGGCGCGCTGCTGGTCCACCCGCAGCACCAATACTTCGTCGCTGCCCGGGAGAACGACGGCGGGTGTCAGTCCTCCGGACATGCAATGTGGCGCGATTTGAAACGCGAGGTAATCGGGTAACGGCGGTCGCGTCCGAACGCCCGGCGTGTGATGCGCACTCCGAGGGGCGCCTGGCGTCGCTTGTACTCGTTGCGATCCACCCGCCACAGGACGTCATTGACGGTAGCCGGGTCGAAACCTCGCGCAACGATTTCGCCAGCGGCGCGGTCCTCTTCAATGTAGAGGCGCAGGATTTCGTCGAGCACCTCGTAGGGCGGCAGGCTGTCCTGGTCCATCTGGTCGGGCGCCAGCTCCGCAGATGGTGGTCTTTGCAGAACCCGTTCCGGGATCACCGGGGCTACTCCGTTTCGCCAGCGGGCCAGTCCGTACACCAGGGTCTTCAGGACGTCCTTGATGACGGCAAAACCACCCGCCATGTCTCCATACAGGGTGGCATACCCGACCGCCATCTCGCTCTTGTTGCCGGTGGTCAGCACGATGTCACCGGTCTTGTTGGACAACGCCATCAACAGAACGCCGCGGCAACGGGCCTGGATGTTTTCTTCCGTTGCATCCGGCGCCAGCCCCGCGAAGGACTCCGCGAGGCTCTGCTGGAAAGCGGCGAAAGTCGGCTCGATGGAGATCTCCCGGCATTCCACCCCCATGGCGACACACTGGGCCCGGGCGTCCTCTACGCTCATGGCGGCGGTGTAGCGGGACGGCATTAGCACTGCCCGCACCCGCTGCGGACCGAGAGCATCGGCCGCCACCGCCAGGGTCAGGGCCGAGTCGATGCCCCCGGACAGTCCGATCACCACTCCGGGGAATCCGTTCTTGTTCACGTAATCCCGCACGCCCAGTTCCAGGGCGTGGTACACGCTTGCCTCCAGCGGTTCGCTGGCGGGAATCGTCCCGGGTAGCGGCTCCGGCACGGGTCCATCCAGCGAAAAGCCGGCGATACACAGTTGTTCCTGGAAGGCGGAAAACTGCTGCATGAGTTCGCCGCGTCGATTCATGACGAAGGAAGCACCGTCGAACACCAGTTCATCCTGGCCACCCACCAGGTTGACATACGCCACGGGCACATCATTGTCCGCTGCATGGCGCGCCACGACTTCTTCCCGCTCGTGACCCTTCTGCATGTGGAAGGGCGAGGCGTTGAGATTGAGCACCAGCCGCGCGCCCGCCTCGCGGGCGGCACGGATGGGGCCATCTTCCCAGACGTCCTCGCAGATGGTCAGGCCCACGGGTACGCCGCGGATATCCACCACGCAGGGCTCGCTGCCGGCGACAAAATAGCGTTTCTCATCGAATACGCCGTAGTTGGGCAGGTGCCACTTGCGGTAGGTGGCTACGCTGGCGCCATCCCGCAGCAGCGAGGCACAGTTGAACAATTTCCCGTCACGCCGCTGCGGATGCCCCAGGATCACGTCGATGCCCCGCACCTTGCCCGCCAGCTTCGCCAGGGCCCTGTCACAGGCATCGAGAAAATCGGAACGCAGCAACAGGTCCTCCGGCGGGTAGCCGGTCAGGGCCAGCTCCGGAAATACGATGGCGGCGCAACCGGATTCATCGCGGGCACGGCCGGCGAGCTCGAGGACCCGCGCCGTGTTGCCGTCGAGATCGCCCAGCACAAAGTCGAACTGCGCCAAAGCGATAGACAGGTCAGGGGGCATTCTTTATTGTGAAACAAAGCCCCCCAACGCGCAAAAGGCGGCGCAAGCAGAGACCGGCCGATGCAACCGGTATTCATTGACTCCATTAGCAAAGTTCCCCGGGAACAGTGGAACGCCTTGTGCGGCGATGGCGGCAGCCCGTTTACGCGCCACGAGTTCCTGCTGGCGCTGGAGGAAACCGGTTGCGCCTGCGCTGATACCGGCTGGCAGCCGCACCACCTGTTGTTACGGGACAGCGCAGGCCAGGCCCTGCTGGGAGCCATGCCGGCGTACATCAAAAGCCATTCCTGGGGTGAGTACGTCTTCGACTGGGCGTGGGCCGACGCCTACCGGCGCCACGGCCTGGCGTACTACCCCAAGCTGTTGTGCGCCGTGCCCTTCACGCCGGTGACCGGCACCCGCCTGCTGTGTGCCCCGGGCGCGCCACCGGCGGTGCGCGACCAATTGCTGGCAGGCACCCTGAAGGAGGCCACCTCGCTGGGCCTTTCTTCCGCCCATTGGCTGTTCACTGCCGAGACAGACCGCCCGGCCCTGACCGCGGCCGGCCTGCTCCCCCGAAGCGACCACCAGTTCCACTGGCACAACGCGGGCTACACCGACTTCGAGGATTTTCTTTCTGCGCTTTCCGCGCGCAAGCGAAAGAACATTCGCAGGGAACGGCGCCGGGTCAGCGAGGCCGGTATCACCACCCGGGTTGCACCGGCCATCGAGATGCAGACCGCCGACTGGGACCGGATTTTTGATTTCTACCGCGCCACCGTGGCCCGCAAGGGCGCCATCCCCTACCTGACAAGGGAATTTTTTTCCGCCATCGCCCGGACCCTTCCGGATCAGGTGCGCCTGGCGCTCGCCTGCCAGGGATCGGAGATCGTGGCCGTGGCACTGTTATTGGAAGACCGTGAAACCGTGTATGGCCGGTACTGGGGATGCCAGGATTATTTTGACGGGCTGCATTTCGAACTGTGCTACTACCGCCCCATCGAGTACTGCATCGCCACTGGACTGGCGCGTTTCGAGGCCGGCGCCCAGGGAGAACACAAGCTCAGCCGCGGCCTGCTGCCGCAGCCCACCAGTTCGTTTCACTGGCTGAGCCATCCGGGGTTCGCCGACGCCATTGCCCGGCATCTGGAACACGAGCAGGCGCACGAGACCGCGTACCGCGACCTGCTGTCGCAGCATACGCCCTACCGCCGCTGACGCACGGCCATGCCGGTTCGCATCCTGTCCCCCGACCACCCGGCCTTTCCGCCACCGGAGGCGGCGGACGAACACGGTCTGCTCGCGGTAGGCGGTGATCTCAGTTCCCAGCGCCTGGAGCGGGCCTACCGCCAGGGCATCTTCCCCTGGTACTCGGAGGGGCAGCCCCTGCTATGGTGGTGCCCGGACCCGCGCGCGGTCCTGTATCCGCCGGAACTTCGAGTCAGCCGATCCCTGCGACGGACATTGCGCTCGCAACGGTTCCTTGTCCGCGCGGACCGGGCGTTTCGTGAAACCATGCTGGCCTGCGCCGCACCCCGGGTAGTGGACGGCGTGGCGCAGCCAGGGACCTGGATCACGGACGCCATGGTGGATGCCTACTGCGAGCTGCACCGACAGGGTCTGGCCCACTCGGTGGAGTGCTGGCAGAATGACGAACTGGTCGGAGGACTGTATGGAGTGGCACTCGGCGGCGCCTTTTTCGGTGAATCCATGTTCAGCCGTGCGTCCGACGCCTCCAAGGTGGCGTTGGTGAAACTGGTGGAACACCTGCTGCGGCACGGTTTCACGCTGGTGGATTGCCAGATGCCCTCGGCCCACCTGCATCGGCTCGGGGCTCGGGAGATACCCCGCGACACGTTTCTCCGGCAGCTTGCTGCGGCCCTCGCGCTTCCGGGCCAGCCCGGTCCCTGGAAGCTGGACAATTTATGACCGTCCCGCAGCTACCGGCACTGTTTCTCTCTCCCGCCGAGTCCTGCAGCTACCTGCCTGGGCGCCAGGCCAACTACGTATTCGCAGATCCGAGAATCGACCTGGACGACGCAACCTACGCGCGCCTGGTGGAATACGGTTTCCGGCGCAGCGGCCGCCTGGTCTACCGCCCCCATTGCAATGGCTGCCATGCCTGCCGGGCGGTGCGTGTGGATGTGAGCGGTTTCCGCCAGCGGCGCGCCCAGCGGCGTACCTGGCAGAGAAACCAGGACCTGGTGGTGCGCGAGCACGATCCGGTGTTCAACCCCGAGCACTTCGCGCTCTACCAGCGGTACCAGGCGAGCCGCCACCGGGGCGGCCCCATGGACGATCCGGACAGCAGCAAGTATCGCGAGTTTTTTCTGTTTCCAGGGCTGGGGGCGCGGCTGTACGAATTTCGCACCCCCGGGGGCGAACTGGTCTGCGTGGCCATCGGAGATCAGGTGCGCGATGGCCTTTCCGCCATGTACACCTTTTTTGACCCGGATGCGGCCCGTCGCAGCCCCGGGACATTCGCCATCCTCTGGCAAATCAAGACCGCGCGGGACCTGGGGCTGGACTGGCTGTACCTCGGTTACTGGGTCCGTGACTGCCGCAAAATGGCCTACAAATCGGAATTCCGGCCGATGGAGGTGCTGGAGGACCGGCGCTGGCGGCCGCTGGTGGAAGAATCAACGGCCCACTGAGGCCCCCGCACGCGGCTTTACCCGCCGACAGCTTTTGGGCATGATCTGCCGCCCGCAAAAGCGAATCCGAACTCTTGGCGAAAGAAGACCATATTGAAATGGAAGGCGTGGTCATTGAGACCCTGCCAAACACCCAGTTCCGGGTAGAACTGGAAAACGGGCACGTTGTCACCGCCCATATCTCGGGCAAAATGCGCAAGCACTACATCCGCATCCTCACCGGAGACAAGGTGACCGTCCAGCTGACACCCTACGATCTCAGCAAAGGCCGCATCAGCTACCGCTCTCGTTGAGCGCCCGCTCGCGCGGTGCTCCTCGCCGGATGGGCTATAATCCGGGTAGCTGAACGGACCCGAAAAAACCGGCGCCGGGCGGTTGTTTGAACGCCGGGAACCGACCCGCAAACCCAGGAGATTCCATGCCAGACGGACTGTTTTCCCTTCCCTGGTGGGGCATCACGCTGCTCACCCTGGGTCTCACCCACATCACCATCGTCAGCGTCACCGTTTTTCTGCACCGCCACCAGGCGCACCGCGCGCTGTCCCTGCACCCGCTTGCCAGCCATTTTTTCCGCGTCTGGCTGTGGCTCACGACCGGCATGGTCACCCGCGAATGGGTGGCGGTGCACCGCAAGCACCACGCCTGTGCGGAGGGTCCGGACGATCCCCACAGCCCGGTGCAAAAAGGCATACATAGGGTTTTGTGGCTCGGTGTGGTGCTGTACGCCCGGGAGGCGAGCCGTGCCGACACCCTGGAGAAGTACGGATTCGCAACTCCGGACGACTGGCTGGAAAACAACCTGTACGCACGCTACTCCTGGCTGGGGGTGACGCTGTTGCTGACCGTTGAACTGGTGTTACTCGGGCCCGTCGCGATTCTCATGTGGCTGGTCCAGATGGCCTGGATACCCTTCTGGGCCGCCGGCGTGATCAACGGCGCTGGACACTGGTTCGGCTATCGTAATTTCGAGGTCATGGACAACAGCACCAATATCCTGCCGATCGGAATTCTCATCGGCGGCGAAGAACTGCATAACAACCACCACGCGTTCGCCAGTTCGGCCCGCTTCGCCTGTCGTCCCTGGGAGATCGACATCGGCTGGTACTACATCCGGCTAATGGACTGGCTGGGGCTGGCGCGTGTGAAAAAGGTTTCCCCGCGACTGGTCTTCGACAACGCCAAGCAGGCCTGCGACCGGGATACGGTGCGCGCCCTGGTGGTCAACCGCTTTCATGTGCTTTCGCACTTTACGCGGGAGGTGCTCAACCAGGTGTACCGGGAAGAACTGGAACGCCTGAAGGCGACGGATTTCGATGCCTTTGTCCGGTTACGCAACGCGCGGCGCCTGTTGCGCCGCGAAGCCACGCTGCTGGACGGGCGTGCCCGTTCCTGGATTAACGAGTGCCTGGAGAACAGCGAATCGCTGCACACGGTGTATGCCATGCGCGAGAGCCTCAAAGACCTGTGGCGGCGGTCCGCCGCAACCCACGAACATTTCCTCGGTGCCCTGGAGGAGTGGCGTCAGCGCGCGGAGGACTCGGGTATTCGCGTGCTGCGGGAATTCTCCCGCGGCATCCCGACCTATTCAATCGCCAGGAGCACCCCGCACTGAGGCCCGCCCCGGCGCCGCGCTCAGGCCCGGCGCCGGACCCTCGCGCGCAGGGGACTGCTGCGCGGAAAGTGGGCAAGCAGAAAATCCATCTGGTCCGCCAGCACCCGGCGGCCGCGCAGATACACGTATTCCGCGTGGGTCGGCACGAAAGGAACCGCCAGCAGTTTCATGCCGGCTTCTTCGGGGGTGTAACCCGCCTTGTGGTTGTTGCAGCGCCGGCAGGCGGTCACTACGTTGTTCCATTGGTCCCGGCCACCGCGGCTCAGGGGCCGAACGTGGTCCCGGGACAGATCGCTGATCGCGAAGTGCTCGCCACAATACAGGCACAGGTGGCCGTCCCGGGCAAACAGCGCCCGGTTATTCAGCGGCGGCACGTAGTCCGCGCGCGCCTTGATCAGGGCATGGGTATTGCCTTCCGTGGCGACGATGGAATGCACCTCGATGATGCTGCGCCGGCCGCTCGCGGCATTGATGCCGCCATGCACGCGGTACAGGGGACTGCCACAGGTGTAGCCCACCTGCCCCAGGTAGTACAGTTTCACCGCTTCCTGGAAATCGATCCATTCCAGCGGCATACCGGCCATATCCGTGCGCAGGACCTGTTGGTTCAGGGCATTCATGGTTGTATGTGGGTCACTTCGGGGCGCGCTTAGCAAAACAATTTTGCCTTGCATTTGCAAGTCTTATCGGGACAGCCTACATCCCGCTGTTTTTTGCCGGCCAGCGGCCACCCGCCGCTTCCCCTGCCCAAAAGGGTTATTGCCGCCTCTCCCCTGCAGCCGGGATAGTGCCTGCCAATTTTGGGGAGCACTGTCATGTCCAAGAAATACCCTGTCATTGCCGTCACCGGCTCATCGGGTGCCGGGACATCCACCGTCAAGACGGCATTCGAACACATTTTCCTGCGGGAACACGTCAAGCCGACGATCATCGAGGGGGACAGCTATCACCGCTTTGACCGGGCCGCGATGAAAGAGGCCATCGCCAAGGCCGAATCCGAGGGCCGAAACCTCAGCCACTTCGGAGCCGAAGGCAATCTGTTCGAAAAACTGGAAGAAACCTTTCGGTTCTACGGCGAGACCGGAACTGGCCAGGTCCGCAAGTACCTGCACAACGAGGATGAGGCCGCCCCCTACGGCCAGCAGCCGGGGACCTTTACGCCCTGGGAGGACATCACCCCGGGCACCGATCTGCTCTTTTACGAGGGCCTGCACGGTGGCGCGGTGGATGGCGACGTGGACGTTTCACGGCACGTGGACCTGCTGATCGGGGTGGTACCGGTGGTCAACCTGGAGTGGATCCAGAAGATCCATCGCGACACGGCACACCGGGGCTACAACCCCC
>JAJDOE010000159.1 GCA_022340345.1 Gammaproteobacteria bacterium
AAAGCATTTCCAATCTGCATGCACGCTGAGGAGGATTGCCCTTCACAGCAGGCATTTATTGAGAAGTTCCTGGCAGTCGAAGGAGATCGGATAAGAAGCTGGAAAGGATACCAGCTAGGCGATGGTTATAGCATTTGCAAACGAACGCTCCCTCTCAATTTCAAGAACCTGGAGCGACGACTCCTGGAGGAATTTAACAGGCTTAGACAACTCGAAGCTGGCATAGAAGAGGCATTGCAAGCGATTTAGGGCTAACCCGGCTCAATCAAAGGACAGGTACTGTATACGGGCATTGAAACAATGAAGCGTCAGAAAAGTCCTTGCGTTGACGTGTGTGATTTCTCCGGACCTAAGGGCTGGTGCTTGGGTTGTGGTCGAACCCGGCAGGAAAGTCAAAATTGGAAGACGATGAAGCGCTATGCCAGGAACATTCTTGAAAAAGATCTCAAAAGGAGGATGTCCAAGATTGCTGCTGTTGAAAAATGAGTCGGTGAGAAATCGTAACGTTTGGCCATGTCGAACGCCCCCAACGTTACGCCAGCTTGCTAATTGCCAATGGGGAACACCCGAAATACATTCAACGGCAGCTTGGGCATAGTTCTATTCGCACCACGATGGACGTTTATGGGCACCTGATGGAGGGCGCGAATAGCGAGGCAGCGGATCGCTTGGCCGCGTTCGCGCTAGGAAGTGGGCAGCAGCGTCGAAGGTGAGGAATGCGACGACGCTCAAATGCCTGAAAGTCTGGTGGCCAGGGACAGAATCGAACTGCCGACACGGGGATTTTCAGTCCCCTGCTCTACCGACTGAGCTACCTGGCCAATGGGCCGGGGATTATAGGGAGTCGCCGGGGCTTTGCAAAGAACCGGCTCAGGTCTCGCAAGCGCCGGTGTCCCAACCGAAGAAACGCGCATGTACGCGCCGGTAGGCGCCGGCCCCGGCGAGGATGCCGAGAATGGTCCAGGCCGCAGCCAGCTGCCCCTCGCCCAGCTGCACCAGCCCGATGCTCGGGCAAGCGCCGGTGATTGCCCAGCCCAGGCCGAACAGCAGGCCGCCGGGGATCGTGCCCGGATGGATGTGCTTGCTCTGCAGCTGGCGTTTGCGCTCTGCGCTCAGGAAAGCGAACACCACGGCGGACAGCACCACGGCCGAGGCGAAAGTCAGCAATAAACGCAGGTCCGCGAACACGAACATGCGGTGCACCTCGCCGTAGTCGGAGAAACCGATGCGGCTCAGGCTGTATCCAAAAGCCAGCCCGAAGATGCCATACAGGAGATGCTTTACCACCAGCGTCCCGCCCACCAGTCCACCACCAGCGAAGCCATTACCGCCGCACCGAAAAAGGCCGCGGTGCCGGCCAGGCTGGCGCCCTGAAAACGCGAACAGCCACTCAGGCCATGCCCGGAAGTACAGCCGCCGCTCATGCGCGTGCCGAACCCGATCAGGAATCCGCCAAACACCAGCAGCACCGACACCCAGGGACCCCGCCCGAAAATACTCACGAACTCCTCGCCCAGGTCCCAGCGGATCGCGAATTTCCCCTCGGTGAAGGCCGCAAGCATTGCACCCAGCAGGGTGGTCAGCAGGAATACAACGTGCGCGCTGACCGGTGTTCGCGCCTGTACGCCGTCGCCTGCCTGCTCCGCCTCGCGCAGAATCTCCGCGCGCATTTCACCCGTGAGTTCGTCGCCGAATTGCGCAATGGTGGCCTGGGCCATGGCGAGACGCTGCTGCCGCGCCTCGGCGCCAGCGAAGGCGTCTTCCTCCGCCTGGAGTTCCCGGTCCACGGTCCAGTTGGCGACCCGGTCCCAGCTGGACGAGGCCCCCAGCGGCATCCGCATCACCAGGGCGAAGGTTACCGTGACGAGACCCAGCGCGAGGCCCCCGAGCCACCAGGGCCAGTATCCGGAGTGCATGATGTCGATGGGCAGTACCGCCGACAATTGGTGCATCACGTCGCCTGCGGATAGCGCCGCCAGCGCAGCCGCGGGCAGCGCGGACAGCAGGCACAGGGCCAGCACGCGGCGGCGGCACTTCATGAGGCCGCTCCGGCGCCGAGGGATTCCAGGCGGATACGCACGATTTCGCCGGTAACTGGTTCCAACGCGGAAAGCTGGGTCACCGCCCTGTCGATCCGGCTCTCCTCCACTTCCGCGGTCAGCACAATCACCTGGGCGCTGCCAGTGCCACCAGCGCGCTCCACGTAGGCGTCGATGGAGACACCGGCCTGTTTCAGGGCATCACCTATGGCATCCCGGAGGCCGCCAGACCCCAGAACCGGCATCCGCAGGTAATAGCTGTACCCGGAGGGTGCGGCGGAGGGTGCCGTCTCGTGAGCCGGTGGCGGTTTGGTGCCCGCCGCGGCTGCTTCCGCTACTGCGTCTGGCACGGGATCGGGATCCGCCTGGGGCGCGGGTACGCTCCCCAACGCCGCCGTCAGGTGATTTCCGTTCGGCAGCAGGGTCAGCGGTACCGGGCTGCCCGCCTCCGTCAGCTTGAAGCGGGCGCAATCGGTATAGCGCCGGCTGCAGAAAAACGTCTCCCAGACCCGGACCGACAGGTCCAGCTGGAACTGGCTATACATGGCGCAGGTGGTCCTGTGCGGACAGATCTTCGTGGTGGCACTCATGGACGGACGCCTACAACAACAAAACCCCGTCTGGGAAGTATAGCCACCCATCCCGAGCTGGCCACCGGGAAATCCGCCGTTTACATACGGAACACGCCGAAGCGGGTCTCCGGGATCGGTGCGTTGAGGGCGGCGGCCAGTGACAGGCCCAGCACCCGGCGGGTATCGGCCGGGTCGATGATGCCATCCGCCCAAAGGCGCGCGCTGGCGTAGTAGGGACTGCCCTGGGTTTCGTAGGCGTCGCGGATGGGCTGCTTGAAGGCCTCTTCGTCCTCCTCGCTCCAGGCCGGTTTGCCTTCCTTCTCCAGCCGCTCGGCGCGTACCTGGGAGAGCACATTGGCGGCCTGGTCGCCGCCCATCACCGAGATGCGGGAATTCGGCCACATCCACAGGAAGCGCGGGTCAAAGGCCCGCCCGCACATGCCGTAGTTGCCCGCACCGAAGCTGCCGCCCGTAATAACCGTCAGCTTGGGTACGTCGGCGTTGGATACCGCGGTGACCATCTTCGCTCCGTCCTTGGCAATGCCACCGTGCTCGTAGCGCTTACCCACCATGAAGCCGGCGATGTTCTGCAGGAACAGCAAGGGGATGCGGCGCTTGCAGCACAGCTCGATGAAATGGGTTCCCTTGAGGGCCGACTCGGAAAACAGGATGCCTTTGTTGGCGAGGATGCCCACCGGCCAGCCATGGATTCGCGCGAAGCCGCACAACAGGCTGGTGCCGTAGCCGGACTTGAACTCGTCGAACACGCTGCCGTCCACGATGCGCGCAATGATCTCGCGCATGTCCTGGCCGCGCCGCGGGTCCTCCGGAACCGCCGCGTAGATTTCGTTGATGTCATACAACGGTTCCAGCACCGGCTCGGGGGCGATGGCCGGTGCCGTCTCGGCAGGAAGATTTGCCACGATGCGCCGCAAGCGGGCCAGGGCCTCCTCGTCGTTGTCCACCACGTGATCCACGACCCCGGAGATGCGCCCGTGCACGTCGGCGCCACCGAGTTCCTCGGCGGTGACGATCTCACCGGTGGCGGCCTTCACCAGCGGCGGGCCACCAAGAAAGATGGTCCCCTCGCCGCGCACGATGACCGCCTCGTCGCACATGGCGGGCACGTAGGCGCCGCCGGCGGTGCAGGACCCCATCACCGCCGCGATCTGCGGGATGCCGTCGGCGGACATGCGCGCCTGGTTGAAAAAGATGCGTCCGAAATGATCCCGGTCCGGGAACACCTCGTCCTGCATGGGCAGGTAGGCGCCGCCGGAATCCACCAGGTAAATGCAGGGCAGGCGGTTGGCGTGGGCCACTTCCTGTGCGCGCAGGTGCTTCTTCACCGTGAGCGGATAATAGGTACCACCCTTCACCGTGGCGTCGTTGGCGACAATCATGCACTGGCGGCCATGAACCCGGCCGATGCCGGTGATGATGCCGGCGGCCGGAGCCGCGTTGTCGTACATCTCCCAGGCCGCGAACAGGCCGAGTTCCAGGAACGGCGCGCCCTCGTCCAGCAACCGGGCGATGCGCTCCCGGGGCAGCAGCTTGCCGCGGGCGGCGTGGCGTTCCCGGGCCCGTTCACCTCCGCCTTCGGAGATTTTCGCCGCCCGTTCGCGCAACTCGTCCACCAGCACCATCAGGGCCGCACGGTTGCGGTGGAAATCTCCGTTGCCGGAATCCAGGCTGGACTGCAGATCGCTCATGCGCTTTCCTCGAACAGTTCGCGGCCGATGAGCATGCGCCGGATCTCGCTGGTGCCGGCGCCGATCTCGTAGAGCTTGGCGTCCCGCAGCAGGCGGCCGGTGGGGTACTCATTTATATAGCCATTGCCACCCAGCACCTGGATGGCCTCCAGCGCCAGTTCGGTGGCGCGCTCGGCGGCGTACAGGATCGCGCTGGCGGCGTCACGACGGGAGGCGTTGCCCGCGTCGCAGGCCCGCGCCACGCTGTACACCCAGGCGCGGGCGGTGTTCAGCTTGGTATACATGTCCGCCACCTTGCCCTGCAGGAGCTGGAACATGCCGATGGGCTGGCCGAACTGCTCCCGTTCGTGCAGGTAGGGCAGCACGATGTCCATGCAGGCCTGCATGATGCCCAGCGGTCCGCCGGCCAGCACCACCCGCTCGTAGTCCAGCCCGCTCATCAGCACGGCCACTCCCCGGTTCAACTCGCCGAGCAGATTTTCCGCCGGTACCTGGCAGTCCTCGAAGATCAGTTCGCAGGTGTTGGAGCCGCGCAT
>JAJDOE010000059.1 GCA_022340345.1 Gammaproteobacteria bacterium
CGTACTTGTCCAGATCGAGAAACGCCTTCACCGGAAGCTGCTTGTCATAAAACGCCAGCCGCTGGTTGGCGAGATCGAATTGCACCGTGAAGCCGTTCAGGAAACTCATCGGCAGTACGCCCGGAGCCTGCCCATGCCCCGGCAGGTCGTGCAGGTCCAGCAGCAGCCCGTTGAGGTTGGCAACGCTGTGACCCCCCACGGTGATCTTGTCGATGGTGATGACCTCGAGCTGCCGCGTGTCCGAGGCGGTCATGGCGTGTTGCACGCTGATTTCCGCCTTTTTGATGTCCAGCTTTTCGATTGCCGCCCGCGGCAGCAGCGCAAACTGCGCACCGGTGTCCACGATCATCGGTAGCCGCCAGGAATCATTGATGACCGCATCCACCATGATGTGGCCCTTTTCACTCCAGGTGAACGGCACGCTGAAGACCGGGCCGGTCCGGGCATGGGAAATCGACGGAACGCCGATAACGAAGGAAAACAGCAACAGCGCGGAAAGAATGCGGCGCATGGGGTGACTCACTGGATTTATGGATTTGGGGATGGATGCAGCAGGACAGGAGAAAGTCGCAAGCCGGGATCGGATCACGGGTGTCGCGGCAACCGGATTGGAAACCGCACCCGGGGCTCGTACCCGGCCGCGCGCATCAACTCCGCCCACTCCCGGCCGTGGGGACGCACCCGGCCCGGGTGGAGTTGCGCCACCGCGGCATGCGCCGCTTCGTGGCAAAGGACCTCTTCGAGGATTTCCGGCGCGAACTGGAGAATAGCGGTGGAAATACGGATCGCCCCGCTACGCGGGGAACAACTGCCGAGGGAGGAACGGAAGCGGGAGCTGAACTGTACCGTGACGCCCTCGGCCAGCCCGGGCAGCGACCACAACGCGCCCCAGCGATCCAGTGACCCGCGAATCTCGCTGGCCAGTTCGGGCGGGATCGTAAACCGGGAGCGTCTGCGCGGGCGCGGCGCCGGCGTGCCCCGGAGGCTGCCCAGGAAACGGGCCAGGCCCGGCCACGATGCAAGCGCGGGCAATGAGCGGTTCCGGGCCGTCGGCTTTTCCTCGTCCGTCTTTAGGTTGCGGGATCGGGCCAGTCTACCGGCCCCTCGCAAGGGCTCCAAGTTGCCGGCGAAACGGTTTGCGAAACCGCAATGTGCCGGTAAGGTTACGAGCTCACTGCTACGCGGTCGCCTGCCCGGATATGCCCCTGCCCTCGCCTTTCCACGCCCGCACCGCGCCGCTGTGTACCAGCCAGCGCTGGAAGGACTGGGCCGGCTACCTGGCGGTGTGCCGTTTCGATCACTGCCACGAGAAGGAATACTTTGCCTTCCGCGAGGCGGCGGGGCTGATCGACGTCACCCCACTATATAAGTACGAGGTCCACGGCCCGGATGCCCGGCGCCTGCTGGCCCGCATGATGGTGCGGGATATCGGCAAACTGGCGGTGGGCCGGGTCACCTACTGCTGCTGGTGCGACGACGATGGGCGGATGCTGGACGACGGCACCGTGACCCGGCTGGACGAGGACTACTACCGGGTCACCGCCGCCGACCCCACCTTCCACTGGCTGCAACGGCTTGCGCGCGGCCTTTCGGTGACCATCGAGGATTCCAGCGCGAAGCTGGCGGCGCTGGCCCTGCAGGGCCCCAACGCCCGGGAGATCCTGCGCGCCTGCTGCGACGCCGATCTCGACGAACTGAAATTCTTCCGCGTCACCCGGGCGCGCATGGACGAGCTTGCGGTGTGGATCACCCGCACCGGCTACACCGGCGACCTGGGCTACGAGGTGTGGGTCGAAAACGATAGCGCCACCCGGCTGTGGGACATCCTGGTGCACGCGGGCGCGGACTGGGGCCTGCTGCCGGCGGGGCTGGATGCGCTGGACATGACCCGCATCGAGGCGGGTTTCATCATGCTGGGGGTGGACTACTTCTCCTCCGCCCACGTGATCCCCGACGAACTCAAGTCCACGCCCTTCGAGGCGGGCCTGGGCTGGTGCGTGAACCTGGAACGCGATCCCTTCGTCGGCCAGCGGGCGCTGGTGGCGGAACAGCAGCGGGGTCCCGCCTGGCAGCTGCGCGGACTGGAGATGGACTGGGACGTGCTGCGCGAGTTGTATGACCGGCACGGCCTGCCACCGAACGTGCCCGCCGAAGCCTGCCGCGACGCGCTGCCGGTGTACCAGGGCGGCGTGCAGGTGGGCCAGGCCACCAGCAATACGTTCTCGCCCATATTGAAAAAATTCATCGCGCTGGCCTCGATCCGCAGCCGCTGGGCGCAGCCAGGGACGGAGCTGGAGATCGAACACACGGTGGCCTACGAGCGCTGCCGCGTGAAGGCCACGGTGGTGGAGACGCCGTTTTTCAACCCCGAGCGCAAGCGCAGGCCCTGATGCGCTACGACGCCATCATCATCGGCGGCGGCCACAACGGCCTGGTGTGCGCCGCCTACCTGGCCCGCGCCGGACGCAAGGTGCTGGTGCTGGAACGCCGCGAGCAGGTGGGCGGCGCGGCGATCACCGAGGAAACGGTGCCCGGCTTTCGTTTCTCCGCCTGCTCCTACGTGGTCTCGCTGCTGCGGCCGTGGATCGTGCGCGATCTGAAGCTGGCCGAGCACGGCATGGAAATCCTGCCGCTGGAGTCCACCTTCACGCCGTTCCCGGACGGCCGTTACCTGTTGCGGGACGGGGATGCAGAAAAGACCCGGCGTGCCATGGCGCAGTTCTCGCAACACGACGCGGAGGTCTACCCGCAGTTCGGCCTGGCCATGGGCGAGATGGGCCGGCTGGTGAAGGACTTCGTGGACAACCCGGCCTTCGATCCCACCTCCCTGGACCCGCGGGAGTGGCGCGACGCCTGGCGCCTGGGCCGCCGCATCACCGCGCGCAACGAAGACTGGACCGCGCTGCAACTGAAGATGCTGACCATGAGCGCGGCGGATTTTCTCGCCGAGTGGTTTGAGTGCGAACAGATCATCGCGCCGATGTCGGTGAGCGGAATTATCGGAACCTTCCTGGGGGTTCGCTCGCCGGGCTCCGCTTACGTGCTGCTGCACCACTACATGGGCGATATCGACGGCGCCTACCGGTCCTGGGGCCTGGCCAAGGGCGGTAACGGCGCGGTCAGCGCCGCCATCGCCAGCTCGGCGCGGGAACTGGGCGCGGAGATTCGCACCGACGCACCGGTGGATCACGTCTTGATGAAGGGCGGCCAGGCGACGGGCGTGGTGCTGGAGAACGGCGACGAACTGGAGGCGCGGCGGGTCATCTCCGCCTGCGATCCCCACCGCACCTTCCTGAAGCTGGTGGGCGAGCAGCACCTGGATCAGGAACTCGCCACCCAGGTGAAGCGCTTCAAGCTGCGCGGCAGCACCGGCAAGGTCAACCTGGCGCTGGACGGGCTGCCG
>JAJDOE010000084.1 GCA_022340345.1 Gammaproteobacteria bacterium
TGTCGGGGCGGGTCGGCGGGGGCGGTTGAGTATACTGGCCCCCTGACGCAAATTCGTTCTACCTGACCCTACTGGACCCCGCACGTGGCTGAAGATTCCCTGCTGATTACCAACGCCCGATTCGTTAACGAGGGCCACATCACGGAAGGTAACCTGCGCGTGCGCAACGGGCGGATCGACGCCATGGCCCCGTCCCTGGCGGCGGCCACCGGTGAAACCGTGCTGGATGCGGCGGGCCGGTACCTGGTGCCCGGCTTCATCGACGACCAGGTGCATTTCCGCGAACCGGGCCTGACCCAGAAGGGCGACATGGCGACGGAGTCGGCCGCGGCCGTGGCCGGCGGCATCACCAGCTTCATGGAAATGCCGAATGTGAAGCCGCCCACCACGCATCGTGCCGCGGTGGCGGACAAGTACGAGCGAGCTGCCGGGCGCGCGCGGGCCAACTTCGCGTTCTACCTCGGTGCCACCAATGACAATCTCGACGAACTGCGCGCGGTGACGCCGGCCGAGGCCTGCGGCATCAAGGTGTTCATGGGTGCCTCCACCGGCAACATGCTGGTGGACAACCCCCAGGTCCTGGAACAGCTCTTCGCCGATGCACCGTTGCTGATCGCGGCCCACTGTGAACACACGCCCACCATCCTGGCGAACGAAGCGACAGCCCGGGAGCGCTACGGCGAAGACGTGCCCATGAGCGAGCACCCGCTGATTCGCTCCGAGCAGGCCTGTTTCAAGTCCTCGGCCATGGCCGTGGACCTGGCCCGGCGCCACGATGCGCGCCTGCATGTGCTGCACCTGACCACCGCCCGGGAAATGGAACTCTTTCGCTCCGGACCCCTGGCGGCCAAGCGCATCACTGCCGAGGTCTGCGTCCATCACCTCTATTTCAGTGCCGACGATTACGAGCGGCTCGGCGCGCGCATCAAGTGCAACCCGGCCGTAAAGACCGCCGCCGATCGCCAGTCCCTGCTGGCAGCCCTGCGGGACGACCGCATCGATGTGGTCGCCACGGACCACGCCCCGCACCTGGCAGAGGAAAAAGCGCGCAGCTATTTCCAGGCCCCGGCGGGCCTGCCCCTGGTGCAGCACGCACTGCTCAGCCTGCTGGAATATCACCACGACGGCGTGCTGCCCCTGGAACTCATCGTCCGCAAGGCCAGTCACGCCCCCGCCGAACTCTTCGGCATCACCGACCGCGGTTTCCTGCGAGAAGGCTACTGGGCCGACCTGGTACTGCTGGACCTGGATCGGCCCACCCTGGCTACCGATGCCACCGCCCTCTACAAGTGCGGCTGGACACCCTTCGACGGCGTAAACTTCCGCTCCACCATCGCCGCCACCCTCGTAAACGGCCAGCTCGCCTGGCAAGACGGCCAACTCACCGGCGCCATCGCCGGCCAACGCCTCGACTGCAACGCAGCGCGCTAGACCTGGGCTAGCTGGAAGCTTTTTTCAGGAGTCTCGGCGAGAGCCGGGACCTCCTGGAAAGCCTCGGTGGAAGCGGGGACCGCTAGAAAGTTTCGGTGGGAGCGGCTTTAGCCGCGATCTTTATCTTGATCACCGCATTAGCTGCAAGCGTCTGTCGCGGCTAAAGCCGCTCCCACCGTGGAGAATGTGCCCATGCTTCGAAGTTCGCGGCTTTCGTCGCGATTGCGGCACGCCAATGGAATCCCCACCATCGTCCCACCCCCGAGCGCGCAGGGCCCAGTTCAGCCACCTTCGTTGATTGCCCCGCTCTTCTGCTGTGAATTCCCGGCGACCTTACCAGCCGGGTTCGGGATGTCTTCCTGACCGACTACAAAACCGGAGGGAAGGAAGACATCCCGAACCCGGCCCTGCACGCCCTCCAGTCACCCACTCTTGAAACAGCCCCAAACGTCAAATAAGCCCCGCCTTAGCCAACCGCGCAATATCCCCCCGCTGCCCCTCAACAAACGCCTCCCGCTCCGGCACCTGCACCGCACCGTCTTTCAGCAACGCATTTGGCGCCCGGAACTCCGCATTTGCGTAGCTCTCCGCATAGGCCTGGAAGGGCTGGCGGGACAGCATGTTGATCAGCCCGGTGCGCCGGCGCGCCTCGCGCAGGGCGGCCAGGTCGATGGTGGCGTTGGCCACCATGGACTCGCCGCCGGGCATGGCCTCCGCCAGCACGTGGCCATGAAAGTCCACCACCTTGCTCATGCCGGTGGTGGACTCCGCGGGCACCGGGTTGTCGTTCAGGGCGGCAGAATTGGCCGACACCACGTAGGCCAGATTCTCCAGGGCCCGGGCCCGGCGAGCCGTTTCCTTGATGGAATCCCGGGGCGTGCCGGCCTCGCTGGTGGAGTGGATGAAGATCTCGGCGCCGCGCATGGCGTGGCAACGGGCAATCTCCGGATAGAGGATTTCTTCCGACGCGATTGCCGCAATGCGGCCGATGGGGGTGTCTGCAACCGGGAATACGCCGTCCAGGCCGTAGAGCTCCAGGTATCGGTCCCAGACGTCGTAGGGCGTAGGCCCGCTCAGGGAGATCATCCGGCGGTAGCGCAGCACCACGTCGCCGCCGGGGCTGATCAGGAAGCAGCACTGGAAATACAGCTCCGGGAAATTCGGGTCGATTTCATAGGCATTGCCGGCCAGGTACAGGTCGAAATCGGCGGCGATGGCGCCCAGGGCGTCGTACTCCGGGCCGTTTATGTCCAATGCGGCCTTGTCGCGCCAGCCGGGCACCGAATCGCCCATGGGGAAGCCGGTGAGGAAATACTCCGGCAGCACCGCCAGGCGCGCCGTTTCCCCGCTGTACTGGCGGATGAAAGCCTTGCTGCCTGCTACCGCCTTGCGCACCCGCGCGATGTTTTCGGCCATGCGCGCCCGGGCGGATTCGCGGTCCGGGCAGGCATTGATGCAATTTGTCGCCAGTTGCAGGGCCAGGGCAGAGTAACTTTCGGGGGCGGCGTCCGTCATGATTCGCTTCCTCAGGGGCTCGGTGGTGATTCTTTGCCGGTGGAGCAGGGGGCTGTCAACCTGAATTCCACTTCGGTTCGCCGTATGTATAATCAAACGCTTAGGCCCGAATGTGGATGCAGCGCCCGCTGCGCCGTGTGGCCGGAGCAGCAGCAAGCGCCGATGAAACCCACCGATACCGCTAACCCGGACTATTTTCACAAGGTCGTCGATTGCCAGTGGGCCTGTCCAGCCCACACCGACGTGCCCGGTTACATCCGCCTGATTGCCCAGGGGCGATTTACGGATGCCTACATGCTGAACCGCAAGTCGAACGTCTTTCCGTCGATACTCGGGCGGGTTTGCGATCGTCCCTGCGAACCGGCGTGCCGCCGTGGCCGGGTCGAAGACAAGCCGGTCGCCATCTGCCGGCTGAAACGCGTTGCAGCGGACAACCGCGGTGACGTCAGTGAACTCTTGCCGAAAGCCCCGGCGCAGAAGAACGGCAAGCGCGTGGCCTGTGTGGGTGCCGGCTGTGCGTCACTGGCCGTGGCCAATGACCTGATTCCCCTGGGCTATGAAGTCGTCATGTTCGAGGCGCTGGACAAGCCCGGCGGCCTGATGCGTACGAACATTCCGTCGTTCCGCCTGCCTGTGCCCGTGCTCGACGAAGAGATCAAGATGATCGTCGACATGGGTG
>JAJDOE010000095.1 GCA_022340345.1 Gammaproteobacteria bacterium
GCCCGGCTCCCGAAATAGATATGGCCCTGGGGCGAAATGGGCACGGCGCTGTCCAGGCAACCCGCTGGAACCACCAGTAGCGACCCATCCATCTGCAGGCCGGGTAGCGCCGAACCGCAATCCGAACAGAAGCTCCTGGCGTGCCGGGTTGACCCCAGGCGGAAGGTCTTTGCTCTGTCCTGCCCCGACAACCAGCGCAACCGGGCCGTGGAAGAGAACAGGTTGGCGGCATGGGCGGAGCCGGTATCCTTTCGACATCGCTGGCAATGGCAAAGAAAGAAACTGTCGAAATCGCCGTCTATTTCGAAAGAAATACCGCCACACAGGCAGGATCCTTTGTGACTCATGATGGTTTCCTTTTTTGATCCGCTGCCGGCACGATGTGGTTTTCGCCCAAGAGGTTGTTCGCGGGATCGCCTCAGGCTGCATCGTCCGGCTAACCGATTGCCGGCATGCCTTCAAAAAATTCCACTACTCCCGTATCAAGCGAATATTCCGCGCCCACCACGACCAGCCGATTGTTCTGAATCAGGTTTTCCAGAAGCCGGGAACCGTGCCGAAGCTGATTCACGGACGCTCGAATATTCGCCCGAACCGCATGTTTCACCAGGTCCTCTGCGTTGTTGCGGAGGTCGGAATCAAACAGGGATTCCACGGTTGGGCGAATTCGATCCACAATGGAGGCAAGATTCGGAGACCGGCTTTCCGTCGGTCGCTCCAGTTCCTCCAGGGTTGCCAACACCGCTCCACATTCCGAATGCCCCAACACCACAACCAATGGTGTACCAAAGCGCTCCGCCGCGAACTCGACGCTGCCCACCTGGGAAGGTGCGACGATATTGCCGGCGACACGAATCACGAAAAGATCGCCCAGCCCCTGGTCAAAGACGATCTCCGCCGGAACCCGCGAATCCGAACAGCCGAGAATGATGGCGAACGGTTCCTGGCCCGCCGTCTGGTCGCGAAACTGGGTGCCACCGACAGTCGTCTTGTGGTCCCGAACATCGGACACGAAACGGCGATTTCCGTCCGCCAGGCGCTCGAGTGCTTCGAGCGGGGATATCACGGTTGCTTTCTCCTCATCCGCGCAATCTATATGTTCGAGCCACCGGAGTCCGGACGGGAATGTACGGGGGAACGGCCCTCCGCCCCGCCACGATAACGCAGTACCGTTCCAGCCTAGTGATGGTGATCATGCGTGCCCGCTTCGCGCCGATGGTAGCTGTGCACCACTGCATGTCCACGTCCCCGGGCGATTAACCAACGCACCACGGGGAACGCCGCGGCGCCTGCAATCACCAGCGACAACACAAGGCTGCCCCAGAACAGGAGATCGCCAAGACCCGCATTCATCGCGCCAGGTATTCCGAGCATGAGGCCGTTATCGACAAGCTCCATAATGGTAATTGACGCTGTGTCCGAGGCAAAGGCGAGTCCGAGAGCGGTCTGCAGGCCGACCCCCGCACGCAGAAGAGGCAGCATGGTCAGCAGATAGCCAAACAAAAAGGCCAGAAAAACCGAGAGCATAACAGTGCTTCCGTTGCCCAGACCGAAAGCAGTGCCCAAAACCATACCCAGCACCTCGCCTATCGAACAGCCGGTCAGACAATGGACGGTGGCACTGAACGCCAGGCGGTTCAGGGACTTGGCATCACCGGCTTGCTGCGGACTATCCAACTGCGGAATTCTCCCTCGCGGGCCGCCGGAAGGCGATACTCCACTGACGACCGTCGGCCCAGCAGCTTCGCCGTCGGTTGGCCACCCGTG
The DNA here is from genome assembly GCA_022340345.1 of Gammaproteobacteria bacterium. Lineage (GTDB taxonomy): Bacteria > Pseudomonadota > Gammaproteobacteria > HyVt-429 > HyVt-429 > JAJDOE01. The sequence goes on from JAJDOE010000095.1 coordinate 1,768, forward strand.
TTCGGGGGCTCTCAATACATGGGATTACCGTTCTTCGTTTCACTTGGCACCTCTTGGATCGCGTCCCAGTGCTCGATTATCTTTCTGCTTTCGTCACGGCGCTACGTCCGCCATTGCTTTCACGTTGGCCAAAAGATCAGGCCATCACCCCGAAGAGCGCGCCCACCCCGGCCGTCAATGCCATTGCCAGGGCGCCCCAAAAGGTCACCCGCGAGGCGGCGACAAGCATCGGTGCACCACCGGCTTTTGCGGACACCGAACCCAACAGGGCCAGGAACAGGAGCGAACTGCCGGGGATGGCCCACATCAGCGCAGTAACCGGAAACAAGGCGACAATCAGAAGCGGAAGAAATGCGCCCAACGTGAACATGCCGGCGGAGGCAAGCGCGGCCTGAACGGGACGGGCCGTCATGGAATCGGAAATGCCCAGTTCATCGCGAGCATGCGCGCCAAGGGCATCGTGCTGCATCAACTGGGTAGCCACGCTGGAGGCGAGCGCCGGCTCAAGCCCGCGCCGGACGTAAATCTCCGTGAGCTCCCTTTGCTCGTGTTTCGGACTGGCAGCCAGCTCTTTGCGTTCCCGGTCCAAGTCTGCGCGCTCGGTATCCGCCTGTGAACTTACCGAAACGTACTCGCCGGCAGCCATCGACATCGCTCCAGCGACCAGTCCCGCAACAGCCGCTACCAGGATCCCCTGCGCATCAACCCCCGCAGCAGCTACACCCAGGACAAGACTCGCAGTTGAGACAATGCCGTCATTCGCTCCAAGAACGGCCGCGCGAAGCCATCCAATCCGTTGTGTTCTATGTTTTTCGGCATGCCACATACGTCGTACCTGGTCGTGCGAAGGAAACTACCAGGCCTGACGCCGCGTTCCTGGCGTCAGGCGCAGGGCTTTGCATGTCTGAAGCAATGCCGGGTCCGGCCACCAATATTTCGAGGCGCAAGCTCTTTCATTCCGCAATCCAACGCGTTGCGTCGGAAAGCTCACGATTGTGGAAAACGCGAATTTCCCCCGGAATGGCGAGACTGAAAACATTCACACCGACTCTCACCCACTCGACATCCGACACTACGGCGATTCGCTCCCACCCACGGATGTGCTTTAGCCCGATTTTCGCGTCATCCCACATCGCAGCCGTTTCAAAGCCCGAAAATTCGGGGCCAAGATGGTATAGAAGTCGAACCTTGTCCGTTCGCGAAAATGCGGCCTCTACGGCTGGAATCAGAACCGTCTCGTAGTCGTTCGCCGTTACCGTTCCCGTTGCGACAAATCCGAGTGCGTTTTCGGGAAGACTTTCAATTTTCTCTATCATTGCGGATATCCTCTTTTACGCTACCGAGGCAACCTGCCTCTGCCTGACGGCTTGCGGCCCCAAAAGAGCGCGGTATTCACGCGTCCGCCCGGGGACATTGTCAGTTTGGTTTTGGTCTACCGTGATGGCTTCCAAATATAGTGGAACCAGAAAAACGGAAACGCCAGGAACGCCGCCAACAGAAGTACCGCAACCCAAAGACCTCTCTTTTCCGTCGGAACGTAGGGGACCCGGTACATATAGATAATGAGGCCTGCCGTCACAGCCAGAGTCAGAATAATTTGCCCCATAGCGAAGTACCCGAACTCCACCATGCCCGCACCACCGTCCGTCAACAATTCAAACGAGGGAACCGGCGCAAAGACCCCGGAAGCGGCGTCCAACGGCAGCGAAATCGGCAGGACCGTGAAGGCATAGACAATAAGATAGACGAACACCACAAGTGGCGCGAAGCACACCACGCCAAGCAGGATTGCGGTTGTTCTCGTCATTGGCAAAGCCACCTGAGCTTTGAGCTAAGCAGAAGCCACCAGCGGGGTCCTGCGGAAAGAAAGTGCCCAGCTGTCTTGGCGGCGGGCCCGGCTATAGCAGTTCCGCTTGTGCAAAAGGCCAGCATACACCGGCTGCTCCAATTACACTCCAATGGTGCGTTTGTTGAAAGAATGCCAGTGCCATTACGAGATAGACGCTATGTACTCAGGCGGAAATTCCAGCTTACCGAGCACCGCCCGAAGGTGTGCGGCATATTCCGAATTGCTCTCGTCCGGCCCGGGTGCGTCGCGCAGGTTGAAACACAGAGCCGCAATGGTCTCGCCTTCCATTGCGTGGGCAAGTATCGCTTCCGGTCGATATTCTTCAAGGCCAGGGGCGGTATACAGCTTCTCCAGCTCGTCGTGGGTCAGCGCAAAAACCATGCCGTACGCTCGTGCACCAGGTCTCGGAACGAGCGTGGCTCGCCGGCCGATACACAGTTCGTACCCGTCGACATACGCGCGCCGTGGACTCTCTGCCACGACCTGCCTCTCGCGAAGAATGTCGCTGTCCATAAACAGCCCATAAAAGAATCCATCGATACGGCGATCAGTCATTTGGTATCCCTTTCCCGTGCGCTTTAATCCAATGAAACCACCGGGTATTCTCATCCCAGACAGCATGGGATTTCCGTTCAGACATTGAAATTTTCCTTCTCAACCCCGGAAACTCCGGGCAGCCGGACTGTAAAAAAATGGGACCCGCTTCTTCGATAGGCGTGGGTTCTTGCGAGCCTATCCTAATCAGGCAGGAACAGATTCGGCTCAACGAGCGTCCACCCCGGAAGGTCCAGCACGCATCGCCGAAGCAGGTAACTATGGCCCGCTCCGAAGACCACCACCACACGCTCCCCCGGTTTCACCGCCTGTACCAGCCTCGCACAGATCTCCACGTTTCTCGCTTGCCAGCTTCCCAGCAACTTTGCCGCTGGCTGATCCCCCCCGCGACCGAAAGAAAGCATTTTCATGTACCACGCATGGTCCTCCTGAATTGCCGCCGGATCATTGAGCCCCTTCAGGAGGGCGCCGACGGAACTGGTCTTGGCGCGCCGCTCGAATTTTCTTGTCCGGGATCCAATTGAATCAATGGACGCCTTCAATTCGGCCCCCCTTCCCTCCGCTTCCGCAAAACTCTCCAGTTCTTCAAACGGGAAGTCGCCTTTCGCGTCCACCCCGATGACGCTGGTCAGACCCACCTGTTTGGCCAATCGAAATCCGATCTGGAATATCTCGTTCCGTTCCTGGGCACCCTCGCCAGCCAGATACCGTCGGTATGCGTCCAGCGTTCGGTCGGGGATAGCGTCCGTTACAACTTCAACCGCCACCTTGGTTGGCCTGAACGCAGCAAGACCCGCGGCCACTTCCGAAACTTCCTGTTGCCGGCGAGGAGAAAGAACGTCATCCACGGTCGCGTTGTGGAGGTCCAGGCCCGGATTGGCAAAGTGATAGGTCCCCAGGACCATGACCTCTGTTGCCTGGGCACCGACGTCACAGGCAACTAACGACGAGGCAATCAGGACTCCAGCAAGGCTTCGCAACATGGGCAACATTCCGGGGCAGAGAATCAGTTTCGGGCCGGGCAAGACGGTTGGGAGGTGGGGCCTAAGGACGGATTTCAGTCGCGGCCAATGGCGGCTGGCTGGTGCAATTTGTCAGACGCATCGCCCATTCCTATCTTTTTCGTCGCAGTCCGTCGACCCAACCGCGCACGGGCGGCTCGCTGCGGCGACATGTTGCGCCAGGTTCGCCTGCTGCAAGCGCACTTGCCCCGAGTATCAGAAAGAATTGTGATCTGACCCCAATTTCTGCAAATTTTGCCACGCTAAATCTGGTCATCTTCTGGTCGCCTCTTTCCGGACTTTATGGACCGCCCGAACTCCCGATCCTTGTTGCGTTTTTCCGCATAGGACAAAAGATTGTGCTCGGACTCTTTTCGCAATTTCATAAAGTTAGAATAGTGTTCCGCATCGATCTCGCCTCGCTCCAGGGCATTCAGCACGGCGCAACCCGGTCCACTGGAATGAGTACAGTCTCGAAAACGACACTGCGAGGCTAATGCCAGTATGTCGGAGTAGCTTGCCTCGATTCCATCCTCTGCTCCAACCACTGCGAATTCCCGCATACCGGGGTTGTCGATTACCATCGCGCCATTTTCCAGCAGGAAAAGTTCCCTGCGCACGGTGGTATGTTGTCCTTCACCGGTACCGCTCACTCCCCTGGTCTCCAACACCTTGCGGCCCACAAGGAAATTGATAATCGTGCTTTTCCCAACGCCGGAAGAACCAACAAAGCAATAGGTCTTGCCGGGAGACAAAATGCTTTTTAGTTCCTCAAGTCCTTCCTTGGTAACGTTGCTCAATGTGGCCACTGGTTCCGTAATACCGGAATTTCTGATTTGCTCAATTTGAGCCGCCAATTCTTTCGATGGAACCAGGTCCGTCTTGGACAGGAGAATTAGTGGCGTCGAACCACCATCCGCCACCATTACCAAATGGCGCTCCAGTCTCTTCAGGTTAAAGTCGTAGTGGCAGGATTGCACGATGATGACGAAATCGACATTGGCCGCGATCATCTGGAACTCAATTGAATCC
>JAJDOE010000098.1 GCA_022340345.1 Gammaproteobacteria bacterium
TCGGCCTTGAACACCTGCAGTCCGAGCATGTGGTCCGCGTGGTAGTGGCTCATCACCACCTTTCGAATTGGCGCGTCGCTGTGTTGGCGGATCAGCCCCAGCAACTTGCGCGCCAGTGCCGGCGTACCCAGAGCGTCAAAAACGACAATTCCGTCCGCGGTGATGACGAAACCCGCATTGGAAACGAAGCCGGCGTTTTCGGTGGCAATCCCCGCAACGCCCTGCACGAACCAGACATGTTCGGATACCTGCACCGGTTTCATTTCCACCGGCACCTCGGCCGCGGAAAGCGGCCCGGACAGCCACAGCAGGCCGGACAGTACAAGAAGGAATTTTTTCATTCGTTGTTTCGGCGTTCGGAAAAAAAGTCGTTGAGGATTTCGGCGCACGGTTCCGCCAGCACACCGCCGGATACCCGTACCTGGTGATTGACACCGGGGCCGGTAAAAAGATCCCGGGAACCGCCGGCCGCGCCCGCTTTGGTATCCTTAGCCCCGAACACCAGTTCGCCAAGGCGCGCGTGCAGCATGGCGCCGGCGCACATGGCGCAGGGCTCGAGGGTCACGTACAGGCGGCAGCCGGACGGCAACCGGTAATTGCCAAAATGGCCGCAGGCGGCCCGCAGCGCCACGATCTCCGCGTGGGCGCTGGGATCCCGAGCACCGATCGGCTGATTGAACCCTTCCCCGACGACCAGGTTGTTCAACACCACCACCGCGCCCACCGGCACTTCACCGGCTTCCCCGGCCTGACGGGCCAGTTCCAGCGCGCGCTTCATGAAGCGCTCGCCCCCGCCTACAGGCCCGGTCATCCGGTTGCTGCTGGCACGGTCATGGGAACCAGCGGGACGGACGTTCCCCGGGAATTGGCTACTCCCACTCGATGGTGGCTGGCGGCTTGGCGGAGATGTCGTACACCACCCGCGCCACTCCGCGCACTTCATTCATGATGCGCCGGCCCACGTGACCCAGAAATTCATGCGGCAAGGGCGCCCAGTCCGCGGTCATGAAATCCACCGTCTTAACCGCGCGCAGGGCAATCACGTAGTCATAGGCCCGGGCATCGCCCACCACGCCGACGGACTTAACCGGCAAAAAAACCGCGAAAGCCTGGCTGGTCTCTTCATACAAGCCGGCGCGATACAGTTCGTCGAGAAAAATGGCGTCCGCCTCGCGCAGGATATCCGCGTACTCGGCACGCACCTCGCCGAGGATGCGCACCCCCAGGCCCGGGCCGGGAAACGGGTGCCGGTAAACCATCTTGTGGGGCAGACCGAGTTCCACGCCGATTCGGCGCACCTCGTCCTTGAATAATTCGCTCAAGGGCTCCAGCAGTTTCAGCTGCATGTGCTCCGGCAGTCCGCCCACATTGTGGTGCGACTTGATCACGTGGGCCTTGCCGGTCTTGGCGCCCGCGGATTCAATCACGTCCGGATAGATGGTGCCCTGGGCCAGCCAGCGCACGCCCTCGATTTTTTCCGCTTCTTCCTCGAAGACCTCGATGAAGGTGCGACCGATGATCTTGCGCTTCTGTTCCGGGTCCGCGACCCCCGCCAGGGCGGCCAGGAAGCGCTGCTGGGCATTGACCCGAATCACCCGCACGCCCATGTGTTCGGCGAAGGTCGCCATTACCTGGTCGCCTTCGTTGAGCCGCAGCAAGCCATTGTCCACGAAGATGCAGGTGAGCTGCTCGCCGATCGCGCGCTGCAGCAACGCCGCCACTACCGAGGAATCCACGCCACCGGACAGCCCCAGGATCACCGGGTCGTTGCCGACCTGCTCGCGAATGCTGGCCAGGGAATCCTCGATGATCGCGCCGGGAGTCCACAGGGATTCGCAGCCGCAGATCTCATGCACGAAACGGCGCAGGATGTCCTCTCCCTGGTGGGTATGGGTGACCTCGGGATGGAACTGCAGCCCGTACAGCCGCCGGGACTCATCGGCGATGGCAGCGAACGGCGCATTGGCGGTGCTGGCGATGCGCGCAAATCCGGCGGGCAATTCGCGCACCCGGTCACCGTGACTCATCCACACATCCAGGCGACGGGTACCGTCCTCGTCCTGGTGGTCGAACAGATCATTCAGCAGGTGGCCACCCTCTTCCACCCGCACTTCCGCGTAGCCGAACTCTCGTTCATCGGAAGTCTCCACCGCACCGCCGAGCTGGGCCACCATCGCCTGCATACCGTAGCAGATGCCCAGCACCGGCACGCCAAGATCGATCACCGCCGCGTCGATGCGGGGCATGTCACTGCTGGTCGTGCTCTCCGGGCTGCCGCTGAGAATGATGCCGCGTGGCGAAAAATCCTTCAGCGCCTTTGCGTTCATGTCGAAGGGGTGAATCTCGCAGTACACGCCCGCCTCGCGCACCCGGCGCGCAATCAGTTGTGTGTATTGAGAACCGAAATCCAGAATCAGGATTCGTTGGGCGTGCGGGTCCATTGCGGGCTCGTTCAGGATGCGGCCGGGCTGGCCGTCAGGATTCGCGCTGGTAATTCGGGGCCTCCTTGACCACCGCTACGTCGTGCACGTGGCTCTCGCGCATCCCGGCATTGGTAATGCGCACGAAGCGTGCACCGTTGCGCATGTCTTCCACGGTGGCACTACCGGTGTAGCCCATGGAGGCGCGCAGCCCGCCCATGAGCTGGTGAATCACGTTGCCCATCGGGCCCTTGTAGGGTACGCGTCCTTCGATCCCTTCCGGCACCAGCTTGTCCGTGCTGGTGGTGGTTTCCTGAAAATACCGATCCTTCGAGCCCTGGGCCATGGCCCCCAGGGACCCCATGCCGCGGTAGCTCTTGTAGGTGCGGCCCTCGTACAGTTCAATTTCGCCGGGCGACTCGTCGGTACCGGCCAGCAGGCCACCGACCATGGCGCAGTGGGCGCCGGCGGCAATCGCCTTCGCAATATCACCGGAAAAACGGATCCCACCATCGGCAATCAGCGGAACGTCGCTACCCGCCAGTGCCTCGGCAACCTGTGAGACGGCGGTAATCTGCGGCACACCAACACCGGCCACGATGCGGGTCGTACAAATGGACCCCGGGCCGATGCCCACCTTGACACCGTCCGCCCCGGCAGCCACCAGGTCGCGGGCCGCTTCGGCAGTGGCGATGTTGCCCGCGATCACCTGCAGCTCGGGAAAGCGTTTTTTAATCTGCTCCACTTTTTTCAGCACGCCCAGGGAGTGACCGTGGGCGGTATCCACCACCACCACGTCCACCTGGGCCTCCACCAGCCGTTCCACGCGCTCGTCGGTATCCGAACCGGTACCCACCGCCGCACCGGCCAGCAGCCGGCCGGCATCGTCCTTGCACGCACTCGGGTACTCGCGGGATTTCTGGATATCCTTGACCGTCACCAAGCCCTTGAGACCAAAATTCTCGTCCACCACCAGCACTTTCTCGATACGGTGTTCGTGCAGCAGACTCTGAATCTGTTCGCGGGTGGCCCCCTCTCGCACGGTGACCAACTTTTCCTTGGGCGTCATGGCCTGGCTGACCGGGTCATCCAGTCGGGTCTCGAAACGCAGGTCGCGGCTGGTGACGATACCCAGCAGCTGGTCGCCATCGGTAACCGGCACGCCGGAGATGCGCTGGGCATGGGTCAAATCCAGCACCTCGCGGATGGTGGTGTTCGGGCCTACCGTGATGGGGTCCGAAATGACGCCACTTTCATACTTTTTGACCCGCCGCACCTCGGCGGCCTGTCGCTCCGGGGAAAAGTTGCGGTGGATGATGCCCAGGCCGCCCAACTGGGCCAGGCAGATGGCGGCACGGCTCTCGGTGACCGTGTCCATGGCCGCGGAAAGCAGGGGAATATTGAGGAAAAGCCGCCGGGTTACGGCGGTTCGCAGCTCCACGTCCCGGGGCAGGACCGAGGATCGAGCGGGCACCAGGAGCACATCGTCGAATGTGAAGGCTTCCCGGTCTATTCGCATCGGCGGATTATAGGGATGCCCAACCTCGCCGTAAACCGGCACTTTTTGCGGGGGTAGGCAGTCCCGGAAATTCTATGCTATAAAAGTTAGCGCCAAATCGGCAGATTTGCGTACAGGTCCTGTTTGCGACCTTGAAAATCACAATGGGCGGCTATCAGCCCGCCCGCTAGAGCGTGGAGGAGTGACATGAAAAAGGTTCTCAGTGCGGCCGTTATCGCAGCCGTGTTCGCGATCGGTGGTTGTGCCAGCCTCGGTACCAGCATCAAGGCCGAGCAGGCTATTTCGGCCGCCAAGGCGGAAAATGCCAAGGCCCACAGCGCCAAGTACGAATGGCGTGACACCGGCAAGATGCTGAAGGCCGCCGAGAAGGCCTATTCCGAAGGCGATTACGAAACGGCCCTGAAGAAGGCCACCAAGGCCAAGGAGCAGGCGGAACTGGCCCAGATTCAGGCGCGCGCGCAGAAGAACGCCGGCCCGATCTACGAATAGGCACAAGTTGTATTACTGATAAAAAGCCGGGCTTTAGCCCGGCTTTTTTTCTGGTCCCATGCCGGAAACCACACGACAGGTCTTCACCGTCAGCGCCCTTAGCGGGCAGATTCGCGATCTGCTCGAGTCCCGGCTGTCGCTGGTGTGGGTCGAGGGCGAAATTGCCAGTCTGTCGCGGCCAGCCTCCGGTCACCTGTACTTTTCCCTCAAGGACGGCGCGGCCCAGCTGCGCTGCGCCCTGTTCCGCGGTCAGCAGCAGCAGATGAAAGTGCAGCCCAAAGAAGGCATGCAGGTGCTGGTGCGGGCGCGGACGGCGATCTATGAGCCCCGCGGCGACCTGCAGTTGATCGTCAACCACCTCGAGGAAGCCGGCGAAGGGGCCCTGCGACGCGCCTTCGAAGAACTCAAGCGCAAACTCGAAGCCGAAGGGCTGTTTGCCGCGGAACGGAAACGAGAGCTACCGACGCTGCCCGCCTGCATCGGCATTATCAGTTCCGCCAGCGGGGCGGCGCTGCACGACATCCTCACCACCCTGCAACGTCGCTTCCCGTCTATTCCGGTGCGCCTGTACCCGGCAACGGTGCAGGGGCACAACGCGGTGCCCGAGTTGTGCCAGGCACTGGAGAATGCGGCCGAGGACCGGCGCTGCGATGTACTGCTGCTGGCCCGCGGCGGCGGGTCCCTGGAGGACCTCAAGGCCTTCAACGACGAGGCCCTGGCGCGGGCCATCGTCGCCAGCCCGATTCCGGTCGTGTCCGGCGTCGGCCACGAAGTCGATATCACCATTGCCGACCTGGTCGCCGACCGTCGTGCCGCAACACCCACTGCCGCCGCCGAACTGGTGACACCGGATCGCTTTGAATGGATCGCGCGCATCCGGCAGCTGCTGGGGCGCCTGGAACAGGCGGCCACCACTCGGCTGCAGGCACGCAGCCAGCGGGTGGATTTTCTCGGCGCACGACTGGCGGATCCCAGCGCAGCGTTGCGAACCCATAACCATCGGCTGTCCAACCTGGTGCTGCGCCTGGGGCAGGACCGGCGCCAGGCGGTATCGGCGGCGCGGCTGCGCACCAGCGAACTAGCCACGCGGCTGCAGCGCTGCGGCCCGCAGCTTGCACTGCAACGAATCGGCTCGCGACTGCAACGCTCTCAGGAACGCCTGGCGGCCCGCCAGCGGGAACTGGAACAGCAGCGTCAATCCCGGGTCCAGACCCTGAGCCAGCGGCTGACGGCGGTGGGACCCGCAGGCACCCTGGCCCGCGGTTACGCGATCCTGCAGCGAACCGACGGCACGGTGGTGCGCGCCGCCAGCGAGGCGCCGGCGGGACAGAAGCTACGCGCGCGCCTGGCCCGTGGCGCGCTGGATCTCACCGTGGACCGCAGCGAAGGCGACGATGCCGGCTGACCGTCGCCGATTGGGAACCGGGAAACGAATTTGCCTGGGCCTGCTGTGCCTGGTGATGACCGGGACGCACGCCGCCCTGCCCAGGGCCCTCAGCGTGCCGGGCGGCGTGGCCGTCATTCCGCTGGGCGATACCACCGGACCGGCGCCGCGGGCCTTCCTGGAATCTCACCGGGTACTGGTCACCGCGCACAACGGCCGCTGGCACGCGGTGGTTGGCCTGGGGCTGGAACGGAAACCCGGCAGTGCGCAACTGACTGTGGAAGAAGACGGACGCGATCCCTACCCGGTTCGCTTCGAGGTCCGGGCCAAGGACTGGGGCAGCCAGCGGCTGACCATCGCCAACAAGCGGCAGGTCAATCCCAACCCCAAGGACCTGGAACGAATCCGCCGCGAGCAGGCCCTGAGCCGCACGGCGTTCGCGACCTGGCGAATGCAGCAGGACCTGCCGGTCCGCTTGCATTGGCCGGTGCAGGGCCGCCGCAGCGGAACCTTTGGCAACCGGCGCATCATCAACGGCCAGCCACGCCGACCCCACTCGGGCCTGGACATTGCGGCGCCGCGCGGCACACCGGTTCGCGCTCCCGCCCCCGGGGTGGTGGTAGCCACCGGTGACTTTTTTTTCAACGGACGTACCGTGTTCCTCGATCACGGCCAGGGGCTGGTCACGATGTACTGCCACCTGCAGCGGATCAAGGTGAAAAGAGGGGACCGGCTGGAGGATGGCGCCATACTGGGGACGGTGGGGTCGAGCGGCCGGGCGACCGGGCCCCACCTGCACTGGAGCGTAAGCCTGAACAACGAGCGGGTGGACCCGGCGTTGTTCTTATCCGACTAGCCGCCGCGGTTCCACGCAACTTCGCTGGCCGAACCCGCCGCTGTGGATCGGATGGGGTGGCCGGGCAAGCCTTTGCCGCAGCGTATTTCAGGCCGCGGCCTGGATACGCTCCCGCATCGCGTCCCGCTCCTCGCCACCGATGTACATGCGGTACCAGATCTCGGCGTTGCAGAGCTGCCAAAGACGCTGCCCGTGATCGGCGCGCCGGCCCAGGTGCGCTTCCAGCAGCGCGTTCACCCCGTCGGCCTGCAGATACCCGGCCGCCACCAGCTGCGAATCCCGCAACAGTGTTCCGTACAGGTGCTTGAACTCCGCGTCCAGCAGGTACACCAGTGGCGATGCGAAACCCTGCTTTTCCCGGTTCAGCAATTTTTCCGGCAGGTAGCGCCGCGCCAGTTCCACCTGGATGTAGCGCCGCCGGGTCCGGCGCACTTTGAATCGGGGCGGCATGCGCGCGCAGAACTCCGCCAGCTCGTGGTCCAGGAACGGCGATCGGGCCTCCAGCCCGTGGGCCATGCTCATTCGGTCCAGGATCATCACCGGGTGGTCCGGCATGCGGGTCATGGAATCCGTGTACAGCATGCGGTCGATCAATTCACTGGCGTTGGGCGCATCGAAAAACTCCGCCAGGTTACGCACCGGATCGAAGCCGGCGGCCTCCTGCACCAGCTTGGGCGCGAACACCGCGTCCCGCCACTGCGGCGAGAAATAGAAATAGGACAGGCTGTTGCCATAACGCTCGCCCGCCGAATAAAACGACATCTGGTTGAGCCAGCGCAGCTGGTGACTGACGCTGCGGTACCAGTACCCCTCCGGAACCAGTTTCAGGGCACGGCTAACCAGCTGGCGGCGGAACCATTCCGGCAGCAACGCGTACCAGGAGGCATACACGTTTCCATAGTAGCGGTCGTAACCACCAAACAGCTCATCGCCACCGTCGCCGCCCAGGGCCACCTTCACGTCCCGCCGTGCGAGCTGGGAGATATAGTAAAGACAGGTGGACAGGGGATCGGATGGCTCGTCCATGTGCCAGACGATGTCCGGCAGGGTCCGCACCAGGGACGGGCGAATCTCCATCTCCCTCGGATCGGTGGCATAGCGGTCGCTCACCATCCGGCACCAGGGCAGCTCGGAGTACTCGCCGTAGGGCACGTCACCGGAAAAAGTGGGGAAGCCGCTGGCGGCCTTGCTCATGTGCGCCACCACCAGGCTGGAATCCAGCCCACCGGACAGGAACGCCCCCACCGGGACGTCCGCGACCATGTTGTAGCGCACCGCCTCGGCGACTTTTTCGTCCAGCTCGTCCAGCGTGGCGCGAAAATCCCGCGCCGGTTTGGGTTCGAAATGCAGGTCCCAGTAGCGCTCAATCCGCAGCTGCCCGTCCTCCAGCACCAGGAAGTGCCCGGCGGGAAGCTTGTGGACCCCCCGGAACATGGAACGCGGCGCGGTAATGATTCGCAGGGACAGGTACTCGTAGAGGGCCGCCGGGTCCATCTGCCGAAGCGAAGGCCGCCAGGCCAGCAGCCCCTTGATCTCGGAACAGAAGCCGAAGCGCTCGCCGTCCCGAGCGTAGTACAAGGGCTTCTGGCCGAGATGATCCCGGGCCAGGAACAACCGCCGGGCGCGAAAATCGTAGATCGCGAAGGCGAACATGCCACGCAGCATCCCCAGGCATTTCTCGCCGTACTCTTCGTAGAGCTTGAGGATTACTTCGATGTCACTCTGGGTCTTGAACTGGTACTTGCCCTCCAGCCCGGCCCGCAATTCCCGGTAGTTATAGATTTCTCCATTGAAGGTGATCCACAGGTCCCCGCCACGGCTACGCATGGGCTGCTCACCGCCCGCCAGGTCGATGATCGCCAGGCGACGGTGCCCGAATCCGACACCGTCACGGATCGCGGTACCCTCCCCGTCCGGTCCGCGGTGGGCGATGCTGTTGGTCATGGCGCGCAATTCCTCCAGGCGCACCTCCGGTTCCAGGATTCCTGCAATTCCGCACATCAGCCGCCGGTCTCCACGCGAATCTCGCGAATGGAACGTTCCCGTCGATCGGAGAAGTACAGCACGGCACCGGCGATGCTGATGGGAATCAGCAGCGCCCGCTGTAGCAGCACCACCGTCAGCGCCGTATCGAACCCGAGTCCAAACTGGCCGGCGAGCCAGATAAACGAACCCTCCATGACCCCCCAGCCGGCAATGGAAATCGGCAATACCGCCACCACGCCCATCAATGCCAGCACCACCGCCAGCTCGCGCGGACCGAGCTCACCGCCCACCGCCACGATCAGCAGCCAGAACCAGAAAAAGGTGAACAGGTGAAAGCCCACCGAGATCAGCACCACCTGCAGACCAAGACCCGGGTGCTGGCGGTAATCCTCCACGTGTTCCAGCACCTGGTGCGCGATACGCGGCAACCAGTTGCGGGAGCCCAGCCACCGTAGCGACTCCCGCCGGAACAAAACGTACAGCAACGGCAGACCGGCACCGATTCCCACCAGGCCGGCAAAAAAGTAAAAGCGCATGAGGCGATCGCCGGCACCTTCGCTGGCCCCGTGCAGGCTTAGCGCCGCGGCGAGCCACGCCAGCAACAGCAAGGTGACGATTCCGCTCAGGCGCTCCATGAACACCGCGATCACCGCGCAGGTCCGGGAGCGCGAATTGTCCAGGGTCCTGTAGATGCGATAGCCGTCGCCCCCGATGCTGGTCGGCAGGAAGTTGTTGAAGAACATGGCAATGAAGTAGATGCGGTGCAGGAAGGAAAACCGCCAGTGGACCTCGTGGATACGTAACAGCCGGTCCCACTTCCAGGCGCTGATCGTAACGCACAACACCATGCACGCCTCCACGACCAGGACCAGCGGCAATTCGGCGGCCAGCAGCCCCTTGCCGATGGACGCCCAGTCCGCCTGCCAGATAATGACGGCCAGCAGCGTGCCGGTAACCAGCAGCTTGAGCACGAACAGCCAGCCGCGCTGGCCCGCTTTGTCGCTCACACCCTCACCCCGGGAATTTCAATCGCCGCCGGTGTCATGCAGCCGGCGCTGGCGAAGTACCTTCGCCGGCACTCCTGCCGCGATGGCGTTGTCCGGCACGTCGCGATTGACGATAGCGCCGGCGCCAATGACCGCCCCCGCGCCCACGCGGATGCCGTCGAGGATAACCGCGGAGGTGCCAAGCCAGGCGCCGTCACCGATGCGCACCGGTCCGGCGCTGGTGGCCTCTTTGTCCATGATGGGCCCCGGTGCGCCGTCGACCTGGTAGGCACCGGCGCTGACGCTGCAGCCCCCCGCAAACATCACCGCGGCGCCGATCTCCGCGCCGCGGGTGGCCACGATTACCGAATTGCTGCCGATGGTGGTCCGTTCACCGATGCGGATCGCACCGCCCTTGGCCTGCACCAGGCAGCCGCGATTGAGAATGACGCCCTCACCCAGAACCAGGCCCGCATCTTCGTCACCGCGCCCGTCCAGCAGGCAGTTGTCGTCGATGGTGACGTGATCCGCCAGCTGCATCCTGTGAGGATGCCGCAGTACCACGTTGCGGCCGATGATCACGCCCCGTCCGCAACTCGCGAACAGCCGCGGGTACAGCAGCTTACGAAGCGCCAGGCCCAGGCCGCCGGGCATCGGCGCGACGAACATGCACAGCAGCTCGTAATA
>JAJDOE010000076.1 GCA_022340345.1 Gammaproteobacteria bacterium
TTGGAAAGACTTTGCATCACCGCCAGGGACGGCGCCTTTTCGACACGCGAAAGCAGATTGGCGAAATGCAGGTAGGCATCGGCCCGCTCTTCTTGCGGATACAGGGAAAGGGCCGCCAGAAAACCCGCCAGGGATGCATCCACCCGCCCCTCGCGGGCTTCGAGGGTGGCGAGAATCTCGTGCGCGCGACGGTTTTTCGGCACCGTGGCTGCCCAGGTGCGCGCCGTCTCCAGCGCGACGACGGGCCGCTGGGCACGTAACGCCGCGCGGATGGCCGCTTCCAGCAGGCGCGGGTCGCGGGTGCTCTCGGCGGCTTGCGCCAGGGCATCGGCGGACACCCCGAACTGATTGCGCTGGCTGGCGACTTCGCCCACCAGTACCTCGTACATCAGTTCCGGCGTCAACTCGAGATCCGGGTAGGCCGGCTCGACCTCCGGCGGCGGACCGGCGGTGGACTCGGGGGCCGGCGCCTTTTCCAGTGACGCGCAGGCGCCGAGGAGAATTGCCGGCAAAAGCAGGCTGGCACTGCGTTGCCAGGTCCAGGAGGATCGGTTTGGCAAATTGTAGGTCATAAGCGATCTAGTATTGATAAACGCACCCGACACCGCAAGCAAGCGGCGTTTGGGCTTTCGCATCTCCGGTGCAAAGGAGACAATAAGCAAGCCGGGAAATTCACTTGTGAACGCCGCATTTCTCCCCCTCATCGCTATTGTCCTGTTTCTGCTCGGGCTGCGCTTCGTCGGCGGCCTGCTGGATCGGGCGATTTTGCCGCCGGGTCCCTCTCCCCGGGGGGATCCGGCCGCCGCCTGGCTGTTCCGCAGCGCTTCCCTGTCCGGCGGCACCACCGTACTCGGGGTCGCGGTGGCGGTGGGTTTTGGCTGGGTCCCGGGCTTTCTTTGGGTGCTTTGCGGTTCCTTGCTGGGGGGCGCGGTGATGGGCGCGGTTGCCTCCCGCCTGGGACTGGGCCGCGAGCTGGGCCGGGCCATGGGCGGCCTGCTGGGAGACCGGTATCAGGTCTTTTTCGGCGCCATTGGCAGCGTGGTGCTGCTGGGCTTGTCCGCGGTGCTGCTGCTGCTGGTGGCGCAGCTACTCGCGTCGCACCCGGCGATCGCAATCGCCTTCCTGTTGCAGATGCCGCTGGCCTGGCTGGCCACCCGCTGGCTGTCGGGTGCCTGGTGGCGGACGCTGGCGGTGGCCGGTGGCGTGAGCCTGCTGCTGTTCCTGGCGGTCTGGGCGGGCGGGTACCTGCCGGTTGCCTTCAGCGGCACGGTGGACATCCGCGCCGGCTCGACCCGCCTGGTCACGCTGGATGCGTCGCTGCTATGGATGATGCTGCTGATGGTCTATCTGGGCGTGTCGCTGGCCATGCCGGCCAGCGCCCTGGGGCGCGCCCGTGGGGTACTGGCCGGAATGCAACTGGTGGTGCTGGTGGTGGCGCTGCTGGCGGCGGTACTGCTGTTCGCTCCGCCGGTGCTGGCCCCGCAGTTTTACGCCCCCGCAGGCAATCCGGGGGAATTGCCGTGGCTTTTCGTGCTGGTCAGTGGCGGTGCGGTAGCCGGATTTCATGCCTGGATCGCCCTGGCCAACGGTGCGCAGCCCGGTACGCGCATGAGTTATTCCGTCCACCTGTTCGACGGCCTGCTCGGTGTGCTGGTGGTGGTCGCCTGTACCGCCGGCTTCGCGGGCCTCGAGGACTGGCAAAGCATCTACGCCGAATGGCCGGCCCCGGACGAGATCGGCCGCGCACTGGAGATCTTCCTGTTCGGCGCCGCCAGCCTGGTGGGGGACTGGGCGCCGGCCGAGCTGGTGACCGCATTGTGCGCCTTTATCCTCGCCAGCCTGTCGCTCACCACGCTGGAGGCGGCATTGCGGGGCCTGGCCGCGATCTATGCCAGTACACCCGGTGGCGCCGCCCCGGACTCCGTACCTCGTCACATCATGCCGCCGTTACTCGTGGCGCTGGCGGTGGTGGTGCTGGCGGGCGGCGAAGGCCGCGGCGGTCTGTGGCTGTGGCCCGTATGGCTGCCGGTCAACCAGGCGGCGGCAGCATTGTTTTTCCTGGCCACCGCGGCCTGGTTGCGCCGGGAGGGGCGGCCGCTGGTGAGCGTGGTATTGGCTCCTGGCCTGTTTCTGGGCGGAGTCAGCCTGTGGGCGCTGATCCGCGAGGCGATCTCGCAGTGGCAGGCCGGCGACTTTCTCCTATTCACCCTGTGCGCCGCCGGAGCCAGCCTGGTGCTCGGAATCCTGGCCGAGGCCGGGCTGGCGATCCGCCGCTCCCGACAACAGCCTTGACACACCGCCGGGGCCCGGCGAGATTTGTGGGTTGAGCGCCAAATTTCCGGTCATAGCCAGAACGAGCTAATTCGATGCAGGTTTTCGCATTCGGCATCAACCACCGCACAGCGCCGGTGGAGATCCGCGAACAGGCAAGCTTCGATCCCGCCCGGCTCGAAGCGGCGGTGCGTGACGCCCGCGACCAGGGCGCCGCCAACGAGACCACCATCCTGTCCACCTGCAATCGCACCGAGATGTACTGCGTGCTGGAGGGCGAGCGACCGGACCCCGCTCTGGACTGGTTCTGCGCCTATCACGAACTGGCGCCGAAGGAGATCTCGCCCTACCTGTACCGGCATACAGACACCGAGGCGGTGCGCCATGCCTTTCGCGTGGCGGCGGGCCTGGACTCCATGGTGCTGGGCGAGCCCCAGATCCTGGGGCAGATGAAGGACGCCTTTGCCACCGCGCACAAGGCGGGTGCCACCGGCAAGCTGCTCAACCGATTGTTCCAGCACACCTTCGCGGTGGCCAAGCAGGTGCGTACCGATACCGCGGTAGGCGCCAGCGCGGTGTCGGTGGCCTATGCCGCTGTGAGCCTGGCGCGCCGCATCTTCGACGACATGTCGAGCAAGAATGTGCTGCTGATCGGCGCCGGCGAAACCATCGAACTGGTCGCGCGACATCTGACCGAACAGCGGGTTCACCATATGGTTGTCGCGAACCGAACCGTGGAGCGGGCCCAGGAACTGGCGCAACATTTCGGCGCCGAGGCCATCAGCCTCGGTGAACTTCCCCTGCGTCTTGCGGAGGCGGACATCGTTATCTCCTCCACCGCCAGCCAGTTACCGATTCTGGGCAAAGGCGCCATCGAGGAGGCCCTGCGCAGCCGCCGCCACCGCCCGATGTTCATGGTGGACCTGGCGGTGCCGCGGGACATCGAGCCCCAGGTGGATGAACTCGGCGACGTGTACCTGTACAGCGTGGACGACTTGCAGGGAATCATTGAGGAGAACGTGGCCTCGCGGCGAAAGGCCGCCGCCGAGGCAGAGGCCATCATCGAGACCCAGGCTACCGGGTTCATGCGCTGGCTGGATTCCCTGGAGGCGGTTCCCACCATCCGCCGCCTGCGGGAAAGCACGACCGCGTTTCGCGAGTCGGAACTGGAACGTGCCCGGTTGCGACTGGCGGCGGGAGACGCCGCCGACGTAGTGCTGGCGGAGCTGGCCCGCAGCCTGACCAACAAAATCACTCACGCGCCTACCGCCGCGCTGCGCCAGGCGGCCCAGGATGGTAACCCCAAGTTGCTGGATGCCGCTCGCCGCCTGTTTGATCTCCCCGAAGACTGAAGGGGAGCAATGACTCCCTCCGTACAACAGAAGCTGGACGGGCTGGCCCAGCGATTCGAGGAGCTGAACGCGCTACTCGCGGAGCCGGAGATCATCAACGACTCCGGCCGTTTTCGTTCCCTGTCCATTGAGCTCAGCGAGATCAGCCCGGTGGTTCGGGAATACGAATCCTGGCGGAGGACCTGCCAGGAAAAGGCGGAAGCGGAAGCCCTGCTGCGCGAGGAAGACGCCTCCCTGCGGGAACTCGCCCAGGCCGAACTGGTTGCCCTCGACGCCGCAATCCAGGCTCACGAGGACGAGATACGACGCCTGCTGCTGCCCCGGGACCGCAATGACAATCGCAACGTGTTCCTGGAGATTCGCGCCGGTACCGGCGGCGACGAGGCGGCCCTGTTCGCGGGCGACCTGTTCCGCATGTACAGCATGTTCGCCGAACGCTGCGGCTGGAAACTGGAAGTCATCAACTCCAGCGCCGGCGAGAAAGGCGGCTACAAGGAAATCATCAGCCGCATCACCGGCAAGGCCGTGTACAGCCGCCTGAAGTTCGAATCCGGCGCCCACCGTGTTCAACGGGTCCCGGAAACAGAAAGCCAGGGACGCATTCATACGTCCGCCTGCACGGTAGCGGTGATGCCCGAGGCAGATGAAGTCGACGAGGTGGAACTCAACAACGCGGAGCTCCGGATTGACACCTACCGCGCGTCCGGCGCCGGCGGACAGCACGTCAATCGAACCGACTCGGCGGTCCGCATAACGCATATTCCCAGCGGCATCGTGGTGGAATGCCAGGATGAGCGCTCCCAGCACAAGAACAAGGCGCGCGCCCTGTCGGTGCTGCGCGCACGCCTGCTACAACAGCAACAGCAACAGCAACAGCAGGAACAGGCCGCCGAGCGAAAATCACTGGTGGGCAGCGGCGACCGTTCCGAGCGCATCCGGACCTACAACTTTCCCCAGGGCCGGCTTACGGACCACCGCATCAACCTGACCCTCTACAAACTTGGCGAACTCATGGAAGGCGCGCTGGAGCCGGTGCTGGATGCCCTGGCCGCCGAGCACCAGGCGGAACTGCTGGCGGCACTCGGCGAGGGTGGCTGAAGTGCGGGTCGGCGCCGCGCTGCAACAGGCGCGGGTCCACCTGGACCGCCTGGACGCGGAAGTCCTTCTCGGCCACGTGCTCGGTAAGCCGCGCAGCTGGCTGCACGCTCATCCGGAAGCCCCACTGGATACCGAGGACGCGGCCCGTTTCGCTGACCTGCTCATCCGTCGCCGGGGCGGCGAACCGGTCGCCTACCTGATCGGCGAGAAAGAGTTCTGGTCTCTGAACCTGAAAATCAGTCCAGCGGTTCTGGTGCCGCGCCCGGAAACCGAAGTCCTGGTAGAGCAGGCACTGGCGCGCATCCCCGATGACGCCGGATGGCGCATTGCCGACCTGGGCACGGGAAGCGGCGCCATCGCCCTGGCCATCGCCAGCGAACGGCCGGGATGCCGGCTGCTGGCGACCGACGCCAGCGAGGCCGCACTGGAAGTAGCCGCCGCGAACCGCGCACGGCTGGGATTGCTTACGGTGGAGTTTGCCCGCGGTGACTGGTGTGGCGCGCTTGGCGTCGCCCGCTTCGCAATGATCGTCAGCAACCCGCCCTACGTGGCCCGGGGCGACCCGCAACTGGACGCCAACGTGGCGGCTTTTGAGCCGGCCGCCGCACTGGATGGTGGCGGCGACGGCCTGGACCATCTGCGGCAAATCATCCAATGCGCACCGCGGCACCTGGAACCCGGCGGATGGTTGCTGCTGGAACACGCACCCGGTCAGGAGCCGGCCCTCGCTGCCGCCTTGCGGACCGCCGGCTTCAGCGACATCCGGCTTATCACCGACCTTGCGAACCGGCCCCGGCTTACCGTGGCCCGGCGCTGAGACGGCCCGATCCCGATTGGCGGAAGGATCAGGCCACCGGCAACCGGGCGATACTCAAGGAGATCCTGGCCGCGCCGTTTGTTGTGCGGCTGGCAACCCGATCAAGACGCTTGCGTCGGTTCTCCGGATGCAATAGCGCCGGATTTTTCCGCCGGCGCGAGTCGTCGCTGCATTCGCTTCAAGGCCTGCACGAACACCTCCGGGTCATCCCGGGAACGGGCCAGCACCAGCGCCCCCTGGATTCCGGCGACCGTGTCCTCCGCGTTCTCCCGCGCCTCCCGCAGCGGCATGCCACCCCGCCGCAGGGCCGAGGTCAGCGCCTGGATCCAGTCACCGAAATAGGCATGTACACGACCCGCGAAACGGTCGCGGGTACCGTCCAGCGCGAAGGCTCCCGGCAGGCAGATGCGGCGGCCCGACTGAAAGAAGTGATCCACGGCGCGAAACATTCGCGCGATGCTTGCGGCGGGGTCCGCACCGTCCCGCAGGGGCTGGAAGACATTTCCCTCGAACCAGGCCGCAATCTGGTCGAGCACCACCGTGGCCATCTGCGCCTTTCCATCCGGAAACAGGTGATAGAGGCTTCCCTTGCCGAGCCCGGTTCGGCCCGTGAGCCGGGCAAGCGAGGCGCCCGGGTAACCGTGCTCACGAAACACATCCGCGAGCGAGCCGACCAGTTCCCGGTGATAGGTGATCTCCCGCCCGGACGCCGGACCCGCCGGTCGTTGCGACATGACAATTCCTCCAGCAAGGCTGGGTGTCCGCGCAGTTTGTACCGATCGGTACAATTTCTCAAGCAGCGGGAAGCGATTCCAGGCGTCAAAACAAGTCCCGGAATGGTCGCAAATTCTGCCAATTTAGGTATGCTTGCCGCGGTTGACGCACAATATCCCGCATTCAGTTCGGAAGTTCCCCTTCGTTTTCGAAATCCACTCCCGTCCGATTGCCTTGGGTAATGAGCGGCAATTCATCACAACATCAGACAGACAGAGGTCAATCGGCATGGCTACCGGAACAGTCAAGTGGTTCAGCGAATCCAAGGGATTCGGTTTTATTTCTCCTTCCGATGGCAGCAAGGACGTATTCGTCCATCACAGCGCCATCCAGGGCAGCGGATTCAAGACCCTCGCAGAGGGACAGGAAGTTACGTTCGAGATCGAGCAGGGTCCCAAGGGACCATCGGCGGTGAATGTCGAACCAGCCTGACCCGACACGCAAGGTGTCTCCTGAGGGCCCTCCTCCGCCGGTGGCGGAGTGCGGGCCTGGGTTTTGTTTCTGCCTCCCCGCGCTTTTCGCGCAATTTTCTCAAGGTACCTGATGGCCAAACCCAACTATCAGTTTGACAAGCGCAGGCGAGAGCAGGCGAAGAAAAAGAAACAGGACGAGAAACGGCGGCGCAAGCTGGAAAAGCGCGCCACATCGGACATCGAACCCGCACCTGGGGAAGATTCCGAGGCATCACCGCAAACGGATTGACTATGGCCGTGGCCGGGAAACCGGCCCGGCCTTTTTTGTTTTCCCGCCTCCGCAGGCGGCCCCGGACCCACCCCGATTCGGGGCTGGCTCAGCGACCCTCCCCGCCCCCGGTTTGCAGCGCGTCCAACGCTGGCAGACAGAAATCGTAGGCACTGATGTACAGCCCCGCACGCATGTAAAAACGGTGGGCGTCGAATCGTTGCACGCCGGAATCCAGCCGGAATCCTTCACATCCCGCCTGCTTTGCTCGCTCCACCAGCCATTCCAGCAGGGCGATACCATGCCCGCGAGACCGTGCGCCGGCGTCGGTGACCAGATCGTCCACGTACATGTGGTGACCCCAGGCGAGGTTGTGGACGAAGCGGTAGCCGGCCACCGCCACCACCTGCGCGCCGTCGCTGCGACTCGCCAGGTGGTAGTTTTCCGGCTGCTGGGCCCGCACCCGCGCCAGGAAACCTTCTTCGTCCAGATGGGGTCGCAGCTGCCGGATGACCGGGAAACAGGCGCGAATCTCGGCCTCGCTTTCGGCAATCGTGATACGGGTTGAATTGCTCATTCTTCCAGCCGTTTGTTGGCGGCCAGGCCACCATCCAGAACCAGCGCCTCGAAACCATCCTGGCCCAGCAGGAAGGCCGCCGCGGCACTGCGACTGCCGTTGTCACAAAACACTACCCAGGGGCGCTGTTTGTCCAGTTTGCGCGCGTACAGGCGCAACAGGTACAGGGGAATGTTACGCGCGCCTTTGAGCGATCCGCTTTCGAATTCACTCTCCATGCGTACGTCCAGCAGCCCAGCGCCATCGCGTACCCGATCGGCCGCCTCCTTGGCAGATATCCGCTGCATCAGGGGAGCGTTGAGCAAGGTACTGAATTCCTCCTTTCCCAGGCACACCAGAACGCTGTCCTCCATGAGGGTCACCGACGCGTTACGCGGCTGCCCGGAAAGCAGTGCCTCCTCGCCGAATCCCTCACCGGGACCCAAAACCGCCATTTCAATGGTATCGGCCTGTTCATCTGACTGGCGCGCCACCAGTGCTCGTCCGGAAGCCAGGAAATAGTAGCTATCGCCTTCGTCACCCTGACGCACCACGGTGGTGCCTTTCTCCATTTCCAGGGTCTGCATGCGCGCGACCAGCTGTTGCAGGCTGGCGACGGGGAGGCGCCGGAAGTGTTCGTTCTGCATCAGCCGCGACAGCCACCGCCGGTCGGTGCGCAAATCCAGTTCCTCGACCTGGTAGCCGCTGTCGTTCTCGCCGCGAAGTAACTGGTCCCAGCCCACCATTTTGTCGAGCACGGAACTGTTAATTCGCGCGATCAGGCACGGTCCCCGGGTTCGCGCCTCGAATCGGCGCGGCTTGAGCGCGGCAAGGGCATAGCGGGCGGCATCGTCCGTTGCCGCTACGGTTCGGGATTCGCCGTCTTCGGCGGTGAGATCAACGCTTCCCTGGACCAGGAACAACGAATCCGGGTCTTCGTCCCCTACACAAAACAGGGTCGCACCACCAGCAACCGACTGCACCAGCATGCGGTTAACTACTTCGCGTTGGGCGGGCGCGACCATGGCCCCAACCGGTACCATTCGTCGAAGTTGCTGCTCGTCTATACCCTGCCGCGTGCCCATCAATCCTCCAACGTGACGATTCGGATTCCCCGCCTAGTCGGAAAACTCTGCCAGTACCGGCGCATGATCGGACGGCTGTTGATTCCCACGCGGCTCCCGGTCAATGCTTGCCGCGCTACATGCCTGCTGCAACGGCTGGGTGACCAGAATATGGTCAATGCGCAGCCCGGCATTGCGCCGATAGGAACCGGCCCGGTAGTCCCACCAGCTGAAACTTTTTTCCGGCTGCTCGAACTTTCGAAAGCAGTCGTGCAGGCCACAGTCGAGCAGGGCACCAAACGCAGCCCGCTCGGCTTCGCTGCAAAGCACGGACCCGCGCCACTTGTCCGGGTCGTGCACGTCCCGGTCCTCCGGCGCGATGTTGAAGTCGCCCAGGATCGCGTATCGCTGGTGCTGCCGGACTTCTTCCTGCACCCAGGCGGTCAGCGCCCGGAGCCAGTCCAGCTTGTAGGCAAATTTCTGCGACCCCACCTCCGATCCGTTGGGAACGTACACGTTGGCGATACGCACGCCGTTGATGGTGGCCGCCAGGACCCGGCGCTGGGGGTCATCGAACTTCGGGATCGAGGTTTCCACCGCATCGATGGGAAAGCGGCTGATGGTGGCGACGCCGTTGTAGGTTTTCTGGCCGTTGAAGGCCACCTGGTAGCCCCGGGAGCCAAACTCGTCGGCGGGAAATTTCTCGTCCACCAGCTTGGTTTCCTGCAGCACCAGCACGTCGGGGCGGTGAGTGGCAAGCCATGCCAGCACCTGTTCCAGGCGCACACGCAGGGAGTTGACGTTCCAGGTTGCGATTTTCAACGGGCGGCCAGGGGAAGCTCAGCGCGTAGTGGCTTCCTCTTCGGTTGGGGTATCGGCAGCCGGAGCATCCGTGTCCTCTACCGGCGGTTGGTCCGCATCGGGCAATGCTTCGGCGTCTTCGGTCGCCGGGCTCGGCTTCACGGCGGGCGCGCCGCCCGCCGGCGCATAGCCGGCGGCGGTGAGTTCGCCTTCCAGCAGGGAGCGCATGTAGCCGCTCATGACCTTGTCTCCCACCAGCAGCGTAGGCACCGCCAGGGCTCCGACCCGTTCCTTCATGGCTTCCTGGGCCTTGCGATCCTCGGCGACGTTGATTTCGGTGAAAGGCACACCACGGCCGTTGAGATATTCGCGGGCAGAGTTGCAGCCGTCGCAGCCCGGGATGCTGTAGAGAACAACCGGCGGCAGGTCCGCCTGCGTCGGCCCCGTCGGCAACGAATTCAATTCACGGGTTGCCGCCGCGCCGTCGGGCGGCGGCGAGTCGGTGTAATGCACCTTGCCCTGCTCGTCCACCCAGCGATAGGTGGCCGCCTGGGGGCCCGTGGCCAGCAGGATCAGAACCAGCGGTACGAGCGCAATTCGGGATTTCACGCGTGATACCTCCGTGCCAAAGTTGCAGTATAACTGACGGCGCCCACCCGAATTAGCCATCCGGCAGGTGAAATACAACGTCGCGCAGGCCGCGCCAGAGACCGCCGCGTATCCGGGCATGGCATGCATTCAACGACCTTCCCGGGCCAATTTCCAGGCAGGATTGGCACAGCCCGCTGCCTCGCTTAGGCTCTCCTGAATTCTGTCCAAGAATGAGAAATGCCCATGCCGGAATACGATTTCCTGATCATTGGCGGCGGCAGCGGTGGTATCGCCTGCGCGCGCCGGGCGGCGAGCCATGGCGCCCGGGTAGCGGTGTTCGAACCCGCGCCGTTGGGGGGGACCTGCGTCAACGTCGGTTGCGTGCCGAAAAAAGTCATGTGGTATGCCGCCCACATTTCCGAGCGCATCGCACTGGCCCGTGACTACGGCATCGACGTTGCCGGGTGGAAGATGGACATGGCGGCCTTTCGGCGCAACCGGGATGCCTATATCCAGCGCCTTAACGGAATTTACGCCCGCAACCTGGACACCGCGGGCATTAGCCACCTGCCGGTGCGCGCGCGCCTGCTGGATGCGGCTACGGTGGAGGCCGGTGACCAGCGCTATCAGGCGCCCCATGTACTGGTGGCCACCGGCGGGCGCCCCTGGCTGCCGGCAGTTCCCGGCGCGAAACTCGGCATAAATAGCGACACCGTTTTCGACCTCGAGCAGGTTCCCGCACGCCTGGCCATCATCGGTGCCGGGTACGTGGCCGTGGAATTCGCCGGCGTATTCAATGCGCTCGGAAGCCAGGTCAGCATGCTGATCCGCAGTTCCTCCCTGCTCCGTCATTTTGACGCGGAACTGGGCGCCACACTGGAAGAATGCATGGGCAAGGACGGCATCGAGTTGCTGCATAATTCCCGGGTATCGGCCATTGAAGCGCGTGACGGGGAACTGGTGGTGCACTGGCAAGGCGGCCAGCAAGGCCGCTATGACCAGGTGCTGTGGGCCACCGGGCGTTCACCCAACACCCAGGACCTGGGCCTGGACGCCGCCGGCGTGGCGCTGGACCCGGATGGCTTTATCGCGGTGGATGCCTTTCAGAATACCTCCGCGAGCGGCGTGTACGCGGTAGGTGATGTCACGGGCCGGGCACCGCTGACGCCGGTGGCCATAGCGGCCGGCCGCCAGTTGGCGGAACGCCTGTTCGGCGGCCGGCCGGAAGCGCGAATCGACTACGAGCAGATTCCGACAGTGATCTTCAGCCACCCACCCGCGGGCACCGTGGGTCTGAGCGAAGAACAGGCGCGCGAGCAATTCGGAGCCGCGGTGAAGGTGTACCGTTCGCGTTTCACCAATATGCTGTTCGCCCTCGGCGAATACCGCCCGCCAACCCTGGTGAAGCTGGTTACCGTGGGGGACGAGGAGCGGGTGGTGGGAATCCACATCCTCGGCGAAGCCGCGGACGAGGTGATACAGGGTTTCGCGGTCGCACTGCGCATGGGCGCACGCAAGTGTGACCTGGACCGTACCATGGCGATTCATCCCACGGCGGCGGAGGAACTGGTTACGCTGCAGTAGCTAACTGCATTTCATTCGGAGACCCTTCCGGCTTCGGAAAACGCCGCCGGATTCGCACGCAACTCCACCAGCACGTCTTTCGTCAGCGGTCTGCGCTTCAGCCAGACAAGGAAGGACTCCGCGGCCTGCTCGACCAACATGCCCAGACCATCCGCCAGCCGAGTCACCCCCTGATCTGCCGCCCAGGCGAGGAACGCAGTGGGTTGGTCGCCGTACATGAGGTCGCAGGCCAGGCCATTGGCGGCGAACACGGACGGTGGAATTTTCGGTAGCGCACCGTCCAGGCTTGCGGCAGTAGCGTTGATAACCACGTCGAATCCGGCACCGTTCAGCTGATCCAGGCCACCCGCCGTAACCGGGCCATGGGTAGCGAACCGCTCCGCCAGTTCGTGAGCGCGGGAAACGGTGCGGTTGGCGATCCGCAGCGCCTCCGGCCGCGCCTCCAGCAACGGCCCGAGGATGCCCCGCGCGGCACCGCCTGCCCCCAACACCAGAATGCGTCGTCCAGCCAACGGGCACCGCAGGTTCTCCACCAGGTCACGCACCAGTCCGACACCGTCGGTGTTGTCACCAAACAGCCCGTCGTCGTCAAAACGCAGGGTGTTAACCGCGCCGGCGAGCTCCGCTCGCGGGCTGCGCCGGTCGGCCAGCGACCAGGCCTCCAGTTTGAAGGGCACGGTAATGTTCAGCCCGTTTCCGCCGCGGGCACGGAAATGATCCAGGGCCTGGGCAAAGCCCCCTGGATCCACCTGTATGCGGTCGTATTCCAGACGGATTCCACACTGCCGCGCGAACCGCGCGTGGATTGCCGGTGATTTGCTGTGCTCCACCGGGTTGCCCATGACCGCGAAGCGGAGCGGCCGGTCGAATGCAAAGGGATCGCTCATGGATCCAGGGTGACCCGGGCCGCCTGCAGCTGCTTACGGCCCGCCTGCGCATCGGTCCACACCACCAGCAACGATTCCGCGCCGATGGCGGCGATGCGCGGAAATCCACTGGCGCGTTCGGCACCGGTGCGCAGCAGGTCCTGCACCGGCCCCGGGCGTTTGTCGGCCCACAGGCGGCGCGCCCGCAACACGGCCTGGGCGCCGTCCAGTTCCAGCCACGTTACAACCCCGGAGCCATCCGGCAGCAGCACTGCGTCCACCCGCCCCAGGGCCTGGCCGGCATTCAGCTGCAACGCCGCCGAGGCCGGCTCGATCCAGCGGGCCCGCACCACCGGCATGCCACCCGCGGCGCTGTACCAGGCCGCAAGCACACGTCGATCCCGCTCCACCAGGGCCGGTCCATTCACCGGGCAGGCCTCGATCTTCCAGCCTTCCCCGCCCAGTGGCATGCGCACCCGGTCCGGCAGGCTGATCAACACATGATCCCGAATCTCTTTTTCGCTTCGGTCGCGAAATGCCACCAGCACCCGATCTCCGTGGGCGACCGCGGCCACCCGGCAACAGTCGCAGACGCGCTTATCCAGCACGCGTTCCTCGGCCATCCCGCCGTCGGCAGCGACGGTGGTGGCGCGCAACATCATGGCGCCGCTTTTCGCGCTGGACGCGCCATCCAGCCAGGCGGCGAACAACTCACCATCGGCCAGGGGTACCAGGGACACGAAACCGTGCTCGCTGGCGGAATCATCCCGGTGCAGCCGCACATCCGGCTGCCAGGTGTCGCCGCCGTCGCGGGAGCGTGCAAGGCGTACTTCGTAGGCGTATTTGGATCCGCCGTTTCGCACCAGCCAATGGGCCGCCAGGGTCCCGTCCGGCAGTTCCACCAGCGAGGGCACGTCCGCCCAGTTGACGAACCAGTTGCCGCCACGGGCCACGGTCCGGGCCGGGCTGAACCGCTGGCCATCAAAAACCGCGAAGCGCAGCCGGTGGCCATCCGCCTCGGGTTCGATCCAGCTGGCGTAGATGCGGTTGTCGGCGGCGCGATGCAGGGACGGCGCCATCGAACCCGGGTTGGCCGGAACCACCATCGGTGTCAGGGTTGCGGCCAGCCCCGGGCTGGCCAGGGCCGCTAGCAGGATCCCGGCGATTCGGCGACGGCAACGCATGCGACGGATAGTAACGGAACCGCCTGCCCGGCGGAAAAACCGGTGGGCCAGCAATGGATCAGGAGTCCGGGCCGGGCAAATCCACGCTCACTCGCAATCCACCCCGGTCCCGGTTGGCGAGCTGGATGCGGCCACCTTCCGCGACGATTGCACTGCGAGCGATCGACAACCCCAGACCACTGCCGCCGGTGGCCCGGTTGCGCGATGGCTCGACCCGGTAAAAAGGCTCGAACACCCGTTCCAGTTCCGACTCGGGAATGCCCGGACCGTCGTCCTCGATGCGCACCCGGGTGCCGCTCGCGTCCTGGCTTGCGTACACGCTGACCCGATCGCCGAACTTGAGCGCGTTGCCCACCAGGTTGGCAAAGGCGCGCTTGAGCGCCAGCGGCCGGGCCCGCACCGCCTCCGGTGCAGACAGGCTCAGCTCGACCCGCCCTTCCTGGGTACTGTCGCTGCAGACACTCTCCAGCAACGCCTCCAGGTCCACTGGTTGCCGCGGTTCCTCGCGCTCGATATCGCGCATGAAATCCAGCGCGTCGGAAACCATCTGCTCCATCTCCTTCAGATCGTCTTCAAAACGCGCCCGCGCCACCTCGTCGTCCAGCATCTCAGTACGTAACCGCAGGCGCGTGATGGGCGTCTTGAGATCGTGCGACACCGCCGCCAGCATGTGGGTTCTCTGACGCAGGAATTCCGCCAGACGCGCCTGCATCTCGTTGAGAGCACGCGCCACCTGCCGTACCTCCTCCGGACCGCGTTCCGGCAGCGGCGAGCGGTGGATATCCATGCCCAGCTCGCGCGCCCCGATCGCCAATGCGGACAGCGGTCGTGTCACCATGCGTACCGCCAGCAACGCCAGCAGGATCACCGACGCCGCCAGCACCGCCAAGGCCCACAGCATGCGCCGCGGCGACGGCAAGGCATCCTCCAGAACACGGAAGTCGAAGCGCAACGCGCCGCCATTCTGCAAACCCACGTCGACCGCAAAGGCCAGCGGCACGTAGGCCGGGAGGCGCCGCCAGCCCGGGCCCTCACCCGGTTCACGGGGAAACGGGCGGCGGTGGTTGCCCCGTCGCGGGGCGGCGCGGTGCACCTGCACCTGCAGTGGATGGCCCGCCCCCAGCCGCCGGCCCAGGCCGCGGGCCATGAAGTTCTCCAGCTCCGCGTGTTCCCCCGCTTTGACGGGCGGCGGCGGCATCTGCGGGTGCAGGGAAATCTGCAAGGGAGGCGCGCTCAACACCGCCACCAGGCGTTGCCGCTCCGGCTCCGCAGCCGGATCGATCAATTGCACAGCGGAGACAATGCGATGCATCAGGTGCACCCCGCCCATGCGATTCAGGGCGCGCCCGCGGTCCTCAAAATGAATCCAGGCGGACAACACCTGGGCGACCATCAGGCCCACCAGCAGCACGATCACCAGCTGCCAGTACAGGGAGCGGGGCCAGAGCCTCATGCGGGGTCTCGCTCCACCGGCACCGCCAGCACGTAACCCTGGCCGCGCACCGTGCGGATGATCTGCTCATCGTCGCTGCCCTGCAGTCGCTTGCGCAGGCGACTGATCAGCATGTCGATGCTACGGTCGAACGGAATTGCCTCGCGCCCGCGGGCCAGGTCCAGCAACTGATCGCGGCTAAGGACCCGCCCCGGATGGGTCAGCAACACGCTGAGCAGCGAGTACTCCGCGCCTCCCAGCGGCGTGATGACGCCTCGTGGGGACACCAGATGGCGCGCCTCCAGGTCCAGAACCCAGCCGGCGAAACGCAGGCTCGCGGTATCCGCCTGCACCTCGTCCGGCGGCAGTTGGCGGGTTCTTCGCAATACGCCCTTGATGCGTGCGAGCAGCTCCCGGGGGCTGAAAGGCTTGGGCAGGTAGTCGTCGGCCCCCATCTCCAGGCCGACGATTCGGTCGGTCTCCTCGCCGCGGGCGGTAAGCATGATCACCGGTAACGCGCTGGATGCCCGCAACTTTCGACAAAGCTCCAGACCATCTTCACCGGGCAGCATCAGGTCGAGGATGACGAGGTCGATCGCCTCTCGGGCGAGTGCTTCCCGCATGCCCGGTCCATCGCCGACCGTGGTAGCACGATAGCCGTTGCGGTCCAGGTAATCGGCCAGCAGCCGGCGGATCTCCGCGTCGTCGTCAACTACCAGGATGTGATCGCGCCTTTCCATGAGGGCCTTTTTACAGCAGTCAGATTGACACGGGCAGCGACTTGGTAACCCAGTGTAACAAAGGCCTCCGCCGATACCTTGTGTTGCCGGATGGACACACGCCGGTTACCGGACAGGGCTATTGTGCAATCACGAAATCCAAATCGGAGTTGAAATCATGAAACGCAAAACCACACTGATTGCTTTGACGGCAGCCACGGTGCTCGGCTTCGGCGCCGCCGCACACGCACGCCCGGGCTGTGATGGTCCCGGAATGGATGCCGGCTACGGCGCGGGCATGCACCAGGGCATGGGTCCCGGTGGGCACCACGGCGGTATGCACGGCTTTGGCCGCGGTGAACACGTGGAAGGCATGCTGGCCTTTCTGAAAACCGAAATCGGCATCCAAGGCGACCAGGAAAAAGCCTGGAAGCAGTTCGCGGATGCCATCCGCACCCAGACGGAAGCCCGCAAGACCCATCACGAAGCCATGCGCGAGGCCCGTGGCGAGATGCGCGACGCCGACGCCGTGAAGCGCGGAGAACGCCACATCGCGAAGATGGAATTCCGCATCAGCCAGGCCAAGGCCCACCTGGCGGCGCTCAAGGAGCTGTACCCGACGCTGACTCCGGAGCAGAAGCAAAAGGCCGACAAGCTGCTGCCCGGCGGAAAACGCCGCTTCCACCGCGGTATGGGTCAGGGCGATGGACCTGGCATGCAAGGTGGCAACCCTCCCATGCCGGGCTGACGCGGTAGCGATCGAAACCCCTGTCTTTCATCGAGGTTCCTCCCCTGGGTGATTCGGGCCGGCGAAAGCCGGCCCATTTTTTTATTTGCCCGGGTAACGCGCGTGAATTCGATCCGGCGCCAGTTGCAGCTTGCGGTTGCACTCGAAGGCGCGATCGTAGGCGGCGACAAAACCCGTTAGCGAGGCGCGCAGCGAGGTCCCCGGGGCCATGGCGCCGAAGCCCAGCTCCATTTTCGATCCCTTGCGCAGACCCCAGGTGTCCGGCTCCAGCTCCAGCACGTGTCCGGTCAAACGGGTCGCCAGTATCTGGCTGCTGCCGCCATCGTCCATACGCAGGCCAACCAGGTATTGGAAAGCCGTGGCGAGCCCCTGTTCATCCTTGCCCGGATCGCGGCCTTTCAGTGGCGTGCGAACGTGGGCGATCATGCGATCCCGGCGCCGCTCGTGATCGATGGGCGTGATGATAAAAAACCCGAAGGGTTTCTCACCCGTGTAGCCCGGCGGGATCGCTCCCTCCGCATAGATCCAGCACTCGGGCTGCTGGAAGTTCCAGCCGGGACCGCGCATGACGTCCCAGGCGCCGTGGGTGGCCAGCACTTCCCCGTCGAAGGGGCCGGCCGCCACCTGCGAGGTTGTCAGGACCAGGGCCAGGGCCAGGGCCAGGAAAATACTTCGGGCCAGCCTCATTCGAAGGCAGCGCCGTCGCTGAGCTCCGGGCGCAGCGCAAAGACATCCACCCCCTGCAGACAGCCCACGTTGATGGCGAACTTGTCCGGGAAACGACGGGTCCGGTGAAAGGGATAGATACCGCAATGGCGGCAGAAGTAATGCTGCGCCGTGTTGGTATGGAACTGATATTCGGTCAGCGCATCCTTGCCGCCGGTGATCTTCAGGTGGGTCTCCGGCACGTAGGTCATCATGGCGTTTTTGCGCCGGCAGATGGAACAGTTGCAGCGCCGCACCGGCTCCAGGCTATCGGTTTCGATTTCAAAGGTCACCGCGCCACAGTGACAGCTTCCGGAATACTGGCTCATGGATACCCTCCACGGGTGACGACTACTTGCGCGGCTAGTTTACCCCGGCAACAGCAGACAGGCGCACCGGCTGGCGGCGCCGACCCCAGGTGCCAGGCGGCCCCTGGATACGTCCGGCGCAGGGTGTTCCGCATTCGCGACAGTTGCCCGCCTCGTCCAGACCCCAGGCCGTAAGCGCATACCAATCGCGGCCGATCAACCGGGCGCCGCACTGGTGGCACCAGGTGCTTCCACCCTCCTCGTCGTGCACGTTGCCGGTGTACACGTAGCGCAGGCCGTTGCCCATTGCGATAGACCGCGCCCGATTGAGGGTGGCGGGGGGCGTATCCGCGTGGCTTCGCATCTTCCAGTCCGGGTGGAAGGCGCTGAAGTGCAGCGGGACCTCCGGCCCGAGGTGTTCCGCGACCCAGCCGCTGAGCTGGTCCAGTTCGCGGTCGCTGTCGTTCTCTCCCGGGATCAGCAGGGTGGTGATCTCCAGCCAGGTTTCGGTCTCACGGTGGATGTATTCCAGGGTTTCCAGCACCGGTGCCAGCTGTCCGCCACAGATTTTGCGATAAAAGTTCTCGCTGAAGGCCTTGAGGTCGACGTTGGCGGCGTCCATGTGGGCAAAAAATTCGGCGCGTGGCTCGGCGCAAACGTAGCCGGCGGTGACCGCCACGGAAAATACGCCGAGCTCGCGGCAAGCGGTAGCCACGTCGATGGCGTACTCGTGGAAGATCACGGGGTCGTTGTAGGTGTAGGCCAGGCTGCGGCAACCGAGCTGGCGGGCGGCGGCGGCCACGACCTCCGGCGTAGCGGCATCCGCGAGGGTGTCCATCTCCCGGGACTTGCTCATGTCCCAGTTCTGGCAGAATTTGCAGGCCAGGTTGCAACCGGCGGTACCGAAGGACAACACGCTGCTGCCCGGCCAGAAGTGGTTGAGGGGTTTTTTCTCGATCGGGTCGACGCAGAAGCCGCTGGAGCGACCCCACGTGGTCAGGACGATTTCGTCGCCCTGGCGCATGCGCACAAAACACAGCCCCCGCTGACCCTCGCGCAAGTGGCAAAAGCGCGGACACAGGTCACACTGCAGGCGCCCGTCATCAAGACGGTGCCAGAAGCGGGTGCTTACCGTATCTTGCATAATTCTCGAACCCGCGCGTTGACGCTGGCGCTTGTACCGGCCCAGGCCGGAACCCATATGTCCGGTATATTAAATGGTATCCGGTGGACCGGAATACAAACCCATGCTGCGTGAACCCGCCGTTGCAGGCCTGTTTTACCCGGGCGATCCAGAGGTCCTGGCCGCCGAGGTGGATCGCATGCTGGCCGCCGCCCGCAGCCCTGTGGACGGGCCGGCCAAGGCGCTGATCGTGCCCCACGCGGGCTACGTCTACTCCGGCCCGGTGGCTGCAGAGGCCTTCGCCGGCCTGCGCGGGAGGGATATCCGCCGCGTGGTACTGGTCGGCCCGGCGCACCGGGTGGCGGTGCGCGGCGTGGGGCTGAGTTCGGCGGAGTATTTTCAAACTCCCCTGGGCCAGGTGCCAGTGGATACCGAGAGCGTGCGCACACTCGTCGGGCTTCCGTTTGCCAGCTACGCGGACGCTGCCCACGCCCCGGAGCACAGCCTGGAGGTGCAACTGCCCTTCCTGCAGCGGGTCCTTGCGGATACCAGGCGCCCCTTCCGCCTGGTGCCGGCGGTCGTCGGGGACGCTAGCCCGGAACAGGTGGAAGCCTTCCTGGAGGCGGCCTGGGGCGGTCCCGAAACACTGATCCTTATCAGTTCGGACCTGAGTCACTTCCTGGACTATGACGGCGCCCGGCGCCGCGACCAGGCCACCTGCCGCGCCATCGAGCAGTACCGTGAGGAGAATCTGGGATTCGACGATGCCTGCGGCCGCCTGCCGGTGGCGGGCCTGCTGCGTTGCGCCCGCCAGCACCGGCTTGCGGTCACCACCCTGGACCTGCGCAATTCCGGTGATACCGCCGGCGACCGATCCCGGGTGGTGGGCTATGGCGCCTGGCGTTTCACGCCCGCAACCCGCCCGGATCAGCCCCTGGACACCCGGGAACAACAGCAGCTTCGCGGCGTCGCCCGCGAGAGCATCCGCCGGGGCCTCGCCGGCCAGGCAGACCCGTCCATCGAGGTGGAAAGTTTTTCGGACACGCTGCGCCGCGAGGGCGCCAGTTTCGTTACGCTGACCGTGCGCGAGCAGTTGCGCGGTTGCATCGGCAGTCTCACCCCGCAACGGCCCCTGGTGGAGGACGTTGCGCGCAATGCCGTGGCGGCTGCCTTCCGCGATCCGCGCTTCGAACCGCTATCCGAATCCGAGTTCAGAGCACTTGAAATCCACATCGCGCTGCTCGGGGAACCCGAGCCCATGAAATTTCGAAGCGAGGCGGATTTGCTCGGCCAGCTACGCGTCGGAGTGGACGGCCTGATCCTGGAAGACGGCAGGCACCGGGCCACCTTCCTGCCGGTGGTGTGGGAATCCCTGCCGACCGCCACCGAATTCTGGACCCAGCTCAAGCGCAAAGCGGGGCTGCCCGGGAATCACTGGTCGGACAGCCTGCGGGTGCAGCGCTACACCACTTTCAGCTGGTAAGTCGCGGCGAATCGCGCCGCGCGGATGATTCAGAGCTTGGTTCGGGATACCCAGCGGGTCAGGGGACGCCACTGATCCAGGTCCCGTGCGACCAGCGATGGCGCCAGCTCAAAGATGCTCAGGCCCATGGCGGCGGCGCGGATGTAGTTCTGGGTGTCCCGCAGAGTCCCCACGTGGCGAATTTCCTGGCGACGCAGAAACGTCTGCAGCGCGGAAAAGATCTTGGCGTTCTCGCGCACCCGGTTCGCGACCAGCGCAATCCGCCCGCTCTTGCCCTTGAGCGCTCCCAGATGCAGCAGATCGCCGGTGATGAAGTGTCCCGCGGCGCGGATGTCGATGGGTGACGGCAGCACCGGCACCACCACCAGGTCGGCGCGACGCACGATGTCGCTGAGCTGGCGACCGTGCACACGCGCCGGCGAATCGATAATCGTTACCTGGGTGTTGCGCGGCAGGTGCAGGCTGCCCTTCTGGCCGTCGACGCCATGGATCGACGGCCGCCAGCCGGGCCGCGCCGCGAGCCATTCCAGGCTCGACTGCTGGGGGTCCAGGTCCACGAGAGCGGTGCGTACACCGCGCTTGGCGAAATGGCCCGCCAGGTTGGTGGCGATGGTGGTCTTGCCACAGCCACCCTTGGAGTTGACGACGACGATCGTGCGCATGGCAACCTCCGGTTTCCTGAATGAATTCGCGGAACCAGTTTACCGCAGGTAGTCGAGCACGATCCCGGCGAAAACCGCCGCCCCGAACCAGCTATTGTTGAGAAACGCACGGAAACAGTCTGCGGGCCGGCGCGCGGCAATCAGCCATTGCTGCCAGGCGGCGAACGCCGCCGCCACCACCAGCCCACCGGCAAACCACGTCCCCAGGCCCGCTCGTTCGCCGACCACCACCAGCAGGACCAGGCTGGCCAGTTGCAGCAGGCCACTGACCAGCCGGTCCGCGCTGCCAAACCAGATGGCGCTGGAACGGATGCCCGCCTTGCGGTCGTCCTCCCGGTCCACCATGGCGTACATGGTGTCGTAGGCAATCACCCAACACACCGTCGCCGCCACCAGCCACCAGGCCAGCCCGGGCACGCCGCCGGTCTGCGCGGCGAAGGCCATGGGGATGCCCCAGGCGAACGAGATTCCCAGCCAGGCCTGGGGAAGGTAGGTGAAGCGTTTCATGAACGGGTAGGCCGCCGTCAACAGCAAGCCCACCGCGGACAGCACCACGGTGAGCCGGTTCAGGAGCAGTACCAGGGCGAATGCGGCCAGCGCCAGCACCACGAACACCAACACCGCCTCCCGGGCCGGCAGGCGCCCGTCCGCCAGCGGCCGGGATCGGGTGCGCGCCACCTGCGGGTCCAGTTTCCGATCTGCGTAGTCGTTGACGGCGCAACCGGCGGAACGCATCAGGAAGGTGCCGATGACAAAGATCAGCAGCACCAGTGGGTCCGGCCGACCGGCCCCCGCGATCCACACCGCCCACAGAGTGGGCCACAACAGCAGCAGCGTGCCGATGGGCCGGTCGAGCCGGATCAGCTCCGCGTACAGGGAGAGTCGTTGGCTGATTTCCACCGCCTACACCTTGCCGTACCGCTCCTGTCCGCCCAGCCAGCGCCGGATGAGCGGCTCCACCCACTGCGGTTCGTCTTCCAGCAATCGCCGCGCGAGATTTTCGACCAATGGCAACAAATCCCGGTCACGTACCAGGTTCGCAACCTTCAGGTTCTGCAGCCCGGTCTGGCGGGTACCCAGCACTTCGCCGGGACCGCGAAGCTCCAGGTCTTTTCGTGCGATTGCAAAGCCGTCGTTGGTCGCACGCAAAACCGCCAGTCGCTCGCGGGCATGCTCGCTGAGTGGAGAATGATACAGCAGCACGCAGGTGCTTCGCGCTTTTCCGCGCCCGACGCGACCGCGCAGCTGGTGCAGTTGGGAAAGCCCGAGTCGCTCGGCGTTCTCGATGATCATCAGCGTGGCATTGGGCACATCCACGCCTACCTCGATCACCGTGGTGGCTACCAGCAGGGAGATATCGCCGGCTTTGAAACGCGCCACGACAGCCTCCTTGTCCTCCGAGCTCATGCGTCCGTGCACCACGCCAATGGCAATGTGCGGAAAGTGCCCCTGCAATTCTTCGGCGGTGACCATGGCGGCGCGCGCGTCCACCTGCTCGGATTCGTCGATCAGCGGACAAACCCAGTAGGCCTGGTGTCCAGCCGCGCAGGCGCTGCCCACGCGTTCAATCACCTGTGCACGGCGCAATTCCGATACCGCCACGGTTTCCACCGGCAGGCGGCCCGGCGGCAGTTCGTCGAGCAACGACACGTCCAGGTCCGCGTAGGCGGTCATCGCCAGCGTCCTGGGAATAGGGGTGGCGGTCATGATCAGCTGGTGCGGTTCACCTTCATCGCTGCGCCCTTTTTCACGCAGCGCCAGGCGCTGGTCGACTCCAAATCGATGCTGCTCGTCCACCACCAGCAAGCCCAGCTTGCGAAAACGCACTTCCTCCTGGAACAGGGCATGGGTGCCGATGGCCAGCGCGACCCGGCCACTGGCCAGCCCCTGGCGCGCTGCCCGCCGTGGCGCGGTGCGCAATCCGCCGTGCAGCCAGGCGGTCTCCACGCCCAGCGGTAGCAACCAGGACGACAGGGTCTGGTAGTGCTGCTCGGCGAGAATTTCCGTGGGTGCCATTACCGCGGCCTGATAACCGGCCTCGATCGCGTACAACGCGATGATCGCCGCCACAACCGTCTTGCCGGCTCCCACGTCACCTTGCAGCAGCCGCTGCATGGGCTTGCCGCTGGCCATGTCCGCAAGCGCCTCGGCGATCACCCGCTGCTGGGCGCCGGTCAGCGCGAAGGGCAGGCGGCTGAGGAAAGCGGCGGCCAGCTCGCCGCCGCCGTCGATTCGCGGCCCCGGATGGGCGCGGCGGGCAGCCCGCAGTCGACGCAGACTCAGATGGTGGGCGAGAAACTCGTCCAGCGCCAGGCGACGCTGGGCCGGGTGCCGGCCGGCAAGCAGAAGATCCACGTCCGCATCCGCCGGCGGACGATGCACGCTGGCTACCGCGCCGGGCAACGCCGGCAAATGGTGTTGATCCAGAAATCCCGGCGGCAGGGTATCCGCCAGGCTGGCGCCGAAGCGATCCAGGGCCTGGCCAATGTAGTTTCGCAGTCCGACCTGGTGGACGCCCTCGGTAGTCGGGTAGACCGGCGTAAGGCGAGGCTCCGGCGGATCGGGCGGCGCGTCGAACAACTGGTACTCGGGATGCACCATCTCGCGCATGCCGGGGCCGTGCCGCACTTCGCCGTAGCAGCGGATGTAGCGGCCACTGCGCAGGTTCGACTGCTGGGCGCCACTGAAATGGAAAAACCGCAGCGTCAGCAAGCCGGTGCCATCGCCGATACGCACCAGCAGGCTTCGACGCCGGCCGAATCCAATTTCGGCAAGCTCGATCTGTCCTTCTACCAGCGCTTCGCCGCCTGCCCGCACCGCCCTCAGCGGGGTAATGCGGGTGCGGTCCTCGTAACGTAGCGGCAGGTGAAACAGCAGGTCCTGCACGTTGTGCAGGTCCAGCCGCGCAAGCTTCTCCGCAACGCGGCTGCCAACCCCGCGCAACAGCGTCAGGGGCAGTTCGTGGGCCGGGGTTTCCGGCGCTGCACCACTCACCCGCCGGTCGCCAGCTCCAGGATTGCGTCCATCTCCACCGCACAACCCTTGGGCAGCGCCGCCACCCCAATCGCGGCGCGGGCCGGGAAGGGTTCGCTGAAACAGGTCGCCATGATCTCGTTGACCAGCGGGAAGTGGGACAGGTCGGTGAGGAACACGTTGAGCTTGACGATGTCGTCCAGCCCGCCTCCGGCAGCCGCGGCCACCGCCGCAAGGTTGTCCAGCACACGCCGGATCTGCGCCGCCATGTCGCCGTCGACCAGTTCCATGCTTTCCGGGTCGAGGGGTATCTGCCCGGAAAGGTACACGGTAGTGCCCGACCGGACCGCCTGGGAGTAGGTACCAATAGCGGCCGGAGCGGCGTCGGTGTGGATGGTTTCCCGGGTCATAAAGATTCTCCTGTATCAGCCGGTCACGGGGCTGTCGATTATCGTTGTTTTTTCGGGTATCGCGACATGCTGGGTCGACACGTCACAAAACACAGGAAAATCCACCGGCTCCGGATTCGCAGTGGTCGCTGGTCAGGACTGCGTGACGCCCGATTTCAGCCTTTTACGCGGTTGATGCGAACCACCGGTTCCTGGGCGCGCAGCTGGCGCAGGATGGTGGCAAGGTGTCTGCGGTTGCGCACCTCCATGGTGAACAGCATGGTGGAGAACTGGCTGTCGCTTTCGGTCATGGACACGTTGTCGATGTTGGCCTCCGCCTCGGCGATGATGGCCGCCAGGCTGGCCAGGACACCCCGCTGGTTGCGGGCCTCGATGCGGATCGAGGCGGGGAAAATTCCCTTGATTCCAGGCTCCCAGTTGACGTCGATCCAGGTCTCCGGCCGCTTCCGGTACTCGGCCACGTTGGGACAATCGTTGGTGTGCACAACGATTCCCTTTCCCGGCGTCAGGAAACCGAGAATCGGGTCGCCAGGGATAGGACGGCAGCAGCGGGACAGGGTCACCAGCATGCCCTCGGTTCCGCGGATAATCAGCGGCGGCTGGGCGCTGTCCGAAGGGTCGGCGTGGTCCTCACCGACCCGCACCGCGGCCAGCTGGCGCGCCACGACCAGGGACATGCGGTTGCCCATGCCGATGTCGGCCAACAGGTCATCCCATTCCTTCAGCTTCAGACGCCGCAACAGGACATTCTTCTCCGCGCTGGTGGCCTTCTTGAAGTCGATGGACGCGGTGGCTTTCTTCAGCAGGCGCCGGCCCAGGCGCACGGATTCCCGGCGCCGCTGGCCCTTTAGCACGTTGCGGATCATGGCACGTGCCTTGCCGGTAACCACGTAGCCCAGCCATCCCGGGTGGGGCGCGCTGTGCACCGACGTCTGCACCTGCACATGGTCGCCGTTGCGCAGCCGGGTCTTCAGCGCTACCGGCTTGTGGTTGACCAGCGCGCCAACACAACGGTTGCCCACGTCCGTATGCACCGAGTAAGCGAAATCCAGCGCGGTCGCGCCCCGCGGCAGCTTCTTGATCTCACCCTTGGGCGTAAATACATACACTTCGTCGGGAAACAGGTCGATGCGCAGGTGCTCCAGGAACTCGCGGGAATCCCCGGAATCCCGCTGGGTATCCAGCAGGTCCACCAACCATTTGCGGGCCAGTTCGTGCGCGTGCCGGCGGCGATGGGCGGCGCCGTCTCCGGTCTTGTACCGCCAGTGCGCTGCCACCCCAACGTCCGATACCTGGTGCATCTCCTCGGTGCGAATCTGGATTTCCAGCGGCTGCCCGAAGGGCCCAAACACCACCGTATGCAGCGACTGGTATCCGTTGGCCTTGGGAATGGCGATGTAGTCCTTGAATTTTCCGGGGATCGGCTTGTACAGCCCGTGTACCACCCCCAGCGCCCGGTAACACATATCCCGTCTTGGTACGACGATGCGAAAGCCGAGTACATCGTGAACCTCCTGGAAACTGAGATGCTTGGCTTTCATCTTCTTGTAGGTCGAGTAAACGTTCTTTTCTCGCCCGCTTACCGTGGCGCTCAGATCGTCGCTCTTCAGGGCGGCAACAATCGCGACCTGGATCTTGTCCACCACCGCCTTGCGGTTGCCCTGCCGGCCCCGGACGGCTTCCCTCAGCGAGCGGTACCGCAACGGGTACAGCACGGCGAAACTCAGGTCTTGCAGTTCCTGGCTCCACTGGTGGATGCCCAGCCGGTTGGCGATGGGCGCGTAGATTTCCAGGGTCTCCCGGCCAATGGCTCGCTGCTTCGAGCGCGGCATATGGCCAATCGTGCGCATGTTGTGCGTGCGGTCCGCCAGCTTGATGATGATGACGCGAATATCATTCGCCATCGCCATCAGCATTTTGCGGAAGTTTTCCGCCTGGGCTTCTTCACGGCTGGTGAAGGTGATCTTGTCGATCTTGGAAACGCCGTCCACCAGTTCGGCCACATCGGCGCCGAAGTGCTCGCGGATCTGTTCCAGATGAGTACCGGTATCCTCCACCACATCGTGCAGGATGGCGGCGGTGATGGTGTGCGCGTCCAGGCGCATCTCGCCGAGGATCCGCGCGACCTCTACCGGGTGATAGATATAGGGTTCGCCGCTACGGCGTTTCTGACCTTCGTGGGCCTCGGCGCTGAACAGGTAGGCGTCATAGACCTGTTTGACTTCCTCGGGACGCAGGTAGCCCTCAAGGAGCTCGCAGAGATCCCCGGCGAGATAGCGCTGGGAGGACGACTCGGGGGAGGCGGGCGCCTTATTCCGCCGGCGTCTCCTCAGGGCCGGTAGCGGAATCGGCATTCGGTTCGGTCGGCGATACGATGGGAGCATCGATCAGCCCGAGCTCCTGGGCTTCCAGCATGAGATCGGTCTGTTCGTCCAGGATAGAGACGTCCACGAAGCCCTCGGCGATCTCGCGCAGGGCGATAACCGTGGGCTTGTCGTTGTCGACCGGCACGTGGGGGGTCGCACCACGCATGATCTGGCGCGCGCGCCGGGTGGCGATCAGCACCAGCTGGAATCGGTTATCAACGTTTTCGAGGCAATCCTCGACTGTAATACGGGCCATTTGGGCTCAAGGGCTCCTGATATCCGGAAATCGTGAACTGGCAAGTATATCGCGGGCAGCTATGCGGAGGCCAGAAGAGCCGAAATATCGACAGTCACCGGGCGCCGCCGCTGTGGCTCCCCGCCGGCGATGGCCTCCAGATCCGCCAGGGCCTCGGCGAACACGTCATTCACGATCAGGTACTGGAATTCCCCGTGGTGGCGCATTTCGTTCACCGCCCCGGCCATGCGGCGGGCGATGACTTCCGGTGAATCCTGGGCACGTCCCGCCAGCCGCTGCGCCAGGGCCGCCCGCGATGGCGGCAGAATAAACACACTCAACGCCCCGGACAGGTGCTCGCGAATGGCCCGTGCGCCCTGCCAGTCCACGTCCAGGAGTACCGTGCGACCGGCTTCCAGCAGGGTTTCGACTTCTTCCCGGGAGGTCCCGTAGCGGTTCCCAAAAACCGTGGCGTGCTCAAGGAATTCGTCCCGCTCGACCATGGCCTCGAAAGTCGGGGGGTCGACAAAATAGTAGTCCACCCCGTCCTGCTCGCCCGGCCGCGGGGGACGAGTCGTATGGGACACCGACAACACCGCTTCCGGATGGCGCTCCAGGAACGCCCGTGACAGGCTGGTTTTGCCGGCCCCGGACGGCGAGGACAGGATCAGCACCCGCCCGCTACTCAATATTCTGCACCTGCTCGCGCATCTGTTCGATGAGCACCTTGAGGTCCACCGAGGCGTTGGTCAGACGCAGGTCCGCGGCCTTGGAGCCCAGGGTATTGGCTTCCCGGTTCAGTTCCTGCATCAGGAAATCCAGCCTCCGGCCGACCGGTTTGTCCCCCTGGAGGACCTTGCCGACTTCCTGGAAGTGGGCCTCCAGCCGGTCCAGCTCCTCGTCCACGTCCATGCGCTGGGCGAATACCACGACTTCCTGCTCGATGCGGGCCGCATCGACCTGCTCGCGCAACTCGCCGAGGCGATCGGCCAGCCGCTGTCGGAATGCGGTGCGCACCTCGGGCAGAAACTCCCGCACCTCCGCCACCAGGCCGGCCGCCGCCTCGATGCGCTCCGCGATCAGTTCCGCCAGTCGCTGGCCCTCGCTGGCGCGCGCCAGCAGCAGCTCCTCCAAGGCCTGGTCCAGGGCCGCCAATGCCGGCTCCCTGAGATCGTCCATGCTAAGCTCCTGCGCTGCGAGGACCCCCGGCCAGCGCAGGATATCGCCCGCCCGGAGGGGTTCGGATCCGCGCCCTGCGAGTTCCTGACCCAGATCCAGCAACCGGCTGGCCAGGGCTTCATCGAACTGCATCTGCTCCGGGTGACCGGCGCCGATGGTGTAACGCAGCAGGGCCTCGATGCGGCCCCGCTTTAGGCGAGCGCCAATTCGCTCGCGGGTTGCGGCTTCCAGACCGCGCAGGGCCTCGGGTAACTTGAGACTGAGGTCCAGGTAGCGGTGATTGA
This sequence comes from Gammaproteobacteria bacterium, assembly GCA_022340345.1. GTDB lineage: Bacteria > Pseudomonadota > Gammaproteobacteria > HyVt-429 > HyVt-429 > JAJDOE01. The sequence goes on from JAJDOE010000076.1 coordinate 28,267, forward strand.
CGCTGCGCAGTTCCCACGTAAGTTTCAGGGTTTCGTTCTCGGTCTCGGCACGGGCGAAACCTGTCATGCTGTAAATCATGGCGAATACGGCGGGTCCGTGGCTGCGGAACGGCGCATAGTAAACTGAAAACGGTAACGCACAAAAATTCATGTCCGAAACTGCCGAACTGAAGCTACGGACCGGTTACATCCTCAAGGACTACCGTATTGAGGGCGTCATGGGCGGCGGCGGGTTCAGCATCGTCTACCGCGCGTTCGTGATCCGCACCAAGGCAAAGGTGGTCATCAAGGAATTCTGCCCGGAGGGCCTGGTGCGCCGCATGCCCGGCGGTCGTCTGCAGCCCGCAAGCGAAAACCAGGTGCCCACCTACCAGGCCGGAATCCGGCGCTTCTTCGCCGAAGCGAGCGCCCTGAACACGGTCAACCACCCCAACATCGTCAATGTAAGCAATGTATTCCGCGCCAACAATACGGTGTACATGATCATGGATTACGAGAAGGGGACCAACCTCAAGGACTACATCAAGAAGCATGGTGGCACCCTCAGCGAACGCTTCATGCGGGTGGTGTTTCCGCCCCTGATCGCGGGAGTGGACTCCCTGCATCGCCACAAGATGCTGCACCTGGACATCAAGCCGGCCAACATCCTGCTACGCCAGGGTGGCAGGCCGCTGTTACTGGACTTTGGCGCGGTACAGAGTATCGACGCGCAGCCCAGCGGCCAGCCCCAGACGCTCACCAAGGGCTTCGCAGCCATCGAGCAGCACAACCACCAACAGCTCGGCCCCTACTCGGACGTCTATGGCCTGGGGGCCTCCATGTACGCAAGCCTCACGGGCATGGCGCCCCCGGCCGCTTCGGAGCGGGAGAAAAAGGACAGCTACCGGCCGGCGACCCGGCTGCTGGCGCGCCGCTATGACAAGCGCCTGCTGGAGGCCATTGACTGGGCGCTGCAACTGCGCGCCAAGGACCGTCCGCAAACCGCCATGCAATTGCTGCTCGGCGCCTTCGGCGACCCGAACGAACCGATCACCGCGGACCTGGAGACGGAACGGCGTGGGCTGCTGGATTTTCTCGGGCTGAAACGGAACCGGTCGTGAAGTACGCAACCGCCCAGCATTCACTGATTGGCGCCCGGGAGCAAAACCAGGACCGGTTGGCTATCGTGGAGGCACCCCGGCGAGTGCTGCTGGTGCTTGCGGACGGTCTGGGTGGATACCGAGGTGGCGATATGGCAGCGGAGACCATGGTGGACACCATCTCGCAGCTTTTTCACCGCATGCGCGAACCGGCAATCAGCAATCCATTCGAGTTCATCGCCCTGGCGATCCAGTATTCCCATCGCCGCATCAACAACCGCGCGGGCAAGGTTCCGGATGACGCCGCTCCGCGCACCACCTGCGTGGCGACCGTCATCCAGGATGGCTACGCTTACTGGGGCCATGTGGGTGACAGCCGCCTGTACCACTTTCGCGGCGGCCGGTTGCGCTCGCGCACTCGCGACCACAGCACCCGGGAACGGAACCGCGGCAGCAACGGGCCACCCCACCTGCTGCGCTGCGTCGGCGGACCGGTGCGGCCGACGGTGGAATTCGGCCGGGAGACGCGGCTGATGCCCGGGGATGCCCTGCTGTTGTGTTCAGACGGCCTGTCCAACCTGCGCGGCGATGATTCGCTGGGAATGATGGTGGTGAAAGAGGACCTGGATGACGCCACCGAGGACATGCTGCTGGACGCCGAGGCCAGCGACCCCACTGGCTGTGACAATATGAGCGCTATCGTGTTTCGTTGGGAGGATCGCCTTACCACCGCCCCGCCTCCGGAATGTCAGCCTCTGGATTCAATCGCCCAGGAACAGGCCTGGAAACTGGAACGCGACCGCCGCCGTGCGCATAGCAAATCCAGCGCGGATACCGGACGACCCGGAGACAGCCCGCTGGATCGGGAGATTGCCCAGCTTGAGGCCTTCATGCGCTCGGTCGAGGAATTCGGCGCCGACTCCAAATAGCAACAAACCCTTAACTCCCGCCACCTGCCAACTTTTTTCAGGAGATTCACTTGTCCCATCGCCCCAGCGGTCGCGCACCGGAACAGATGCGCGAAGTCCGGTTTACCCGTCGTTTTACCCGTCACGCAGAAGGTTCGGTGCTGGTGGAATTCGGCGACACCCGCGTGCTGTGCACCGCCTCCGTCGCCGACAAGGCGCCGCCATTCCTGCGCGGCCAGGGAAAAGGCTGGGTCACGGCGGAATACGGCATGCTGCCGCGCTCCACCAACACCCGCATGCCGCGGGAGGCGGCGCGCGGCCGGCAGTCCGGGCGCACCATGGAAATCCAACGCCTGATCGGACGCTCCCTGCGCGCGGCGCTGGATCTGAGCAAACTGGGCGATCGCACGATAACCGTGGATTGCGACGTGATCCAGGCGGACGGGGGCACCCGAACTGCGTCCATCACCGGGGGTTTCGTGGCGCTGCAGGATGCACTGCAGCGCCTGCTGGCGGACGGCCTGATCAACGCCAACCCGGTACGCCATCACGTGGCCTCGATATCGGCCGGAATCTACAAAGGGGAGCCGGTGCTTGACCTGGACTACGCCGAGGACAGTAACGCCGAGACCGACATGAATTTTGTCATGACGGACGATGATGCCTTCATCGAGGTCCAGGGCACCGCGGAAGCCGGCACCTTCAGCCACAAGCACCTGCTGGCAATGACGGAACTCGCCCGCGATGGCATTGCTGAACTCATCCGCCACCAGAAGACGGCGCTGGCGGAATGACGCAACGCCTGGTCCTGGCCACCAGCAATCCCGGCAAGCAACGGGAATTTGCCGAGTTGCTGGGGCCGCTGACCTGGAGCGTGGAGTCGCAGGGTTCCCTCGGGGTAGCAGATGTGCCCGAGACCGGCGGTACCTTCGTCGAAAATGCCCTGATCAAGGCACGCAACGCGGCGACGGTTACCGGGTTGCCAGCTATTGCCGATGATTCGGGGCTGGTGGTGGACGCGCTGGGCGGAGCACCGGGAATCCGCTCCGCCCGCTATGCCGGCGAAGACGCCAGCGACGCGAAAAATCTCGAGCGCCTTTTGCACGAACTCGGCGACCGGCCAGAAGCGGAACGCAGCGCACGGTTTCATTGCTGCATCGTATTTCTGCGTCATGCCGACGACCCGGTACCACTGATCTGTGAAGCGGACTGGGAAGGTCGAATCGGCACCGCACCACGTGGCGACAACGGTTTTGGCTACGATCCGGTGTTCCTGCTGCCGGACCGGGACCAGACCGCCGCGGAATTGCCGGCCGGCGAAAAAAACGCCGTCAGCCACCGCGGCCAGGCATTGCGGGAACTGATCCGACGCCTGGGGCAGCCCGCTATCCGATGAGCACCGCATGCCGGGCGGCGCCCGCTACCCGTAGTGGTTTTCTCCGAACTGCTGCTGAATTTTCTCCACCGCCTCCAGGTTCTCCAGCAGTGCGTTGACGCACTCCCGGTCCAGGGTTTCACCGGCAAGCTGCAGGAGCGTATCGATCGCCCGGGACGTACTCCAGGCGTCCTTGTAAGGGCGCCGGCTGGTCAGGGCGTCAAACACGTCGGCTACCGCCACGATGCGCGCTTCCAGTGGTATGGCATCCCCCTGTATGCCGCTGGGGTAGCCGGTGCCGTTGACCGCCTCGTGGTGGTATTCGGCGATATTGCGCAGCACGTCGATGTGCCCGAAGTTCTCCAGCCCAAAATTGCGCAGCAGGTCATCAATCATCTCGCGCCCCCGGCGGGCGTGCGTGCGCATGACGGCATTTTCATCCTTGTTCAGCTTTCCCGGCTTGAGCAGGATGTTGTCCGGGATCCCGATCTTTCCGATGTCATGTAGTGGCGCGAACATGAACACGTGCTCGATGTAGCTGTCGTCCAGGCCGTGGGTTTCCGCCAGGCTGGCGGCGATCAGCCGGCTGTACCGGGACATGCGGTCCAGGTGGCTTCCGGTCTCCGGGTCCCGGGCATGGGTAATGCGCCCGGTGGTCTTCACCGCCGCAGTCAGGGTGCGGATGGACGTTAACTCGTTGATGATCAGCAGCGAGATCAGATGCCCGTAAATATCGAGTTGTTTCAGAACCGCTTCGCCGAAGACATCCGTCTCCCTCGAGTTAAAAAAAACGAAGCCAACGAATGCACCGTTATTGAACATCGGCAGCGTATAGCTGGCCGCGTATCCGTGCCGCGCCAGACGCTGCCGGTGTTCCGGCGCCACGCCCTCGAAAGTGAGCTGGTGGTTGATCACCCGCGGCAGCCCACGGTCCAAGATGGCCTTGAGGGACGGAGCGTCGTCGATCAGCGCCTGGTAGTTGGCCATCGGATCGGCGTCATCACCGCTGTGCAGGAAGGTCTTCAGGACCCGGGTTTCGGCATCGTAGATGGTGGCCGCAATACGATCTACAAAGGGGAACGGCCCGCGAATGGAGCGATGAGCGGCGACCAGCTTTTCCCGCAGGGGAACCGGCTGGTTAAGAAATTCCAGCGTGTCGCGGTGTTCCGGCATGCTGCCATCCGTTGGGTCGTCACTACAGACAAGAATAGACGAACCACGGAGCCGTAGCGGCCCGGTGGGGCGTCGGCGTAGCCTACTTGTCCTGAACCAGTTCCACCCGCCGGTTGAGGGTTCGCCCGGCATCGCTGAGATTGGTCGCCGCCGGGGCCAGATATCCCACACCGTCACTCTTCAGGCGCGCGCCGGCAATCCCATACTCGCCGGCCAGTGCGTCCCGGACCGCTTTTGCCCGGCGTTTTGACAGGCTCATGTTGTAGTCATAGCCCCCCACGTAGTCCGTGTGGCCGACCACGATTACTTTGAGCTGCGGCCGCGCCTCCAGTAGCTTGGAGATTTCGACAAGGGTGGGTTTGGACTCCGGCTTGATGCTGGCGCTGTCGTGATCAAAATAAATCCCATACAGCACGACGCGTCCGGTCTCCTCGATGCTCAGCTGCATTTGCTTCGCATCCACCATCTGCATTTCCATGGCCTTGGTTTGCGCCGCAATCAGTCCAACGCGAACACCGTCACCCCCGCTGTGCGGCGCCACCAGCACCGAGACATAGGTCGTGGCTCCCGCGACTTCCTTGCTAGCGACGAAATAGTGGATTCCGTCGCCAAGCCGGGCCTCGCGCAGGATTTCCACCGGGTGTTTGTACTTGAAGGGATAGTCCTTGATCTCGTCGGGGCCGCCGGAAAACAGAATTTCGAAATTCGCGTCCTTGGCCCGCGCCTCGAAATTGCGAAACACCTCCAGGGTGGCGATTCCCTTTGGTACGCGATAGAAAATTCGGGTGATCTTGCCCTCGACCTTCAGGGTAGTACCAGCAGCGTCGCTATCCTTGCGCACCGGTCCGGTAGCGAACACGGTCTTACCGTAGTTCTCTTCCTGGAAGAAGGAAATCTCCGAGCCCTTGAAACGGCCGATGTCGGGATAATCAGCGCTGCCGGCTACATCGGAGGTGAATGCGGGCGTCGCCAGACCGGTCAGAACCAGGGCCACCAGGGTGGAGATGGACCATCGCATGAGCGTGCCTCCTGCATTGAGGTCGGAGTTGTCGAATCCTAACAGCCGGGCCAGCACGCGTCCCCTGCGGCACGACCGGGTCCGGGGCTGGCTGGGCGTTTCGCCACGCGAATGGATGAACCACCCCGCGATGCCGTACCACCGCGACACGCCCTTGGCCTCTGCGGCGACCGGGATCGGCCAAAGAAATCACTTGAAGGTATATTAGAAAACCATTATACTGTCGGGATGTCCAGAAATGGGTTTCCCTGGCATATGCCCCACACCGGATTCGCGCTGCTGGCGTCGTTTCTGGTCATGGTTTTGCTGCCCACGGCCCCGTACCCGGATTCACCTGCATTCCTGCAGGACAACCTGATTCCCAAGCTGGAACTGGCGGATCGCTGTGATGACGTGGGGCCGGGTCCCCTGGCCGCCATGCCACCGCTGGCCCGCACCACGGTTCCACTGGCCCGGACTGCCGATCTGCTGCCCGCCGCGAGTCCGGTCTTTCCGGCCGGCCTGCCGGACACCCGCGCCCCGCCGTCAACCACCGCCTAGCCCGCGCTGCGGGCACGCTGCCCGGCGTCTGCATGGCATGCAGCCACCTCAGTGCGCCACCCTGTTTTCTGCCTTACCATACGGATACCCATGGCGATTGTTGACGATGATCCACCGGCTGGCGGGCTAATAAGCATCTCCCCCAACTCCCCCTACTACGGCCTGGCGAAATTCTATTCTCCCGAGCCGTTCAGCTGGCGGGACGACTTTGGTCTCAGCTGGAAGGTGGGACAGCTGCTGGCGCTGGGGGCATTGAGTATTTATCTCTACCTGCTTCTGCTGCGATTCGAACACCTGCTGGTAAAAATCGCGGTTCAGGTGCAGCAGGGTGACCACTCCGCATTCCTGGTTCCGATCGTGATATCGCTGGTGTTTTCCCTGGTACACGGCGGGTTTACCAGCCGGTTCTGGGAAGTCGCCGGCATCCAGCCCAGTAACAGCAAAGAGAAATAGGCATGGAAGTCACGCTGTTCCTGGAACTTACCTCCACCAACGTAGCCATCCTGCTGGCAGTGGGTTTCGTTGGCGGGCTGGTAAGCGGCTTCATCGGATCGGGCGGGGCATTTGTACTGACACCAGCGATGATGAGCCTGGGCGTACCGGGAATCGTTGCCGTCGCCAGTAATATGGCGCACAAATTTCCCAAGGCCCTGGTGGGCTCCATCAAGCGAGCGAAATACGGCCAGGTGGACCTGAAGCTGGGAATTGTCATGGGGCTTTTTGCCGAAGCGGGGGTCTTCGCCGGCAAGGTGGTCATGACCCGGATCCGGGATGCATTTGGCGATACCGGTACCGACCTGTATGTATCCGCCGTATTCGTAGTGGTCCTGGCGGTAGTCGGAATTTTCGTACTGCGCGACGGTATCCGCGAACGTGAATCGCACCAGCAAGCGGGCGGCGCCCCGGTCCCACCCACTCGCCGCCTTGCCCGCTGGGTGCAATCGATCGAGATTCCGGGAACCATGATCTACCTGAAGTCGGTCGATGCCCGTGTTTCCGTTCTGTTCATCGCTCCACTGGGTTTCGCGACCGGACTGCTGGCAGCATCCATCGCGGTCGGTGGTTTCATCGGCGTACCAGCCATGATGTATGTCATCGGACTTCCCGCGGTGATGGCGACGGCGACCGAACTGGTCGTGGCATTCGTCATGGGCCTGGGAGGCAGCATCTTCTATGCATGGGACGGTTTCGTGGATGTGCGCTTGTCCATGATCATCCTGGCGGCATCCCTGTTTGGCGTACAACTGGGCGCCATCGGCACCACTTACGTAAAGGACTACACGGTCAAATCCGTGATGGCCTCCATCATGCTGATCGTGCTGGTGAGCCGGCTGGCCAAACTGCCCGTCTACCTTTCGGACCTGGAATACCTGGATAGACTCGGGTCCGGCACCGAGGCGTTCCTGGATTTTGTCAGCTTCGCGACGCTGGCGGGTGCTTTGTTGTTTGGCGGCATCTTCATTCTCTACTCGCTGGTTCGGGGAATTATCGAACACAAGGGGCGAATAGGCTCCTTGAAGGAACTCCCCGCGGACTGACATCGATCCACTACCGTAACCGGTCACTTTCGACCTTCCGTATCCGGCCACACCGTTGCGATTGCGGTCCGGAGCCGTTGCACCACAGATAGATTATTCATCGCCATGCGCAAAAAAGCATCGTCTTCCGATTCCCTACGCCGCACCTGGATACGGCGTGCCTTCCCGTTTCTGCGCTGGTCATCCAGGGTGACCAAGGACACCCTGGGCCCGGACCTGCTGGCCGCGCTTACCGGAGCGCTGGTCGTACTGCCACAGGGCGTCGCCTTCGCAACGATTGCCGGCATGCCGCCGGAGTATGGGCTGTACGCCGGGATGGTGCCGGCCGTCGTTGCCGCCCTGTACGGATCATCCTGGCACCTGGTTTCCGGACCGACTACCGCGGCATCCGTGGTCATGTTGTCCGCGCTCAGTCCGCTGGCGGCTCCCGGCTCCGCGGAGTACGTGGCTCTCGCGTTGACGCTGACGCTCATGGTGGGCGTGATTCAGCTGACCATGGGCGTGGCGCGCCTGGGGACGCTTGTGAATTTCATTTCCCATTCCGTCCTGGTGGGATTTACCGCCGGCGCAGCCATCCTTATCGCTGCCAAGCAGGCCAATAACTTTTTTGGCCTGGACATCGGTGGCGACCTGCACGTGTACGAGATCATCGTGGAGACCACCCGGCATTTGCTCGAGGCTCATCCCGCGGTGACCTTTGTTGCGCTGGTTACCCTGCTCACAGGAGTTATCGTCAAGAGATTATTTAAACGGTTTCCTTCGATGCTCGCCGCGATGATCGCCGGCAGTCTCGTCGGCGTAGCTCTCAACGCGTTTTTCGGCGCCGAGACCACCGGTATCCAAATGGTTGGTGCGTTGCCGGCCCAGGCCCCCCCGCTATCCATGCCGAGCTTTTCGCTCAACGTGCTTCGCGATCTCGGTTCGGCCGCCCTTGCCATGACCCTGTTCGCACTCACGGAAGCGGTGTCCATCGCGCGTTCGATTTCAATTCGCTCGGGACAGGTCATTGACGGAAACCAGGAATTCATTGGCCAAGGGCTGTCGAATATCGTTGGCAGCTTTTTTTCCGCTTATGTCGCCACCGGTTCCTTCAATCGAAGCGGGCTGAACTATGACGCCGGGGCGCAAACGCCGCTGGCCGCGATCTTCGCCGCGGTTTTCCTGCTCATCATCGTGCTGATGGTGGCGCCGATGACCGCCTACCTGCCGGTGGCCGCGATGGCGGGTATTCTGTTTCTGGTTGGCTGGCGGCTGGTGGACTTTGTAAGTATTCGCACCATTTTGCGCGCCAGCAAGACCGAAAGCACGATCATGGTGGTGACCTTCCTGTCCACGCTGTTTCTGGACCTGGAATCCGCCATTTTTATCGGCGTTCTTTTCTCCCTGACGCTGTACCTGAGAACCACCTCGCGGCCACGCGTCATTTCCCGGGTCCCGGATCCGACCGACGAGAAGCGTAAATTTGCCACCAGCACCAAGCTGCCGGATTGCCCGCAACTACGCATGGTTCGAATCGATGATTCGCTCTACTTTGGCGCCGTCCCGCACGTGCGGGAGATTTTTTCCCGTATCCGACAGCACTACCCGCAGCAAAAATTTCTGCTGCTGCTGGCCCAGGGAATCAACCACGTCGACGTGGCGGGCGCGGAAATGCTCGCCGAAGAAGCCGAGGCGCGTCACAAGATGGGGGGAGCGCTGTATTTGTACCGGCTCAAGGACACCAAGATCCTGGACCGGACCGGGTACATGCAACACATGGGCGGTACGCATAGTTTTGACTCCAAGGGCGCGGCGATTCGGGAGATCCTTCCCAATCTGGATTCGGAAGTCTGCCGCACCTGCGAAAGTCGCATTTTCCTGGAGTGCCGCCTGATGAAAGGCGGTGCCCCGGAAGCCGAGCAAAAGGATGAAAAACAGTAAGGGCGCTCCCGGACGAGCCCTGAGGTTATTCCGGGATATGGTCCAACATACCCCGGTCCTGCAACTCGCGTTCCTGCTGGTCGTTCTATGGATGCTGTTCGCGGCCGCGCTCTACTGGGCCGAACGCGGGGCAGACGGTACGACGATTGATTCCTACGGACGGGCCCTGTACTGGGGAATCGCCGCCTTCTCGACAGCGGGAATAGCCAACATGCCCGTGAACGGGATTTCCGAAGTGATTGGCGCCGTCTGGATCGTATTGGGTTCCATGCTTTTTTTTGGCGCTATCGTGGCGACGGTAACTACCTACTTCATGCGCCCCATGCAACGCCCATCGAAGCGCATCATTGAAACGATTGAATACAATCTTGAACAGCTTGATGACTTGTCCGTCGACGATCTGGAATTGCTCCGGCATACCACCGATTCCCTGATCAAGCACGTTGAGAACCTGAAGAACCGACAATTGCAGCTCGCCAAAAAACAGGCGGACGGCGAAACGGACTAGCGCGTACCCACCGACAAACCGCGGCGATCTGGCTGGCGGTATCCGCGTTTCGCGCAGCGCCTGGGGCGCTAGCGATCCCGCCAGAATTTCTGCATTTCAATAAACGTAAAAGACGCCGACCAGGTAATCAGCACCAGGCCCAGCAGGCTCTCCACGTCGGCAAGGAATCGCACGGCGCCCACGGGGTACAGGTCGCCAAAGCCGGCGGTGGCGGATCCGTTCAGTCCGGTTTGCGGGGCCGCTTCAGTTGGTCCAGCGAGACCTGGACCGGACCCGCCGCCCGATTTCCCCGGGGCTCGTCCACATAATACGGTCGGTCGCCAGCACCGGTTTTCGCCGCGCCGGCAAGCTGTTGTTCGCGCTCGCTGATCAGCACCAGACAATTGCGAAGATTCGCGATGGTTTCCTCGCTCAGGGGATGCTTCATGCCCGGTTCGGTTGCGGTGTCCTTGATCACCTGGGTGAGTGCGAATTTTACCGCGCGCAGAATGCGGGTTTCTGGTTCGATCGTGTTTTCGGGTTTGCTCATTCCGTGAGGGTACCCCGTGACGCAGCCGGGTGCGACACCAGGCTGGCGGTGATGCCGCGGGCCAGACCCGCATGCAGGAATTTCACGCCCAGCCGGTCGCGGGCCTTGCGGTTGCTGATGCGCCGCGACTCGGAAAGGTAGGAGAGCATTTCCGGGCTGAGAACCGTTTTCGCCTGGTCCATGGAAATCACCGGCGGTCGGGGCAGGCCCAGCGCATCCGCGACGGCGAAAAAGTATCCGGTCATGGTGCCGGGTTGTCCGTCACAGGCATTGTAGGCTTCAGCATTGACTCCGCGTTCTCCAGCGGCAATCGCCAATTCCACCAGGTCGTCCACGAAGATGCGATTGGTGTAACCGCACTCCCTCTCGCGCAATACCGGTTCACCACGACGGATACGCGCCTCTGGCAGGCGCCCGGGTCCGTAGATTGAGGACACCCGGAGGATCACGTGTTGCACGCCATTCGCCTCGCACCAGCCGGCCAACCCCGTCTCCGCGTCAGCGCGTCGCTGCGCCCGCTCCGCGGCGGGCGCCAGCGGCTCGCTTTCGTCGATCCACTGGCCACCGCTGTCACCGTATACGCCGGTAGTGCTGAAATACACGATCCGCCTCGGCTGCGACGTCGCGCCGGCCAGCAGTCGGCGCAGTCGCGTATCCCGGTGCCCGACGCGAGGCGGCGGAACCAGGTAGTACACCAGCGCGCCGGTCCAGTCCGGAATCGGTGATGACAGCTCGTCCAGGTCGCACACCCGGACCGTGATGCCGTGCTCCTCCAGCCGTCGGGCCGATTCCGCACTGCGCACGACACCGGCTACCGTCGCGCCGCGTTCGCGCCATGCGCGCGCCAGGCGCTCCCCGGTATAGCCACAACCAAAAATTATCACCCGCGACGGGTCTGGCCGGGTTTCGGCATCCGCTACCATGTGCCCACTGTCGCACCACGAAACCGGACCAGGCAATAGCCGAGCCTTGCCAGCGCGCGTACCGGCCCGGTATGTTGCGCGCCATGATTCCCTCCGCCCGGCTCGCCGCTGCCCTGGCCCTGCTGGCGGACCCGCTCGCCGAGGTGCGGGAGATCGCCGCCGAAGCACTGCTTCCGATAAAGGAACGACCATGAAATGCCTGATCCCCAAGACCGCCAACAGCCGGCCGCTGTTCCCGGTGGACGCGGCAAATTTGCCGCACTGGCTTGCTTCCCGGGATGCCGCCACCCGGCGCTTCCTGCTCGGCTGCGGCTTTGACGCCAGCGCCGGCAGCCTGTGTGCCCTGCCCGGCGGCGATGGCCACCCGAGTGGATTTGCTTTTGGCTTCGACCCGCAGGACCCCTGGTCGCTGGCCGTCCTGCCGGACAAGCTTCCACCGGGAAATTATCACCTGCAAGGGGGCGCCATACCGGCGGACAGCATGGCGCTGGCCTGGTATCTGGCCTGCTACCGTTTCGACCGGTACCGCCAGCCGGTGAAAAACCGGGCGGAACGCAAGCCGCCGTGCCTGGTCACGGAGCGCGTGGTGCGTCAGCGGGTGGAGCCCATCGCCGAGGCGATCTGCCTGACACGGGACCTGATCAACACTCCGGCGGAGGACATGCTGCCCCGCCACCTTGCGCAGGTAGTGGCGAAGCTGGCGGCGGATTTTGGCGGCGGATTTTCCGAGACCGTGGGCAAACAACTGCTGCGGAGCAACTTTCCCTCCATCCATGCGGTGGGGCGGGCCAGCGCCGACGAGCCGCGATTGCTGGATCTTCGCTGGGGCGATGCCCGGGCGCCACGCATCACCCTGGTGGGCAAGGGCGTGTGTTTCGATACCGGCGGCCTGGACCTCAAGCCCTCCCGTTTCATGCGCATGATGAAAAAGGACATGGGTGGTGCGGCCCACGCCATCGGGCTGGCGCGATGGATCATGCACACCCGCCTGCCGGTACGTCTGCGGCTGCTGATACCCGCGGTGGAAAACGCGGTTTCCGGCAATGCCCTGCGACCCGGCGATGTCATTGCATCGCGCAAGGGCCTTTC
>JAJDOE010000033.1 GCA_022340345.1 Gammaproteobacteria bacterium
ATCGCGGCGATCAGTTGTGGATCGCGCAGGCGCCCTAGTCCGGGGCCACGGACCGGCTAGGATGCGGCCGGGTCGCCGCCGTCTTCCTTAATACAGTAGACGTTGCCATTGACCATGGCGCCAGGTTCCATGGTCAGCACCTTGTAGTGGACATCACCGGACACCTTGGCCGCCTTGGCAAGTTCCACCGTGCCGGAGGACAGCACGTTTCCGTTGATGGTGCCTTGCACCACCACGTCCGGTACTTCCACGTTGCCGTCCACCCGCGCGGTCGTGGTGATCACCAGGCGCGCCTTGCCGCGGGAGCTGACGTTCCCTTCCACCCGCCCGTCAATGCGCAAATCCCCGCTGAACACCAGGTCACCGCGGGTAAGCGTGTTGGTGCCGACGAAACTCTGGGAACCGCGAGTCGGTTCCGCATGGGTTGCTGCCGGTTTCTGTCTGCCAAAGGCCATGCCGGTTTCCTTACGCGAAAACCGCGAGTCTAGCGCAGTATCCCGACTGCAGCCGAGCCGCTGATCCCTGCATCACTCGCGCCTATCCGCCGGGAAAACCGGAATCGGTTCGTCGAGCAGCAGGGCGCGCACGTACTGGGTTGGGGGGGAACCGAAGGACAGCACGCGGTCGTGGTAGCGCTTCTGGCTGAATTCGCCTTTCCAGCGCTGCTCGGCTTCGCGCCGCAGGTCGGCATGCTCCTGGTAGCCGACGAAATAGGTGGAAAGCTGCGTGGAAGTCAGTTGCGCGCGTACCCATTTTCCCGCGGCCTCGCGTTCTTCCTGGAATCCGCCTTCCACCATCAGTTGCATTGCCTCTTCGCGGTTCATTCCGTCCACGTGGATGGCCTGGTCCATGAGCGCGTTGGTCACCACCCGCAGGTACCACTTCAGGTTGATCAGGCGCATGAGGGGTTCGTCTGCCAGGTAACCGGAGTCGATCATCATGCGCTCCGCGTACACCGCCCAGCCCTCGATGAACGGGCCGGAGGCCAGCATCGCCCGCAGCGTGGATGGGTGGCGGTTGGCATGGGCAAGTTGCAGGTAGTGGCCGGGCATGGCCTCGTGGATGGTGAGGTCCTGGATCGACAGCGTGTTGTATTCGCGCAGGAAAGAATCTACCTGGCTGTCGGTCCAGGACTCCGGCAACGGCGCCACCGCGTAAAATGTCTTCTGGCCCTGATCCAGGGGTCCCGGTGAATCGCAGTAGGCCACCGCAACACCGCGCTGAAACTCCGGCATGATGACAATTTCCACCGGGTCGTCCGGGACGGTCACCAGGTCCTTGTCGCGTACGAACTCGGTGGTCTGCAGCAACAGCTTGCGAGCGACCGAAACAATCTCGTCCCGCGCGGGACGCTTCGCGTAGGCCATTTCCAGGGCGCTGCGGATAATTGCCTGCCGGTAGGCTTCATCCGGTTGTTCCGGAAATTGCGTGAGCGGAAACTGTTTCGTGTATACCTGTTTCGCCACTTCGAACATTTGCTGGCGAACCCGCTGATATTCGGCCTGCGCCCGTTCGCGAACCTGCTCCCGGTTCAGTGGCGTAAATAAGGTAAAGCGCAGCTTCCGGTCAAAGCGCTCCGCCCCGAGACGAAAATCGCCGGCTGCCTGGGGCAGCAGGGTTTTTTCGAGCCATGCCTGTTGTGCGTCTACTGCTTTGCGTGCGGTGGCGATGGCCGCGGTAAGGCGTGCCGCGAGCGGCGCGTCCGCCGATTTCAACCACGGCTCGACCAGTTCGCTGATCAGGGACAACATTCCCGGGTTTTGTTGGATAGCGGTTTCTGCGTGGATCTTCGGCACCTCGGCGGGCACCAGGGTCTCGCGCACCTGGCGGTAAAAGCGCGGCAGGGCCTCCATCCGCGCCGCCGCATGGCGGAGACGTTCCGGCAAGGGAGCAAACTCCCGGACCAGCAGGCCGTAGAGTGCGCTGCCCGCGGTGTTGGTGTAGACCAGCGGATTCCAGCGCCATTCCGCCAGCTCCTCCAGGCTCCACAGGTCGTGCTCAAGCTGCTGGCGCAGTAGCGCGAGGTCTACCTGCTGCTCCCGGGACAAATGGCCGGCATCAATCCCCGCGGCCTGTTCGCGCATGCGCAGCAAAAACGAGCGTTGCCGTTGGTTGGCGGCGCTGCCAACTTCGTCCAGCCGGTCGTCAAAGCGGTGATCGCCAAGGGCGGTTGCCGCCACCGGGAACAGCGCGGGATAACCGTCCACGAATTGCTTGCGTAGTTGCTCAAAGTCCGACGCCATGGCGGCACTGGTGACGTTTAGCATGGCCAGCAGGCCTACCAGCCAGGTCGTCTTCACCGGTTTTCCACGTTGAGCGCGTCCAGCTCCCGGCGCAGATCGTTCCGGCCGTCGGTGACAATACGCTCCAGCACCTGCACCCGCTCTTCCAGTTGCGAGATGCGTTTTTCATTTGCACCGATCGATTCCCGATTGCCACCGGTTTTGGCCTTCTGCTGCATCTGGAACTTGATCAGGCTGCCCACGGTGCCGATCAGCACAATGGCAATGACCATTTCAAATGGTGATGACATTTGTTGCCCTCCTGCGGTTGTAACGCGGTCAGCCGCTGGCGGCATGCCGCGCCGGGCGCCGGGGATCGTAACCGAGGTTGGGCGCCAGCCAGCGCTCCGCCTCGTCTACCGTCAGCCCCTTGCGTTGCGCGTAGTCGGCCACCTGGTCGCGGTTCAGTCGCCCTACGGCGAAATACGCCGCCTCAGGGTGCGCAAAATACCAGCCGCTGACGGATGCCGCCGGCAGCATCGCCAGGCTCTCGGTTAACTCCACTCCGGACTGGGTCTGCGCGTCCAGCAACTCCCACAGGGTGCGCTTTTCCGTATGGTCCGGACACGCGGGGTAACCGGGAGCCGGCCGGATTCCACGGTAGGCCTCGCGAATCAGCTCCTGCCTATCAAGCGACTCGTGCGGGTCGTAGCCCCACAATTCCCTGCGCACCCGCTGGTGCAGGCGCTCGGCGAAGGCTTCCGCCAGCCGGTCCGCCAGCGACTTGAGCAGGATCGCCCGGTAGTCGTCGTGTTCCGCTTCGAATCGGCGCACGTGTTCGTCGATGCCCAGCCCCGTGGTCACCACGAAGCCGCCGATATAATCGGCGCTGCCGGGTGCGGCCACGAAGTCTGCCAGGCAGCGGTTGGGGCGCCCGTCGGGCTTGCGGGTCTGCTGGCGAAGGTGATGCAGGACCGTCCATTCCTGTTCGCGGCTGTCGTCACGGAACACGGTGATGTCGTCTCTGCCGCGGCGATTGGCGGGAAAGAAACCTACCACCGCGCGGGCCTGCAGCCAGCCCCCGGCAATGATTTCATCCAGCATCGTCTCCGCGTCCGCCAGCAGGCGGCGCGCTTCCTCGCCCTTTTGCGGGTCGTCGAGAATCTTCGGGTAGCTGCCTTTGAGCTCCCAGGTGTGGAAAAATGGCGTCCAGTCGATGTACTCGCGCAGCTCCTCCAGCGGGTAGTTATCCAACACCCGTGTTCCCAGGAAGCTCGGGCGTGGCGCGCCCTCCCCGGCATCGGCCGCCGCGGAGTTTTCGCGGGCCTCGGCCAGGCTCAGCCAGTCCGTATTGTCCTCGCGCCCGGCATGGCGGGCGCGCAGTTGCGCATAGTCTTCCGCCTCGCGCTCCAGAAACGGCTTGCGCAAATCCGGGCTGACCAGGTTCTGGGCTACCCCCACCGCGCGCGAGGCATCCTTGACGTACAGCGTTGCGCCGCTGTATTCGGGAGCGATGCGTACCGCGGTGTGCAGCCGCGAGGTGGTCGCGCCACCGATAAGCAGCGGCACTTTTAGACCGGTGCGTTCCATTTCCGCCGCCACATGGGCCATTTCGTCCAACGACGGCGTGATCAGCCCCGACAAGCCGATGATGTCGGCCTTGTGCTCCCGTGCGGCCTCGAGAATCTTTGCCCCGGGCACCATGACGCCCAGGTCAATGACTTCGAAGTTGTTGCACTGGAGCACCACGCCAACAATGTTCTTGCCAATGTCGTGCACATCGCCCTTTACCGTGGCCATCACGATGCGACCCTTGACCGTTGCCTCCCCGCCCTTGTCCGCCTCGATGAACGGAATCAGGTGGGCAACTGCCTTTTTCATCACCCGCGCGCTTTTCACCACCTGGGGCAGGAACATCTTTCCCGCACCGAACAGGTCGCCAACCACGTTCATGCCGTCCATCAGCGGTCCTTCGATGACGTGCAACGGTCGTTCCGCTTCGAGCCGCGCCGCCTCGGTGTCCTCCTCGATCCAGCGATCAACGCCCTTCACCAGCGCATGCTCCAGGCGTTTTTTCACCGGCCACTCCCGCCACGCCAGGTCTTCGACACGTTCCTGGGCACCGGTACCCTGAAAGCGCGCGGCGACCTCCAGCAGGCGGTCGGTGGCGTCATCGCGCCGGTTGAGGACCACGTCCTCGACCGCATCGCGCAGGTCCGCCGGCAGTTCGTCGTACACCGCCAACTGGCCGGCGTTGACAATGCCCATGTCGAGCCCCGCGCCGATGGCGTGGTACAGGAACACGGCGTGGATCGCCTCGCGCACCGCGTCATTGCCCCGGAAGCTGAACGACACGTTGGAAACGCCACCGGAGGTCAGGGCGTGGGGCAGATCGCGCTTGATGCCGCGAATCGCCTCGATGTAATCCGTTCCGTAGCCGTTGTGCTCCGCAATGCCGGTAGCCACTGCGAAGATGTTCGGATCCAGGATGATGTCCTCGGGCGGAAAGTCCAGTCGTTCGGTAAGCAGTGCATAGCAACGCCGGCAGATGCCGAGTTTTCGCTCCAGGGAATCCGCCTGACCTTGTTCATCGAAGGCCATCACGACCACCGCCGCGCCGTAGTCGCGCACCAGTTCCGCCTGGCGCAGGAACTCCGCCTCACCCTCCTTGAGGCTGATGGAGTTGACCACGCCCTTGCCCTGCAGGTTGCGCAGCCCGGTTTCCAGGATTTCCCAGCGGGAGGAGTCGACCATCACCGGCACGCGGGCGATATCGGTTTCCGCCGAGCACAGGCGTAAAAAGCGCTGCATGGCGGCGGCGCCATCCAGCAGGCCTTCGTCCATGTTGATGTCGATCACCTGGGCGCCGTTTTCCACCTGCTGTCGGGCGACCTCGAGGGCCGCCTCGTAGTCGTCTTCCAGGATCAACCGCTTGAAGCGCGCGGAACCGGTTACGTTGGTGCGCTCGCCCACGTTCACGAACAGGGAGTCCGGGCGGATATCCAGGGCCTCCAGTCCCGCCAGCCGGGTGGTGTGGTCCCGGCCCGGAATCCGTCGTGGCGGATGCGCGATGACTGCCTCGCGGATGGCGCGCAGGTGTTCCGGGGTCGTGCCGCAGCAGCCGCCCACGACGTTGAGCAGCCCGCTCCGGGCCCACTCCCCGAGAGCGGCCGCCATCGATTCGGGGGTCTCATCGAAACCACCGAGCGCGTTGGGCAGGCCGGCGTTCGGGTGGGCATGTACCGCGCAGTCCGCCAGCCCGGACAGCTCCTCCAGGTGGGGGCGCAGCTGCTCCGGTCCGAGGGCGCAGTTGAGCCCCATGGTCAGCGGCGCGGCGTGGCGCAGGGAGTTGTAGAACGCCTCCACCGTCTGCCCGGTGAGCGTGCGGCCGCTCTGGTCGGTAATGGTCCCGGAGATCATCAGCGGCACGGCCTGGCCGGTCTCCCGGAACAGCCGGCGCAGGGCGAATACCGCGGCTTTGGCGTTCAGGGTGTCGAAAATGGTTTCCAGCATCAGCAGGTCGGCGCCGCCATCAATCAGCCCGCGGGCCGCCTCGTGGTAGCTGTCCGCCAGCTGCACGAAGTCCACCTGGCGCGCGCCCGGATCGTTCACATCCTGGGACATGGAGGCAGTGGCATGGGTCGGCCCCAGGCTGCCGGCCACGAAACGCGGTTGCACATCGCTTTCGCAGGCATCCGCCGCCTCGCGGGCGATCTGTGCTCCGGCCCGGTTGATCTCGTAGGCGTGGCCCTCGAGCCCGTAGTTCGCCTGGGACACCGAGGTGGCGGTGAAGGTATTGGTGGTGATGATGTCCACACCCGCCGCCAGGTACTGCAAGTGGGCGTCGCGCACGAGTTCCGGGTGGGTCAGGCAGAGCACGTCGTGGTCGCCCTTCAGGTCGATTCCGTGGTCGGAGAACAGCTGACCGCGGTAGCCGGCCTCGTCCAGGTTGTGGGCCTGCAACAGGGTGCCCATGGCGCCGTCCAGCACCAGGATGCGTTCGGCCATCAGGGCGCGTAGCTGTTTATCGCGGGAGGACATGGGTCTGGCAGGCAGTTCGTTTCAGGTGAACCGCTCAGTTTACCTGTATCAGCGGGAGCCGGCGATGTCCGCGACGGAGTCGGTACGGCTTGCTGCCGGTCGGCGGCGTGGCTCCACCGGTCTCGGAAGTGGGCGGGTTAGCCGGCCGGTGCTGCCACGATGGTCCCGCCGTCGTACCGGGGTGCCGGTGGCAAAAAGCTCCGAAGCTCCGCTGGTATTCGGTAGCCTATATAGTTAGGCGCGATTCCCGTATTTGCCGTCCGGCGGCATGGATTCCGCTCCACCGGCGCCCTTCCGTGCATTTTTGTGGTTTAAGATACGCCTCCACGCGCGCATGCCATGAACGAATCCGTCAACTTCATCCGTCAGATCATCGATCGGGATCTGGCCTCCGGTAAACACACCGGCACCGTTACCCGTTTCCCGCCGGAACCCAACGGCTACCTGCACATTGGGCATGCCAAATCCATCTGCCTGAACTTCGGCATCGCCCGCGACTACGGTGGGCGTTGCAACCTGCGCTTCGATGACACCAACCCGGAGAAAGAGAGCGAGGAATACACGCGCAGCATCGAGCAGGATGTCCGCTGGCTGGGTTTCCGCTGGGACGAACTGCGGTTTGCCTCCGATTATTTCGAAAGCCTGTACCAGTACGCCGAGGAGCTGATTCGGCGTGGCAAGGCCTACGTGGACAGCCAGGACGCGGAGAGCATTCGCCTTTCCCGCGGAACCCTTACGCAACCGGGCCGGGAAAGCCCGCATCGCGATCGCGATCCGGAAGAAAACCTGGAGCTGTTCCGCCGTATGCGCGCCGGTGAGTTCGGCGACGGCGAACACGTGCTGCGTGCGCGTATCGACATGGCCTCATCCAACATCAATATGCGCGACCCGGTGATTTACCGGATCCGGCATGTCAGCCACCATCGTACCGGTGATGCCTGGTGCATCTACCCGATGTACGACTACACGCATTGTATTTCAGACGCCCTGGAAGGCATCACGCATTCTCTTTGCACCCTGGAATTCGAAGACCATCGACCGCTGTACGACTGGGTGCTGGATCAGCTGGACGTGCCCTGCCACCCGCAACAGATCGAATTTGCGCGACTAAACGTGGAATACACGGTGGTCAGCAAGCGCCGCCTCAATCAACTGGTGAGCGATGGCCATGTGGATGGCTGGGACGATCCGCGTCTGCCGACCCTTTCCGGGTTGCGCCGACGGGGTTATACGCCGGCGGCCATTCGTGATTTCTGTGATCGCATCGGCGTGACCAAGAAGGATGCGATGGTAGAAATGGGCGTATTGGAAAACAGCGCGCGTCAGGACCTGGATGCCCACGCGCCGCGTGCGATGGCGGTGCTCGACCCGCTCAAGGTGGTAATCGAGAACTACCCGGAAGGCGATGGCGAGTTGCTGGACGCCGCCAACCATCCCAAGGACCCTTCCCAGGGCACACGCCAGTTGCCGTTCTCGAGGGAGCTGTGGATCGAGCGCGAGGATTTCATGGAGGATCCCCCGAAAAAGTTTTTCCGGCTCGCGCCCGGCAGCGAGGTGCGCCTGCGCTATGCGTACCTGGTCACCTGCACCGGTGTACTGCATGACGCCGACGGCAACGTGACGGAACTGCGATGCCGGTACGACCCGCTGAGTCGTGGAGGCTCCGCCCCGGACGGGCGCAAGGTCAAGGGAACGATCCACTGGGTATCCGCCGCCCACGGCGTGGGCGCCGAACTGCGTCTGTACGACCGCCTTTTCCTGGTTCCGGACCCGGCGGCCGCGTCGGATTTCCTTGCCCAGCTCAACCCGGACTCCCGCCGGGTAATTACGGACGCCTGGGTAGAGCCGAGCCTGGCGCCGGCGGCGCCGGATCAGAACTACCAGTTCGAGCGCCAGGGCTATTTCGTGGCGGATCCGGACAGCCGCCCGGAACGGCCGGTATTCAATCGCACAGCTACGCTGCGGGACTCCTGGGGCGAACAAAAAAAATAGATAAGGAACCGCCGGCGTAGCTGGCGGTCCTAAGCCCCAGGAGGAACAATCCCCATGAAGAAACTTCTGGCTTCTTTACTCGCACTGGTGCTGGTGCCGGCCCTCGCTGGCAGCGGTAACCTGCGCACGCTCGATGGCGCCGAGCGCGATCTTGATTCCATGCTCGGCGGTGGCCTGTACACGGTAGTCATGTTCTGGGCCTCGGACTGTCACGTGTGTAACCAGGAAATGGGCCAGTATGTGAAGTTCCACCAACGACATCAGCAAAAAGACGCGCGGATGGTCGGCATCAGCCTGGACGGCTGGGGGGGTCGTGAGGCGGCCCGGGAATTCATCGCGCGCCACAAAGTGAATTTCGAAAACCTGATTACCGATCCGGACAGTGCCGCGGGTCTTTACCAGAAACTTACCGAAGAGCCCTGGGTCGGTACGCCGACCTTTCTGATTTACCTGCCGGACGGATCACTGGCGGCCAAGCAGGTCGGGGCGGTGCCGGTGGACGTGATCGAAGGGTTCATGGCCGCGCGCACGGCTCAGAAATAGGGCTCGCCCTTTTTCAATTCGCGGCCGCCGATTCTTTCGCACTCCGCGCGGCTCACGTAGTCCCAGCCTTTGCCACGGCAATCGTTGTGGGCGCCGCACTCGGATGCGTTGGTCGCGCACTGGCTCATTCCTGCGCAGCGATTCGCCCCGTAGCAGACCACGGTGGGTTGCGCGGCGGACTCCGGGTCGGGTGCGGGCGATGCGCAGTGTTGGAGAAATACCGCGGCGGCGGCAACGGCAAGCAATGATCCGCGGGGTGGTCGGGCCGCAGGCTCGGAGATCGGGCGCATGGGGTTGCGACCATAGAAAACCCCGGCCGTTTCCATGAATTTTTTTAATACACGGCCAAATTTCGATAATCCCTCTAAATCCAAACGCCCCCAGCCGCTATACTGCGGTCCCCTTGGACCGCGAACCGATGTCCCGGAATTCCCATGAGTAAAAGCCTTCCTGATAGCCGCACCCAGCTGGCGGTCGGCGACCGCAGCTACGAGATCTGGTCCCTGGATTCGCTGCGTGCGGACCACGACATTGATCGCCTGCCGTACTGCCTGAAGATCCTGCTGGAGAACCTGCTGCGCCACGAGGATGGCGTGAACGTAAGCCGCGAGGACATCGAGGCCCTGTGCCGTTGGGACCCCAGGTCCGTTCCCGTCACCGAGATCGCGTTTACTCCGGCGCGGGTGCTGATGCAGGACTTCACCGGAGTCCCGGCGATAGTGGACCTGGCGGCCATGCGCGACGCCATGGCGGTCCTGGGCGGGAATCCGGATCGCATCAATCCGCTGGCGCCGGCGGACCTGGTGATCGACCACTCGGTGATGGTGGATGACTTCGGCCACGCCAATTCTCTGGATCTCAACGCTGCCCTGGAGTACCAGCGTAACCAGGAGCGCTATGGATTCCTGCGTTGGGGCCAGACCGCCTTTGATAATTTTCGCGTGGTGCCGCCGGCCACGGGAATTGTGCACCAGGTGAACCTGGAGTACCTCGCGTCGGTGGTATTCCCACGCCAGCAGGAGGGTCGCTGGCAGGCCTACCCGGACACGCTGGTGGGAACCGACTCCCATACCACCATGATCAACGGCCTGGGGGTTCTGGGCTGGGGCGTCGGCGGCATCGAGGCGGAGGCCGCGATGCTCGGTCAACCCATCACCATGCTGATTCCCCAGGTGATTGGATTCAAGCTGGAAGGCCGCCTTCCGGAAGGTGCCACCGCCACGGACCTGGTGTTACGCGTGGTGGAGCTGCTGCGAGCCAAGGGCGTGGTCGGCAAGTTCGTTGAGTTCTTCGGGGATGGCCTCGATTATCTGTCGCTGGCGGACCAGGCCACCATCGCCAACATGGCGCCGGAATACGGCGCGACCTGCGGCATCTTCCCGGTGGACAAGGAAACCCTCGAATACCTGTACCTGAGTGGCCGCGAGGAGGAGCAGATCGCGTTGGTGGAGGCCTATACCCGCCACCAGGGGTTGTTCCGCGAGACCGGTTCCCGCGAGGCGGACTACAGCGACGTGCTGGCGCTGGACATGGCGACCGTGGTTCCCAGCCTGGCCGGTCCCAAGCGGCCCCAGGATCGCATCGACCTGCGTGGCGCGGCGGCCCGAATCGGCGCGCAAATGGAGCAGATGGGGCCCGGCAGCGCGCAGCGTGTCAGCGCCGGCGGAGAAAGTTTCGAGCTGGACAACGGCGCGGTGGTCATTGCGGCCATCACCAGCTGCACCAATACCTCCAACCCGGATGTGATCATGGGCGCGGGCCTGCTGGCGCGTAACGCCGTGGCCCGGGGCCTGAAAGTGAAACCGTGGGTGAAGACCTCGCTGGCGCCCGGGTCCCAGGTGGTGACCGAATACCTGCAGGCGGCGGGACTCATGGAACCCCTGGAGGCGCTGGGTTTCGACGTGGTGGGTTACGGCTGCACCACCTGCATCGGCAACTCCGGGCCGCTGCCCAAAGAAACCAGCGAAGCCATCCAGAACGGCAAGCTGATCGCCTGTGCAGTTCTTTCGGGCAACCGCAACTTCGAGGGCCGGGTGCACGCGGAAGTGAAGATGAACTTCCTTGCCTCGCCGCCATTGGTGGTGGCATACGCCCTGGCGGGCAGTATGAACGTGGATTTGTATCAGGATCCGATCGGCACGGATGCCGGCGGTGTGGACGTGTACCTCAAGGACATCTGGCCCAGCCAGAAGGACATCAATGCCGCGGTCGCTGCGACCCTCACCCGGGAGATGTTCCAGGCCAAGTATGCGGACGTGTTCAGCGGAGATGCCCGCTGGCAGAAGATCGCCACTCCGAAGGCCAGCCGCTACCAGTGGCAGGCGGACTCCACCTACATTCAGAACCCGCCCTACTTCGTGGGCATGAGCCGCGATCCGGCTCCCCTGGAGGCGATCAGCGGCGCGCGCGTGCTGGCGCGTCTTGGAGACAGCATCACCACCGATCACATTTCGCCGGCGGGAGCGATCACCCCGGATGCGCCGGCGGGTCGGTACCTCATCGAGCGGGGCGTGTCCCAGGCGGATTTCAACTCCTATGGTTCCCGCCGCGGCAACCACGAGGTGATGATGCGCGGGACCTTCGCCAACATCCGTTTGCGCAACGAACTGGCGCCGGGAACCGAAGGTGGCTGGACCCGCTTTCTGCCGGATGGCGAGGTGATGAGCATCTACGACGCGGCGATGCGCTACCAGGCGCAGGGCACGCCACTGGTAGTCGTCGCCGGCCGGGAATACGGCACCGGTTCATCACGGGACTGGGCGGCCAAGGGGACCCGGTTGCTGGGCGTAAAAGCGGTCATCGCCGAGTCTTTTGAACGCATCCATCGCTCCAACCTGATCGGCATGGGCGTGCTGCCGCTGGAGTTCCTGCCCGGCGAAGGACGCGAGCAACTGGCCCTGAGCGGTGAAGAGCGGTACTCCGTGGAAGGGCTGACCACCGGCGCTCGCCAGGTCGCCGTGGTGGTGCGCGCGGACGATGGTAGTGAAAAACGTTTCGCGGCCACGGTGCGTATTGATACCCCCAAGGAGTGGGAGTACTTCAGTCACGGTGGAATCCTGCAATACGTGATTCGCGCGCTGGTCACCGACAGCCAGCACGCCGCGTAACCCCGCTTCGCTCCGCTGCGTAGTAGACTGCGCGGCGGAGGTCGCATGATATTTTCTGCCCACACCCGCCGGATCTCCGGATTCTCGCTGCTGCTGTCCTTATGGCTGCTATCACCCGCCAGCGTATCCGCCGCCTGCGATGCCGACGCCCGCCAGGCGAGTGGCTCCATCTATCGAATCTGCATGCCGGCACGAGCCTGGAACGGCGACCTGATGATCTGGGCGCATGGTTTCCAGGCGGCCAATGAACCGGTTTCCATTCCGGAGGACCAGAACAACTTCGGCGGCATCCCGGTGAACGCGGTATTCAACGCCCTCGGTTTCGCCTTCGCCACCAACAGCTTCAGCAAAACCGGTCTGGCGGTTAACCAGGGCCGCCGGGACCTGCTCGACCTGGTGGAAATCTTTCGCCGAAAGAAGGGCACGCCGCGACGGGTTTATCTGCTGGGAGCCTCCGAGGGCGCCCTCATCAGCACCCTGTTGCTCGAACAGCACCCGGAAATATTTAACGCCGCGGTGGCCGCGTGCGGACCCCTGGCAAGTTTCCAGTCCCAGATCAACTATCTTGGCGATGCTCGCCTGCTTTTCGATGTGTTTTTTCCCGGGCTGATCCCGGGTGGCGCCTTTTCCGCGCCACGGGCGCTGGTGGATAACTGGCGCGGCTACCTGGACCAGGTTGTGCTGCCAGCGGTCCACGACTCCGGCTCACGTCCCGCCCTGGAGCAATGGCTGGCCGTGGCGGGGGTGCCGTTCGAGCACGGCGATTTCCAGGCCACGGTTCGTGAGGCGGTCGGTGATGTGTTGAGTTACGCGGTAATCAACCAGCAGGACACCATAGATACGCTTGGCGGATTTCCTTACGAAAATCTGACTCGCGCGTACTCCGGCAGCACCGATGACCTGCGGTTGAATGCGCTGGTACCCCGCTATGGGGCGGATGCCGCCGCCCGGCGGGAAATCGATTCACGCTATACGACCAGCGGAACGCCGAGGCGGCCGCTGATCACATTGCATACCCTGCGCGATCCGCTGGTCCCCTACTCGCAGACCCTTGGCTATCTGCAGCGCGCATGGGCAGCCGGCGCAGAACAGCAGCCGCTGCACTTTCCGGTGGACCGCTTCGGTCACTGCAATTTTTCGTTCGCCGAGGTGTTGTTTGCGGTGCTTGTGATGCTGGTGGCCGACGGAAACACCGGTGCGTTGCAGCGGCTGGACCAGGCGCTTGCCCCCCGCCAGCTTGCACAGTTACGCAGCACAGCGCAGCATCATGGCTTTGGCGGGTCGCCGGCCAACTGGCCACGACCGGCGTGGTTGCCGCCGCGCGGCGATTGAAAACCGGGCGGATTGCCCCCATTACTAACCCGATTTGGCCTTTCTGGAGGAGCTCCTATCATGGAACAGTACGGTGTTCTCGTTCTCGTCCTTATCGTTGTTGCGGCATTCCTCTTATTTAAGTATGTACGCATCGTTCCCCAAGGTATGGAGTACACCAAGGAGCGCCTTGGTAAGTATCAAAAAACCCTGACGCCCGGTTTTCACCTGCTGGTCCCCATCGTCGAGCGGGTTGGCGCCAAGGTCAACATGAAAGAGCGCGTGCTGGACGTGCCATCCCAGGAAGTGATTACCAAGGACAATGCCGTGGTACGTGTAGACGGCGTGGTTTTTTTCCAGGTGCTGGATGCCGCGAAAGCGACCTACGAGGTAAACAACCTGGAGCATGCGACGCTCAATCTCACCATGACCAATATCCGTACCGTGCTGGGTTCCATGGACCTGGACGAGAGCCTTTCCAAGCGGGACGAGATCAACCACAGCCTGCTGCGGGTAGTGGATGACGCTACCAATCCGTGGGGCATCAAGGTCACCCGCATCGAGATCAAGGACATTGCGCCGCCCCAGGACCTGGTGGATGCCATGGCCCGCCAGATGAAGGCGGAGCGGGAAAAGCGAGCCAACATTCTCGAGGCCGAAGGCTTCCGCCAGGCGGCGATCCTCAAGGCCGAGGGCGAGAAGCAGGCCGCGGTGCTGGAGGCCGAAGGCCGAAAGGAGGCCGCGTTCCGAGACGCCGAAGCCCGGGAACGCCTCGCGGGCGCGGAGGCCAAGGCCACCGAGGTCGTGTCAGCGGCCATCGCCAGTGGCGACATCAACGCGGTGAACTACTTCGTGGCACAGAAGTACATGGATGCACTGGCGACCATCGGTTCCGCCGAGAACGAAAAAGTGCTGTTCCTGCCGCTGGAGGCGAGTAGCGTCATCGGTGCCATCGGTGGCATCGCGGAAATCGCCAAGGAGGCGGGGAAGGCGCGGTCATGATGGAGTTCCTGACGACCTGGACCCACTGGCACTGGTGGACCGTGGCGGCGGTGCTGATCCTGCTGGAGATGGCGGCACCGGGAATCTTTTTCCTGTGGCTCGGCCTGGCGGCGGTGGTGGTAGGCGCGCTGGCGCTGGTCGCGCCGGGCCTGGGCATTGAAATCCAGGGCCTGCTGTTCGCGGTCCTCTCGGTGGCGGCGGTGGTGGTCGGGCGCATGTACTGGAAGCGCACCCAGGAAGGTCCCACCGACCAGCCGTTTCTGAACCGCCGCGGCAGTCAGTACGTGGACCGGGTATTCCACCTGAAGGCACCCATCGTGGATGGCGTTGGCAAGCTCAACGCGGACGACACGACCTGGAAAGTGCGCGGCCCGGATGTCGATGCCGGTACCCGTGTGCGGGTCACCCGCGTCGACGGCACCTGGCTGGTGGTCGAGCCGGCCGGCGAAAAACCCTCCGCCTGACGCTCAGGTGGCGTTGACTTCCCGCCACACCCGCGCACTGGGTTGTGCGCGGTTGAGCGTATAGAAGTGCAATCCCGGTACGCCGCCTTCCAGCAGGCGGCGTACCAGCTCCGTGGTCACCTCCTCGCCGAATTTCCGCAGACTCTGCAAATCGTTCGCATAGGTCTCCAGCCGGCGGCGGATCCAGCGTGGGATTTCCGCGCCGCAGGTGTCCGAGAAGCGCACCAGTTGCTCGAAGTTGGTGATCGGCATGATCCCGGGAACCACGGCTATCTCCACCCCCAGCGTCCGCAGGCTGTCCAGAAAACGGAAGTAGGCGTCCGCGTTGTAGAAATACTGCGTAATCGCTGAGTCCGCCCCGGCCTCGACCTTGCGGCGGAAATTCTCCAGGTCCGCGGCGGCGCTGGCGGCCTGGGGATGAAACTCCGGGTAGCAGGCCACCTCGATGTGAAATTGATCGCCGGTTTCCGCGCGAATGAAAGCCACCAGTTCATTGGCGTAGCGAAACGTACCGGGGGTGGTGCCCATCCCGGACGGGAGATCACCACGCAACGCCACCAGCCTGCGAATCCCGGCATCCCGATAGCGGAGCAGCAGCTCGCGGATGCTTTCGGTGGTAGAGCCAACGCAGGAGATGTGTGGCGCCACTTCGGTTCCGGTACGTGCGCGGATATCCTCCACCGTTTCGCAGGTCAGGTCGCGGGTGCTGCCGCCGGCGCCGAAAGTTACCGAGTAAAAGCGCGGATGCAGGTCCCCGAGCACATCACATGCGTCGCGCAGATTCTCGAGGCCCTGCTCGGTACGCGGTGGAAAGAACTCGAAGCTGAGTTGGAAGTCCGTCATAAAATCGCGAGCCCACCGCACGGTGGGCTCGCTCTCGTTTAGTACCGGTAATGTTCCGGCTTGTAGGGTCCGTCGACGGGCACGTTGATGTAGTCCGCCTGGTCCTTGCGCAGCTCGGTGAGATGCACGCCGAGTTTCTTCAGGTGCAGTCGCGCGACCTGCTCGTCGAGCTTTTTGGGCAGCGTGTAGACCTGATTCTGGTATTTGTCCTGGTTATTGAACAGTTCCATCTGCGCCAATACCTGATTGGTAAAGGAGTTGGACATGACGAAACTCGGGTGACCCGTAGCGCAACCCAGGTTCACCAGGCGACCCTCCGCCAGCAGGATGATGCGGCGTCCATCGGGAAAGATGATGTGGTCCACCTGGGGCTTGATGTTCTCCCACGGGTACTTGCGCAGCCCGGCCACGTCGATCTCGTTGTCGAAGTGCCCGATATTGCACACGATGGCCTGGTCCTTCATGCGCACCATCTGGTCGTGGCTGATGACGTGGTAGTTGCCCGTGGCGGTGACGAAGATGTCCGCCTGGTCCGCGGCTTCCTCCATGGTCACTACCCGGTATCCCTCCATGGCCGCCTGCAGCGCGCAGATGGGATCGATCTCGGTCACCCACACGGTGGCTCCGAGTCCGCGCAGGGATTGCGCGCAGCCCTTGCCCACATCGCCGTAACCGCACACCAGCGCAATCTTGCCGGCGATCATTACGTCCGTGGCCCGTTTGATGCCGTCCACCAGTGACTCGCGGCAGCCGTAGAGGTTGTCGAACTTGGATTTGGTTACCGAGTCGTTGACGTTGAAGGCGGGAAACGGAAGTTCGCCGGCCCGCTGCATTTCGTACAGGCGATGCACGCCGGTGGTGGTCTCCTCGGTTACGCCGCGAATGTTCTCGCGAATGCTGGAATACCAGCCGGGCTTCTCCGCGAGCCGGACGCGGATCGCCTTGAAGAGCGCGGTTTCTTCCTCGCTGGTGGGATTATCGAGCACGCTCGGATCCTTCTCGGCCCGTGCCCCGAGGATCACCAGCAACGTGGCGTCGCCACCGTCATCAAGGATCATGTTCGGCGTGCCGCCATCGGCCCATTCGAAAATGCGGTGGGAATATTCCCAATACTCGTCCAGGGTCTCGCCCTTGTAGGCAAACACCGGCGTGCCGCCGGCGGCGATCGCCGCGGCGGCGTGGTCCTGGGTGGAAAAGATATTGCACGAAGCCCAGCGGACCTCGGCCCCCAGGGCCTGCAGGCTCTCAATCAGCACCGCTGTCTGGATAGTCATGTGCAGGGAGCCGGCAATGCGTGCTCCCTTCAGCGGCTGACGGGCCTGATACTCCTGGCGGGTCGCCATCAGGCCCGGCATTTCGGTCTCGGCAATGGCGATTTCCTTGCGGCCGAAATCGGCCAGCGAAAGGTCGGCGACGTGAAAGTCGGTGCGAGCGGACTCAGCGGTAGCGCTCATCTCGGGAACCTCGTGTTCAATAAAGTTCGGGAGCGCCGTTGCTACCCTCCGTGGATTCGCCCGAGCCTGGCCCGATCCTGTGTCGGGTTGCAGCGCCCCTCGGGCATGGAGGGTTGCACGGAGTATAGGAAGCCACGGCGTGTCAGGCAAGCTCCCGTGGATGGCGCGTGCCGTTCTTGACTTGGGCGCCTGCGGGGGGCGAGCATGCACAAAAGTTTTTCAAGGAGATTCGAGGCGGATGAAAGGCATCCTGAAAGTTGTTCTGGCTCTGGCGGCGGTGATTGGCATTGCGGTAGGTGCGGTATTCCTGTTTACCGCGGATATGGTGGACGTGGCGGACCGGTTTTTCAGCGCGGTCCGCGCCAATAACCTGCAGCAGGCCACGGGCTACCTGTCGGCGGATTTCCGCCGGGCTACCAACGACCAGCAGCTGGCTGCCTTCCTCCAGGCCAACGGGCTGGACCGGGTGAAAAGTGAAAGCTGGAGTTCACGAACGGTGGACGGTTCGCGCGGCACGCTCAAGGGAACAGCGATGACCGATACGGGCGCGGTGCCCCTGACCATGATTTTTGTGAAAACCGGATCGGACTGGCTGATCCATACAATCCGCAAGCCCCAGGCCGGCGCCCAGGTGCAGGGGTCGCGGCCCGCGGTGGCGATACCCGCACCGAAGGTTCTGCAGCAGATGGCGGATGACACGATACATGCATTTGCCCTGGCGGTGCAGGCAAAAAGCATGAAGGGCTTTTATGCCGGAATCTCCAAAGCGTGGCAGGACCAGACCACGCCGGAAAAGCTTGACGAAGTTTTCAAGCCGTTTTTCGAATCCGGGATGGACCTGACCAAGCTGCGTCCTCTCAAGCCCGGAATCAAAACACGCAAGGGCCTGGATAAGAACGGTGTTTTGACCGTGGATGGCAGTTACAACACGAAGCCGAAAACCGTCAGCTTCGAGCAGAAATTCATCTTCGAGAATGGCGCCTGGAAACTGCTGGGCATCCGGGTAAATGTGAAATAGATTTCCCGCGGAGCTGCCGGCGTAGCTCGCAAACGCAACCGCTAAATCACCGCCGGTTAAGCTGAACAACAAAAAAGGGCCGCATCGCGGCCCTTTTTTGCTGGTGTTTTGCTGAAGGTCAGGCGACCGCACTCAGCCCGGCAGCGTCACGAAGCTCGTCCGCCTTGTCCGTGTTTTCCCAGGTAAAACCATCCCCGCTGCGGCCAAAATGACCGTAGGCCGCCGTTTGCTGGAATACCGGACGAAGCAGATTGAGCTGCTGGATGATCGCCTTGGGCCGAAGATCGAAGTGGGCGCGGATCAGGCCCGCGATGCGCTCTTCGTCGATGGCGCCGGTACCAAAGGTATTCACCATCAGCGACACCGGCTGGGCAACGCCGATGGCGTAGGCCACCTGCACTTCGCAGCGTTCCGCCAGCCCGGCGGCTACCACGTTTTTGGCCACGTAACGCATGGCGTAGGCCGCCGAGCGGTCCACCTTGGAGGGGTCCTTGCCGGAAAATGCGCCACCGCCGTGGTGTGCAGAACCGCCGTAGGTATCCACAATTATTTTTCGCCCGGTAAGGCCGCAGTCTCCGACCGGCCCTCCGATAACGAAACGTCCGGTGGGGTTAACCAGGAAGCGTGTGTCCTGGCTGACCATGTCCACGGGCAGCACCGGGCGGATGATTTCCTCGATTACCGCCTGGCTGAGTTCCTTGTGGGATACGTCCGGGTGGTGCTGGGTGGACAGCACCACGGTGTCCACCGCCACCGGGCGACCGCCCTCGTAGCGCACGCTGACCTGGGACTTGGCGTCCGGCCGCAGCCAGGGCAGCTTGCCGGCCTTGCGGACCTCCGCCTGGCGGCGTACCAGCAGGTGGCTGTAGTGGATCGGGAACGGCATGAGTACTTCGGTCTCGTTACAGGCGAAACCGAACATTAGCCCCTGGTCGCCGGCGCCCTGTTCCAGGTCCACGCCCTCGCCCTCGTTCACTCCCTGTGCGATGTCTGAGCTCTGCCGGTCCAGCGCCACCAGCACTGCGCAGCTGGCATAGTCAAAGCCCATTTCGGATGAGTCGTAGCCGATCTCCCTTACGGTGGAACGCACGACCTCGGTGTAATCGACCACCGCGCGGGTGGTGATCTCACCGGAAAGGACCACCATTCCGGTATTCACCAGGGTTTCACAGGCAACACGCGAGTGGGGATCCTGGGCCAGCAGCGCGTCGAGTACGCCGTCGGAGATCTGGTCCGCCATTTTGTCCGGATGTCCTTCGGACACGGACTCGGAAGTGAACAGGTAGTTCTGGGGCAGCATGGAAACAGGCTCCGGGGTGGTTTTCGGGGCGGAAACGACCGGCAATTCTAACACAAGGCCGGAGGGCGCAGTTTTCCGGAGTGATCCGGGCGAAAAACGGGAGCAGCCGGAAACCCCCGGCTTCCGGGTTCCGGTGGCTTCTTCAGCTCAAACTTTGCCGTCCAGCTCCAGTTCCTTGAGCTTGCGGGTCAGGGTGTTTCGCCCCCAGCCCAGGCGCCGCGCGGCCTCCTGTTTGTGGCCGCCGGTGAAGCGCAGTGCCTCCTCCAGCAGGATACGGTCAAAGCGTGCCCCCAGGCGTCCCACCAGCTCGCGCTCACCGCCCGCCAGGGCACGCTGCACCTGTTCGCGGAACACCGGTTCCCAGTTGTCGGTAGCGCCCTTGCGGGTGACGGCGATGTCCGGCGGCAGGTCCTCGACGCCGATGACCTGGCCGGGCGCCATCACGGTCAGCCAGCGGCAGACGTTTTCCAGCTGGCGCACGTTGCCGGGCCACTCCTGCGCCGCCAGCTGCTGAGCTGCGGCCTGGTCGAGCTGCTTGACCTCCACCCGCAGTTCTTCCGCGCTGCGTTTGAGGAAGTGCTCGGCGAGCGGTGCGATATCCTCTCGCCGCTGGCGCAGGGGTGGCAGGTCGATGCGGATCACGTTCAGGCGGTGGAACAGGTCCTCGCGGAAACCCCCTTCGCGCACCCGGCGTTCCAGGTCCTGGTTGGTGGCGGCGATAATGCGAACGTCGGTCTCCACCTGGTCGTGACCACCCACGCGGTAGAAGCGGCCATCCGCCAGTACCCGTAGCAGGCGGGTCTGCAGGTCCGCCGGCATGTCGCCGATCTCGTCCAGCAGCAGGGTGCCGCCGTTGGCCTGTTCGAAGCGGCCCTTGCGCTGGGTGTGGGCGCCGGTAAAGGCTCCGCGCTCGTGGCCGAACAATTCCGACTCCAGCAGTTCGGCAGGAACCGCGGCAATATTGATGGCCACAAAAGGCTTGGCAGCACGTGGGCTATGGTTGTGCAGGGCGCGGGCTACCAGTTCCTTGCCGGTACCGGACTCGCCCATCAGCAGCACGCTCACGTGGGAGCGGGACAGGCGGCCGATCGCGCGGAACAGGTCCTGCATCGCCGGTGCTTTGCCGATGAGCTCCGGAACCGCGGCCACCGCGGCCACCGGGCGCGGTTCCTTTTCCCGCTGTTCCAGCGCCCGGCGGGCCAGGCGCACCGCTTCGTCCACGTCGAAAGGCTTGGGCAGGTACTCGAAGGCTCCGCTGCGGTAGGACGCCACCGCGCTGTCCAGATCGGTATGAGCCGTGATCACAATCACCGGAATCCGCGGGGACCGCTGGTGGATCTCCTGCATCAGCTCCAGCCCGCTACTGCCCGGCATGCGGATATCCGTGATGATGACATCGGGCACTTCCGAATCCAGTTGTTCCAGCACCCCCTTGGGGCCGGAAAAGGCGCGCACCGTCCAGCCGTCCCGGGTCAGGGACCGCTCCAGCACCCAGCGGATCGAGTCGTCATCATCGATGACCCATGCGGTGTCAGGCATGTTCCGCCTCCACCGGAAGGTAAATGGAAAACACGGTGCGTCCGGGTTCGCTGGTACAGGTAATCAGGCCATCGTGACGCTGAATGATTTCCTGCGCGATGGCGAGTCCCAGGCCAGTGCCGCGCGCCTTGCCGGTGACCATGGGCAGGAAAACCCGATCCCGCAGGCTCTCCTCGATGCCGGGCCCGTTATCCTCGATGTCACAGCGCACCACCAGGCGATGCAGGCGGGTGCCGATCACGAACTGGCGATGTGCGCGGGTGCGCACGGTGATCCGGCCGCTTCGCTCCACCGCTTCGGCGGCGTTGCGCAGTACGTTGAGCAGCGCCTGGGTGAGCTGCTCGGAGTCGCCACGGCAGCGCGGCAGGCTGGGGTCATAGTCGCGCACCACGCTCATTACATTGGGGAACTCCGCCTCGATCAGGCGCCGCACGTGCTCCAGCAGCCGGTGCAGGTTGAGACTTTCATTCTGCGGCGGTTTGCTGGAACCCATGATTCGGTCCACCAGGTTCCGCAACCGGTCCGCCTCGTGGATGATGATGCGCGTGTATTCTTTCAGCTCGCGGCTACCGAGCTCGGCTTCGAGCAACTGGGCCGCACCCCGCAGCCCCCCGAGGGGATTTTTGATTTCGTGTGCCAGCCCACGCATGACCACGCGGTTGCTGGCCTGCTGACTGAGGAGCTGCGCGCCGCGGGCCAGGCGCTGGTCCAGTGCGTGAATTTCGACCACCGCCGTGCAGGCCCCGAGCGGCGGGGTCTGGGGACTGATGGTGAAATCGGCGCTGAAGATCTCGTGGCCGGCGCCGGTGAGCTGCACCGCGCGCGCGGTGTAGCGACTGCCGTCGGCCACCGCCTGGCGCAAGGTGTCCACCAACGCCGGGTCGTGCAGCAGATCCGCCAGTGGCTGGCCACGGGCCTGGCGAGTGGACACCCCCAGCAATTCCTGGGCGGCGGCGTTCATGGCCAGCAGTTGCATTTCTCCATCCAGGCACAGCACCCCGGTGGCCAGGCCATCCGCGAGTCCGTCGGTATCCGAGACCAGGGGAGTGTTTTGCACCAAAACAGTGCAGGCTGGGGCAAAAGAACGCCCCCGGAGTGGGGGCGTTCCGCCGTGCCTGTCAGATGCTGTAGTACATGTCGAACTCGACCGGGTGAGTGGTCATGCGGAATCGCGTGACCTCCTCCATCTTCAGGCCGATGTAGGCGTCGATGGAGTCATCCGTGAATACGCCACCGGCCTTGAGGTACTCCCGGTCCTGGTCGAGGGCCTCCAGGGCCCCTTCCAGCGAGGCCGCAACGGTGGGAATGGTCTTCGCCTCCTCCGGCGGCAGGTCGTACAGGTCCTTGTCCATGGCTTCCCCCGGGTGGATCTTGTTCTGGATCCCGTCCAGGCCGGCCATCATCAGGGCGGCGAAGGTGAAATACGGGTTGCCGGCGGCGTCCGGAAAGCGCACCTCAATCCGCCGTGCCTTGGGGCTGGAGACGTAGGGGATACGAATGGATGCGGAGCGGTTGCGCGCCGAGTAGGCGAGCATGACCGGCGCCTCGAATCCCGGAACCAGGCGCTTGTAGGAATTGGTGGAGCCGTTGGTGAAGGCGTTCAGGGAGCGGGCATGCTTGAGGATGCCGCCGATGTAGTACAGGGCGGTCTCGCTCAGGTTGCCGTACTCGTCGCCGGCGAAGATGTTGTTGCCGTCCTTGCTCAGGGACTGGTGCACGTGCATGCCGCTGCCGTTGTCTCCGACCAGGGGCTTGGGCATGAAGGTGGCGGTCTTCCCATACTGGTGGGCAACGTTGTGCACGCAGTACTTGAGGATCTGGTTGTGGTCGGCGCGCACTACCAGGGAGTTGAACAGGGTGCCGATCTCGCACTGGCCGGCGGTGGCCACTTCGTGGTGGTGCACCTCGGTCATCACGCCCATCTCCTCCATGGCCGCACACATGGCGGAGCGCAGGTCCTGAAGGGAATCCACCGGCGGCACCGGGAAGTAACCGCCCTTGAGGCCCGGCCGGTGACCGATGTTTCCGTCCTCGAAAACCTTTTCCGAGTTCCAGGAGGCCTCGTCGGAATCGACCTTGTAGAAGGCGCCGCCCATGTTGGCACCCCAGCGCACGTCGTCGAACACGAAGAACTCCGGCTCCGGACCGAAGTACGCGGTATCCGCCACGCCGGTACTCTTCAGGTAGGCCTCGGCACGCTTGCCGATGGTGCGCGGGCAGCGATCGTAGCCCTGCATGGTGTTGGGCTCGACGATGTCGCAGCGCAGGATCAGGGTCGGCTCCTCGATGAACGGGTCCATCACCGCAGTGGAGGGATCCGGCATCAGGATCATGTCCGACTCGTTGATGCCCTTCCATCCGGCGATGGAAGAACCGTCGAACATCTTTCCCTCCTCGAACAGGCTCTCATCGACCGTGTGGGTGGGAACGGAAACGTGCTGTTCCTTGCCGCGGGAATCGGTAAAACGGAAATCGACGTACTTGGCGTTTTCTTCCTTGATCATCTTCAGGACGTTGTCAGCAGACATGGCAATGGACTCCAGCTATTGGTCAGTCGATGCCCGGCAAGCGGGCAGAAAATTCAGGTTCCAAAATAGTGCAGGATACGTGCCAGCCCGGCACGATACCCAAGCGGTTGATTTCCAGCGGTTTCCGGATTCGGGACCGGGGCCATTCGCACCACTATAGTGCAACGAATGGAGATATGCACCAAAATAGTGCGTACTAGTGGAAATAGACCTCCAGGTTTCCGAACACCGGGTCCTCCGCCACCGCCCCGCGGAAGGCTTCTCCCAGGCTCGCGCGTTGCGGCTCCGCGCAGGCGGCCAGCGGCAGGTACAGTTCGACGTGAACCCGTCCTCCCAGGTAGTGCAGGCGGACGCCGTCGATCTGCCCGATTTCCGGAAAGCCGGCGAGGCGTTGCCGGATGCGTTCGAGCATCTCGGAACGCAGCGGCAGGCCCAGGCTCGGCGGTTGTACTTCGTCGTCCTCCGGGTCGATGTGTACCGTGACATCGGTGAGCGCCGGCAACCCGGAAATCAGCGCATGGCGTACCGCCTCGCTGATATGGTGACCCTCGGAAACACTGACGTCCTCCTTGACCAGCAGATGCAGGTCCGCCAGTGCCCGACCGCCGACGCTGCGGGTGCGCAGCTCGTGCAGCGACTTCACACCGTCCACCGAAAGAGTCACTTCGCGGATCTGCTCCAGGTCCGCGCTCTCCAGGCCCGTATCCACCAGCTCGCGAACCGCTTCCCAGGCCAGCTGGATGCCAATGCGGCCAACCATGATGGCGACCCCCACGGCCGCCAGGGCGTCGAGCCAGGTTACGCCCAGCAGCGCGCCGCCCACACCCAGTAGCACGATAACCGAGGAGATTGCGTCGCTGCGGTGGTGCCAGGCATTGGCACGCAGCAGGCGCGAGTCGTATTGCTTGGCGACGCGCAGGGTATAGCGATACAGGCCTTCCTTGGAGAAGATCGCGGCAAAAATCGCAACCAGGGTCCACGCCGAGGGGACCGGGATGTTTGCGGGGTCGGAGAGTCGGATGCCGGCACGTGCCGCAATGCCCACGGCCACCGCCGTGAGCATCATTCCCAGGATTACGGTTACCACGGTTTCATAGCGCCCGTGGCCGTAGGGGTGCTCCTCGTCCGCGTCCTGGGCCCCGGCGTGCAGGCCCCAGAGCACCAGCACGTCGGTTACCAGGTCGGAAACGGTGTGGACACCGTCCGCCAGCAGGGCCTGGGAGCGACCCAACCAGCCCAGTAGCAACTGCAGCGAAGCCAGCGCGGTGTTGATCACCAGGCCGGTGAGGGTTATCCGGCGGCTGGCGCGCAACCGGGCGGACCCGCCCTGTTCCAGTTCGGCGACGAATTTCACGGGTTCGGTCCCACCCGCAGGCAGACGCGGAACTCCCGTTCCGCAGCGTCCACCGGGCCAGCCTCCAGCACCAGGTGACCGTTGACCCGGCACCAGGCCGGGATGTCGGCCAGCACGCCCGGGTCCGTGGCCAGCACTTCCAGCTCCTCCCCGGGCGCAAGCCGTGCAACCCGCTCCTGCGTGCGTATCACCGGCATCGGGCAAAGCAGATGCCGGGCGTCCAGTCGTTGACGGTTCATAGGTACCAGTAGGCAGGGATCTCTTCGGCAGGCAGGGGACGCACGGTACGCAACTGGCGTTCTCCTCCGGGGTGCACAATCTCCACCTCCACGGATTCTGCCTCGCGTCCCTGACCAAAGCGGGCGGTCAGCCGGGCCGCCAGCTCCAGATCCGCCGCCGCGGGCTCACCATCCAGCAGCGCCAGCGGGCCGGGATGGGAGGTCGCATTCAGGTGCACGAACTGGCGGCGGTAGCCCATAAGGAAATTGTTCTCGCCGTCGTCGCGGGCGACGATGAGCTTGAAGTGAGGCCGCGGCCGCAGGTGCCGGCCCACTTTGAGCAGCATGATGTCGTCGAATTCGTAGCTCCGCTCGCCGCGCATCTGCCAAAGGTCACCCAGCTTGCGGGCATAGTTTTCATCGGTCAGAAAGCAGCAACCGCCGGCGGGCTGGGCATAGTCCGCAAACCCGAACTCTGCCGCCAGCGCCATCTGGGGTTTGCGGCTGCGCCCGGAAAAATCGTGCAGCAGCTGCCGGTCCACCCAGCCCTCCCGTTCCGGCAGCGTCTCCGGCAGCAACCGGGCGCACAGCGGCCGCAGCAGGCGGTCTCCGGCCCCCGACTCGCGGGCGATGACGGGCATGGTGTCGCGACGCTGGGACTTGGGGCGCTGGCCAACCACCTCGCCGGTGACGATGAAGTCGAAATCGTGCTCGATCATCCACTCGTGGGCCTTGCCGACCATGAAGCCCTTGCAGTCCAGGCACGGGTTGAGATTGGAGCCGTAGCCATGTCGCGGCGCGGTGACAATGGCCTTGTACTCTTCGATGACTTCGACGATATGCAGGCGGATTCCGAGCTGCTCGGCCACCCACAGGGCATTGTTACGTTTGGGTCGGCCACGGTCCTTGCTGCGGATGGCGTGGGTATGTCCCTCGACGCAAAAGCCCGTAAAAAAATTGATGCCTTCTACGTGAACGCCCTGTTGCTGTACGACTTTGGCGGCCAGCAGGGAGTCCAGACCGCCGGATATGAGGGCTACGGCTTTGGCTGGCTTGGTCATGGGGCATCGCGGGGTGGCCGGGCAGTCTAGCACCGGGAAACAGAAAAAAGGGGCCCGGCATGCAGGGCCCCGGACTTTGCTCGCCCGGCCTCTGAACGGGCCGGCTCCTCCTTGTGTGATTCGGGCCGGGTGTTAGCCGACCGGGACACGATAGCCAAAAGGCTTGCGGCTGTCCATTCGCGGAACGCGCGGCGATTGCCCGGCGAGCACCGCCCGGCCGCGCATCTGCCCTTCGCTTGCGGCATAATCGGCGCCCCGACGACGCCCCCAGCCGCACCACGTGACCTTCCAGGAACTCATTCTCTCCCTGCAAACCTTCTGGGCACGCCGTGGCTGCGTGTTGCTGCAGCCGCTGGATATGGAGGTCGGCGCCGGCACCTTCCACCCGGCCACCTTTCTCGGCGCCATCGGTCCGGAACCTTCCCGCTGCGCCTACGTGCAGCCGTCCCGCCGTCCCACCGACGGGCGATACGGCGAGAATCCCAACCGACTGCAGCACTACTACCAGTACCAGGTCATCCTGAAGCCGTCACCGCTGGATATCCAGGAACAATATCTGAAGTCCCTGGTGCACCTGGGTATCGACCCGGCGATCCACGACATCCGCTTTGTCGAGGACGACTGGGAATCGCCCACGTTGGGCGCCTGGGGACTGGGCTGGGAAGTCTGGCTCAACGGTATGGAGGTGACCCAGTTCACCTATTTCCAGCAGGTGGGCGGCCTCGACTGTCGCCCGGTCACCGGAGAAATCACCTACGGCCTGGAACGCATCGCCATGTACCTGCAGGGCGTTGATAGTGTTTTTGACCTGGTGTGGACGCCAGGCGTGAGCTATGGCGACGTGTACCACCAGAACGAAGTGGAACAGTCCGCGTACAATTTTGAATATGCCAACGTGGACGAATTGTTGCGCCTGTTCGATGCCAGCGAGACGGAGAGCCAGGCGCTGATCGAAAAAAAGCTGCCGCTGCCCGCCTACGAAAAGGTGCTGCGGGCCTCGCATACTTTCAACCTGCTGGATGCGCGAAACGCCATCAGTGTTACCGAGCGGGCGCGCTACATCGGGCGGGTCCGGGGCCTGTCCCGTGCGGTGGCGGAAAGTTACTTCGCCAGTCGCGAGGCGCTTGGCTTCCCGCGGTGCAAAACGGGCCGATGAGCGCGATCAGCAAAACTGCCCCCTTGCTGGTGGAACTCGGCACGGAGGAGTTGCCCCCGCGGGCCCTGCGTAACCTGAGCGAGGCATTTGCCGAAAACCTGCGCCAGGGATTGGTGGAGGCGCGACTGGCGGAGCCCGATGTCCCGGCGCAGGCCTTCGCCTCCCCGCGCCGGCTGGCGGTCAAGCTGGCGGCAGTGGCTAGGCGTCAGACGGATCAGGAAGTCACCCGGCGCGGGCCGGCGGTGGCCGCCGCCTTCGACGCCGATGGCGAACCCACTCCGGCGGCCCGCGGTTTTGCCGGTTCCTGTGGCGTGGCGGTGGAAAAACTACAGCGGCTCAAGACCGACCGCGGGGAGTGGCTGGTCCACGCGCAGAAAGAAAAGGGCCGCAGCGCCCGGGACCTGCTGCCGGAAATTCTTGAGCAGGCCACCCGTCGCCTGCCGATCCCAAAGCGCATGCGCTGGGCGGACCTGGACGCAGAGTTCGTGCGCCCGGTGCACTGGCTGGTGGTGTTGCACGGCGAGCAGGTGGTGCCCGCGCAGCTGCTGTCGGTGAAGTCCGGACGCCGCACCCGCGGCCACCGTTTCCATTGCTCCGGCCCCATCCGCCTGCGTTCCCCGGCGGACTACCCTGGCTTGCTCAAAAAACCGGGGTACGTGATCGCTGATTTCGCCGTACGCCGGGAGCTGGTCCGCACCCAGGTGGAGAAAATTGCCGGCAAGTTGGGCGGCAAGGCGGTGATCGACCCGGACCTGCTGGAGGAAGTCAGCAGCCTGGTGGAATGGCCGCAGGCCATCGGCGGCGATTTCGACCCCGAGTTCCTGAAACTTCCCGACGAGGCGCTGATCAGCGCCATGCAGGATCACCAGCGGTATTTCCCGGTGGCGGATGCCCGCGGCCGGCTGCTGCCGCATTTTATAACCGTCGCCAACCTGCGCAGTCGGCGCCCGTCACTGGTCCGGGAGGGCAACCAGCGGGTGTTGCGGGCACGATTCACCGATGCCGCCTTCTTCTGGAACACAGACCGCTCGCGGCCACTGGCGTCGCGGCTGGACTCCCTGGGCGGCATGGTGTTCCACGCGCGCCTCGGGTCCCTGCTGGACAAGACCCAACGGGTTCGCGAGCTGGCCGGCTGGATCGGCGCGCAGCTGAATGGCGACCGCTCCCAGTGCGAGCGGGCAGCGGAACTGGCGAAGACCGACCTGACCACCTTGATGGTGGGCGAGTTCCCCGAACTGCAGGGCACCATGGGGAAATACTACGCCCGCCACGACCGCGAGCCGGCAGACGTGGCGGCGGCCATGGCCGAGCAGTACCTGCCCCGGCAGGCCGGGGACGCATTGCCGCGGCGGGTGCCGGGGCAGGCACTGGCGCTTGCCGACCGGCTGGATTCGCTGGTCGGCCTGTTCGGTGCCGGAGAGGCGCCCAGTGGTGACAAGGATCCGTATGCCTTGCGCCGGGCTGCCCTCGGGGTCCTGCGGATCCTGATCGAACGAAAGCTGGATCTGGATCTGACCGACCTTCTGCAACGCGCCCGGGACGGCTACGGCCAGGGTCCCGGCGCCGGGGCCGACGTGGGCGCGATCTTTGATTTCTGCCTCGACCGCCTCCGCCGCTACTACCAGCAACGCAACGTGCCTGCGGATGTTATCGACGCGGTACGCGACTGCCGCCCGACCCGGCCACTGGACTTTGACCAGCGGGTGCGGGGCGTGGACACGTTCCGGCGCCTGCCGGAAGCGGAAAGCCTGGCCGCCGCCAACAAGCGGATTCGAAACATCCTGCGCCAGGCCGGTGATAGCCCGTTCCAGGCCCCCGGCGACACGGAGCCGGAACCTGCCGAGGCCGCCCTCGCGACGGCGCTGGTATCCGCGATCGGCGAGGCGCGGCCGCGAATTTCCGCCCGCGATTACACCGCCGCCCTCAAGGGCATGGCCAGCCTGCGGAATCCGGTAGATCGGTTTTTCGAAGAGGTCATGGTGATGGACGAGGACCCGGGGAAGCGCGCGGCGCGGCTCGACCTCCTGAAACGCCTTTCGGACCTGTTCCTGGAAGTGGCGGATATTTCCCGTCTGCAGGGATGATTGCCGGGCGCGATCCCGGCCGGTGCGGAAAGCGCATATCATTGACCGCATGAGCGCTTCCGGCCGGGAACCGGATTCCTTCGCCGCCATGCTGGCGCGGGTGCAGGAATTTCACGACAAGCACCGCTTCCGGGAGACCGGCGGCGAGGATCTCGCCTATCGTGTCGCGCTGATGACCGAAGAGCTGGGGGAAATCTCCGCCTGCGTGACCAAGGGCAAGGGCACCGGGGAGCTGGCGGAGGAGTGCGCGGACCTGTTTATTCTGCTGCTGGGCACTGCCATTGCGGCCGACTTCGACCTGGAGACCGCGTTCTGGAACAAGATGGAGCGCCTGATGCAGCGCCAGGCGCGAATGGTGGACGGCCGCATCCGGGTATCCGAGTTTCGCGAGACCGACTGACGCAATGCGTTCGCGGGAAATTTTCAGCATGACAACCCAGTGGCAACCAGCAGAAAAATGAAACTGGTCATCCTCGATCGCGACGGGGTCATCAACCAGGACTCCGATGACTTCATCAAGAGTCCCGAGGAATGGATTCCGATCGAAGGCAGCCTGGAGGCCATCGCCCGACTGTGTCGTGCCGACTACAAGGTTGTGGTGATCACCAACCAGTCCGGTATTGCCCGCGGACTGCTGGAGCCCGACATGCTGATCAAGATCCACAATCGCATGCTGGAACAGGTGCACCGCAAAGGCGGACGGATCGAGGCGATCTTCTTCTGCCCCCACGGACCCAAGGCCCGCTGCAAATGCCGAAAGCCACGGCCAGGCATGTTGCTGGATGCCGCCGAGCGGCTGATGATCCAGTTGGCGGGGGTGCCCGTGATCGGCGACTCCCTGCGCGACGTGCAGGCGGCACGCGCGGCGGGAGCGTTTCCGGTTCTGGTGCGCACCGGAAAGGGCGCCGGAGTGGCGCGGGAGATTTCGGATCCCGAGTCACGGGAACGACTGGCCGAGGTGCCGGTGTTCGACGACCTGGGTGGAGCCACCGATGCCCTGTTGGGTGGACGCCTCGATCGCCAGATGCGCCGGGCGCTGCGTACGAGCTCTTCCGGCTGAAGCGACTTCCGCTGCCTGCCGTTCATCTGGCAGGAACTTCCCGTTGTGCCACGTAGTGGCCGTACTGACGCAAACGCACGGCGCGCGCCGCGGCACGATGCGCATCGTCCCCGGCGAGCC
The DNA here is from genome assembly GCA_022340345.1 of Gammaproteobacteria bacterium. Taxonomy (GTDB): domain Bacteria; phylum Pseudomonadota; class Gammaproteobacteria; order HyVt-429; family HyVt-429; genus JAJDOE01. The sequence goes on from JAJDOE010000033.1 coordinate 30,418, forward strand.
AGTCCAGCAATTCCCGCAGGATGTCCGCCGACAGTCCCCACACCACGTGATCTCCGATGTGGTAACGGCGTTCCGTGAAACGCATGCCGTAGCGCCGTCGTTGCCGGCGGCTCTGGTTGGCCGGGTCGCCAAGCCGGGCCAGGGAGGTGGTCAGAACCTGTTCCACTTCGCCCGGGTCCGGGTTCAGTCGCGGTTCGGAATCCAGCCAGCCCACCCAGGGAACGACGTGGAAGCCGGCTACGCTCCAGGCATCATCCAGGCGGCCCAGCAGTTCCACCGCGGACGCTTCAATGCCCAACTCTTCGTGGGTTTCACGCAGCGCCGCGGCGGGTGTGTCCTCTCCGGGCATCAGGCCGCCGCCGGGAAAGGCAATCTGGCCGCGGTGGTGGGTCAGGTGATCCGCTCGGCGCGTAAGCGCGATGCAGATGTCCTCGTCCTGGCGCCACAGGGGAAGCAATACCGCCGCGCGCCGGAAGCCGGCGTGCAGGGATGGTTCCAGCAGGCCAGGCGGGCGACTCGCCAACTCCCGGAGGCGTGCGCAGATGGCCGCGGTGGTGGTCATTGCGGAGCCGGGGTCTCACTCAGCCGGGCATAGGCGGATACCGCCAGGACCCCGGCACGCAAGCCCGGATCCACCCCGGCGGACGCGAATCCGGCGGCGTCCACCAGACCCTTCAGGCTGTTGCGCAGCGCCTTGCGGCGCTGGCCGAAGGCAGCGCGCACGATGTGCGCGAAGCGTTGCGGTGCGGCCGCGTCCAGCGCCGCGGAATGGGGTTGCAGGCGAAACACCGCGGAGTCCACTTTGGGTGCCGGGCGAAAAGCCCCCGGCCGGACACGGAACAACGCGGTCGGCGCGCAGCGCGCCTGCAGCATGACGCTGAGGCGCCCGTAATCCGAACTTCCGGGGGCGGCGCAAATCCGGTCCACGACTTCCTTCTGCAGCATGAAGCACATGTCGCGGATGCAATGGAGTTGTTCCAGCAGGTGGAACAGCAGCGGGCTGGAGATATTGTAGGGCAGGTTGCCGACCACCCGCAGGGTTTCGCCGGCGCGTTCCGCCAGCGCGCAAAAATCAAACTGCAGTGCGTCGCCTACCTGAACCCGCAGCCGCGGATTTCCCGCGGCCAGCCCGGCGAGGCCCGCGGCGAGGTCCCGGTCGATCTCGATCGCGTCCAGCCGTGCGCCGCTCTCCAGCAGGCGGCGGCTCAGGGCTCCCTCGCCGGGACCGATTTCCACCAGGTGGTCGCCGGGTGCGGCGGCCACCGCCGCCGCGATCCGCCCCAGCACTCCCGCGTCGTGCAAGAAGTGCTGGCCGAATCGCTTACGCGGGTGCGCCGTCGCCGTCACCAGCTAAATCGTTTCCGGCGGCGAGCTCCGCCGCCAGGGTCAGCGCCGCGCGAAAACTACCGTCGTCAATGTTGCCGCCGCCGGCCAGCGACAAGGCGGTTCCGTGATCCACCGAGGTGCGGATGATGGGCAAGCCCAGGGTGACATTCACCGCGCGGCCAAAACTCAGCGCCTTGAGCACCGGCAGGCCCTGGTCGTGGTACATGGCGAGCACCGCATCGGCGCCTTCCAGGGCAGCGGGCGTAAAAGCCGTATCCGCCGGCAGGGGACCCACCAGGTCCCAGCCGCGGGCGCGGGCTTCGGCCAGTACCGGTTGCAGTACCTCGATCTCCTCGCGGCCCAGGTGGCCGTCCTCCCCGGCGTGGGGATTGAGACCCAGCACCAGGATGCGCGGGCGGCTGAGCGCGAATCGCGCCACCAGGTCGTGGTAGAGGATTTCAATTACCTCGCTCAGTAGTTGCCGGTCGATGTGTCCGGCCACTTCGCGCAGGGGCAGGTGGGTGGTCGCCAGCGCCACCCGCAGCGAGCCGGCCGCGAGCAACATCACCGGGCGCTGGCCGCCGGTGAGACCGGCGAGAAATTCCGTGTGGCCGCTGAAGGCGATACCCGCCTCGTTGATGGTGCTTTTCTGCACCGGCCCGGTGACCAGCGCCTGGAATTCGCCCTGCAGACAACCGCGGGTGGCGCGCTCCAGGCACTCGAGGACGTAGTTGGCATTTTCCGGATTCGGCGACCCGGCGATGACGCCGCGGGCCAGCGGCACCGGCAGCACCGATACCGGTGCCGGGGTGGGGTACTCCGGTACCCGCCAGGACAGGTCCAGTTGCCGCGCGCGCTGCTCCAGCAACCGGGGGTCGGCTACGATCACCAGCCGGGTACCCGGCGGTGGGATCGTTCCGCGGACCACCAGGTCGGGGCCGATCCCGGCGGGTTCGCCGGGCGTAATCGCCAGAACCGGTGCGGCGCCGCGCACCTAGTTGAACGGCGAGAGCTTGCCGAGCTCCACGGGCTCACCATTGATGGTGAGTTTCCCCGCGGCAAAAACCGCCTCCGCAACCAGATTCTCGCCGTCCCGTCGAAGTCGGTAGTCACGCATCCATTCCGCCATGCGCACGTCCATCGCGGCGTTCAGGGCGCGCTGGCGCTGTTGTGGCGTCATCGCTGGCAGTTCGCCCCTGTTTTCCAGTTGCCGCAGTTCACTGCTGAGGTGTTCCGTCATGGCCATGCGCAGCGCGGGCTCGGGCAGCCGCAGTGTGCCGGTAGCCCGCAGGGCGGTCAGCGCAAGCAGGGGATTGGCGAGTACCGCCGGATCGGCGGTATCCAGGGACACTTCCACCTCGCCCTTGGTTTCGCCGTGGGGCGTATTCAGAAACAAGCTGACCAGCACCCGCGGCGAATGCCGCAGCAGTCGCTCCAGCTCCGAAAACAAAACCGCCAGATCCGCCCCGCCACCGGCATCCCGCAGGGCGCGGGTCGCTGCGGCGTCCAGGTCGCGCAGTTCCAGGCCCAGCTTCCCCGGTCCGACCGTTTCGCCACCCTCTGCCTGCAACTCCGTCATCTCCAGGGACAGGACGGTTGTCAGTCTGCCTTCCGTTTCGCTGGATTCGGCGCCGAATTGCAGACCGCTAATCCGCAACGGCTGCCTGCCGCCTTCCACCAGCTGCAGTTGTTCGGCCTCGAAGCGCAATGCACCGGTTTCCGGGTTGCCCGGGTCGCCGCGCAGCAGCAGCGATGGCTTCCGAATCCGGATTTGCCGGTCCGTTTGCTTTTCGTCCAGCTCGATGTGATCGGTCTGCAATCGCAGCTGCGTGCTGCGGCCGTGGGCCGGGATCGCCAACTGGCCGCCAAGTTCCGCCATGCGCAGACGGGTTCCGTCCTGGTCCAGGTCCAGGGGCTGCATGCGGATGCGGCTCGACGCGTCCCCGGACAGGCTGATCTGCGTATTGGCGGTGAGTTGCGCCCCGGTCGGCCCGAGGGTCGCGCGGCTTTCGACGCGCGCCAGGTACACGGAGTAATCCGGATCACCGGCCAGCCAGCGATCCACCGCCACCGGTCCGTGGCGCAGGGTGTCGTGCAACTGGAGTTCGCCCGGGCTGCCCGAGCGTCGCAACGCGACCCGTGCCTGGGATTCGAGCCAGCCCCGCTCGAAACTGAGCACCCGGGCGTCGATCAGGGCCTCGGAGTTCAGTCGTTCGATGTAGGTGCGGTATTCGGCCTCCGCGCGCACGCCAATCCAGTAGGGAGCGGCGGCGGCCGCAACCAGCAGCAGCAAAAGGAACAGCAGTGCAAGACGTTTCACGGAGGCGCAGGGGGCGATTCGGGCCGGCACAAAGAGCGAATGATCATACCGCCCGTGGGTGACCGGTGGTAGCGCGATTGGGTATAGTGAATCCTGACCCCGAACTCATGCCGCGCCTTCGCGTTCAAGAACTTTTCAGCTCCATTGCGGAGAGCCACCCGCAAAACTGCGCCTGGCGGCAACCGGTCAGTTTTGATGTGGCACCCGGCGAGTGCCTGTGTCTGCACGGACCCTCCGGTGCGGGCAAGACCCTGTTACTGCGTGCCGCCGCGGACCTGGACCGGAGCACCGGCAGCGCCTGGCTGGACGACGTGGAGCGCCAGGCGCTGCCCGCCCACGAGTGGCGTCGCCGGGTTGCCTACCTGCCAGCGGAAAGTGCCTGGTGGTTCGAGCGCATGGGAGAACATTTTTCCACCCTCGACCCGGACTGGCTGCAGAGCCTGGCGCTGGACCCACGCATGCTGACGCAGCGGGTGGAAGACCTGTCGACCGGTGAGCGGCAACGCTTCGCACTGCTTCGGTCCCTGATCCAGCAGCCCGGGGCGCTGTTGCTGGACGAACCCACCGCGTCGCTGGACGCGCCCAATACCCGGCGCGTGGAGCAGCTGGTGACTCGCTGGCGTGATCGCCATGGAATCGCGGTGGTTTGGGTCAGCCATGATGCCGCCCAGCGCCGGCGACTGACGCAGCCCCAGGGTCCGCTCCAGGGTCCGCTCCAGGGCCGCCAGTTGCGCTTCGCCGGTGGCCGGCTTCTGCCGCCCGGGACCCGCCCTTGATTACCCTGGATGCCCTCGATCTCGGCCTGGCGGCCGCGCTGGTCATCGCGCTGGCGGTACTGGCGTGGCGATTGCAGCTGGGAATGACCGGGGCGTTGCTGGTGGCGGCGCTGCGCACGGTCGTGCAGTTATTGCTGATTGGTCTGGTGCTGCGGGTCGTGTTTGCTTACGTGAACCCGTTGTGGGTGGCACTGCTGGCAATGGCCATGCTGTTGGCTGCGGGGCGCGAAGTTTGGGCGCGCCAGTCCCGGCGGTTCACCGGTCTGTGGGGATTCGGCATTGGTACCAGTTCATTATTCATCTCGTCTTTTGCGGTCACGGTGCTGGCGCTGGTGGTCAGCGTCGGCCCGGATCCCTGGTACCAGCCGCGCTATTCGATTCCGCTGCTGGGAATGGTGCTGGGCAACACCATGACCGGCATCGCGCTGGCCATGGATCGCCTGAACGCGGGGGCATGGAATGAACGTCGGGTCATCGAGGCGCGTCTGTGCACCGGTGCGGACTGGCCGGCGGCGAGCCTCAAGCTGCGTCGCGACGCAATGCGGGTCGGCCTGCTTCCGATTATCAACGCCATGGCCGCCGCCGGAATCATCAGCCTGCCGGGAATGATGACCGGCCAGTTGCTGGCCGGTGCTCCGCCCATGGAGGCGGTCAAGTACCAGATACTGATCATGCTGCTGATTGCCGCGGGCACCGGTTTTGGCACCGTGCTGGCGGTGCAGCTGGCGGCGCGCCGCCTGTCCGACGCCCGCCACCGGCTGCGACTGGATCGTCTTGATGCTCAGGCCAGGTAGGGGAACAGTACCAGCGCTCCGATGAGGGTCGCCGCGACGGCGGCCAGCAGCACCGCTCCCGCTGCCAGGTCCTTGGCGGCGGCGATGCCCGGGTTGTGGCTGCGGTCCACGGTGTCGCCCAGCGCCTCCAACGCGCTGTTCATGGCTTCGGCGATCCACACCAGGCCCATCGCCACCACCAGCAACGCCCAGTCCAGCCGGCGCAGCGAGAGCCACCATCCCAGCGCGGCGACGCCGGTGGTGACCAGCAGGTGGATGCGCGCATTGCGCTGAGTGGCGAGCAGGCGGCGGATGCCGGCCAGGGCGTGGCCGAAGCTGGCAGCCAGTGATTGCGTCTCCATCAACCCCCTGCGCGGAGGAACTGCGGGGTTGCGAATGCGGCGCGGTGGATGTCGGCATTGTAGTAGCGGGTACCGCGAATCGTTTGCGCGTCCGCTTCGCGGAACTCCCGCGCCGCGCCGGCGCGCCGCGCCAGGGTGGCGGACCACCAGCCGGAGGGGTAGGTGCATTGCGGGAACAGTAGCGGCGCCGCTGCCGCGAAGCCCGCCGCGTTCAGATTGCCCACCATGGACGCCATCAGTTGCTGGTGGTACAGGGGCGACTCGCTCTGTGCCACCAGCACCCCTTCGTCGCCAAGTGCCTGGTAACAGGCGCGATAGAAGGGCGCCGAGAACAGCCGTGCCGCCTGGCCCACCGGATCGGTGGAATCGATGATGATCACGTCGTAGCTGCCGGCGGCCGCCTCTTCCACCCGGCGTACGCCGTCCTCAAAATGCAGGTGCGCGCGGGGGTCGCTATTGGATTCGCACAACTCCGGGAAAAACTGCTCGCTTAGGCGGGTAACGCGTTCATCGATGTCCACCTGTTCGGCATGCTCCACCGAATCGTGCCGCAGCACCTCGCGCAGACAACCGCAGTCGCCGCCGCCAATGATCAGCACCCGCCGCGGGCGGGGATGGCTGAACAGGGCCGGATGCACCATCATTTCGTGGTAGATGAAATTGTCCCGGCTGGTGAGCATGATGCAGCCGTCCAGTACCAGCAGGTTGCCAAAGCCATCGGTTTCGTACACCTCGAGGCGCTGGTAGGCGGAGGTTTCCGCGTGCAGCCGGCGCCGTAATCGCAGCGACATGGCGGCGCCGTTTTTTTCCTCAACCTCGGTAAACCAGTTTTCCGCGTCGATCATCCGGCAGGTCCGTAAAATTTTCCAAAGATATGCTGATCATACCCGCCTCCCGGGGTCGTATAATCCCGTCCCCCATGGAGAACACGGAACAGATCCGGCACCTGTACAGCCTCCCGCGCTGGAGCGAGGGCTATGTGGACGCTGGCGCAACCACTTTGCAGGTACACCCGCTTGCGGATGAACGCGCCATCGACCTGTGGGTGCTGGCGGAGGACCTGCGGCGGCGGGGTCTGCGTCTGCCGGTACTGGTGCGCTTCCTGGACATCCTTCGGGACCGTGTCGCACGTATGACCGCGGCGTTCGCCGCCGCCTTTGCCCAGGCCGGGGTGGCGGACCGCTATACGGCGGTGTACCCGATCAAGGTAAACCAGCAACGCTGCGTGGTGAAAACCCTGCTCGATGCGCAGCCCGGGCGGGTAGGCCTGGAGGCGGGCAGCAAACCGGAATTGATGGTGGCGCTGGCGCTGGCGCCGCGTGGTGGCACCATCGTATGCAACGGCTACAAGGATCGTTCCTACGTGCACCTGGCCCTCACCGGGGAGCGTCTCGGCTACCGCGTGTTCCTGGTGGTGGAGAAACTCACGGAACTGGATCGGGTGCTGGACGCGGCGCAGGCGCTCGGCGTACGGCCGCGGATCGGTCTGCGCGCTCGGCTGGCGAGTGTCGGCAAGGGCAACTGGCAAAATACCGGCGGAGAAAAATCCAAGTTCGGACTTACCGCGGCGGAGATGCTCACCGCCGTTGAACGGCTGCGCGCCGCCGCCGCCCTCGATTCGCTGGAGTTGCTGCACTTTCATCTCGGTTCGCAGGTCGCCCACCTGGACGACCTGCAGCGGGCCCTTACGGAGGCATCCCGGTTGTACGTGGAGCTACGGCGCCTGGGCGCCGGCTTGCAGGTGCTGGACGTGGGCGGGGGGCTGGCGGTGGATTACGAAGGCACCGGGTCGCGGCGCTATTTTTCGATGAACTACGGGCTCGCGGACTACGCGCGCATGGTGGTGGAGAGCCTGGCGGATACCTGCCAGCAGGCCGGGATGGAGTTTCCGGAGATCTTTACCGAATCCGGCCGCGCCATGACCGCCCACCACGCGGTATTGCTGACCCACGTACTGCAGGTCGAACGTAGTGTCGCGCCGGTGGACCGTGGCGACGATCCGGGCGGCGGGCCGGACATGGCAGCGCTGGCAGCGCTGGCCGGAAACTCCGGGCGGGAGCCCGGGGAATGCTGGCACGAGGGCCAGACACGGGTCGCGCGTTTGCGAGACGCATTTGACCAGGGCCGTCTATCGCTTGCGGACCGGGCGCGGAGCGAACAGTTATTCCTCGGTCTGTGTCACGCCCTGCGCGCGCGGTTGGATCCGGGACGCCGCGGTCAGCGGGAACTCGCGGACGAGCTCAACGAACGACTCGCGGACCGGTATCTGTGCAACTTCTCTGTTTTCCAGTCGTTGCCGGACGTATGGGCCATCGACCAGGTGTTTCCCATCGTTCCGCTGCATCGGCTGGATGAAATGCCGGAACGGAGGGCAGTAATTCACGACCTCACCTGTGATTCCGACGGACGCATCGACAGCTACGTGGATGCCCTGGGGGTGGAGAGCAGCCTGCCTCTGCATGCACCCCGTCCGGGGGAAGACTACCTGCTGGGAATTTTTCTGGTAGGCGCCTACCAGGAGATCCTGGGTGACATCCACAACCTGTTCGGGGATACCGATTCGGTCAACGTGGAACTTGCGGCGGATGGCTACCGCATCAGCGAACCCCGTGCCGGAGAAGATGCCGCCAGCGTACTCCGACACGTGCATTTCGATTCCGAGGAGCTGATTGCGGGTTATGCCCGGCGGCTGGAGGAAAGCGATCTCAACCTCGCCGATCGCGGCGAGCTGATGGCGGAACTGCGCCGCGGGCTGGCGGGATATACCTATCCGGAAAAATGACGCGGGGAAGGCCTGCCGGGCCAGCAGTGCTGATCCGGGCGAGGCGAGAATCGCTGGTCAGGCCTCAGCCCCGGGCGGCGATAGCGGGTCCCTCGCTGCGCTCGGGACGGCGGTGGTCGCTTGGCAAGCCTTCACGACGATGTATTCCGGGCTTATGCGTCACCGGACCGTCGCTGTCCATCATGTCTACCTGGCCTCGATGCAGTTCCATGGTAGAAACCTGTTCGGCGGCAAAGGCCTCGCGCAGGGATTCCAGCGCCGCCGCCGACGATACGGTATCGCCGCAGGTAAACAGGTCCACTGCCGCGTAGCCATATTCCGGCCAGGTGTGAATCGCCAGGTGACTTTCGGCGATAATCACTGCCCCGGAGACTCCGTGGGGAGAAAAATGATGAAACGTCTGGGTAACGATGGTGGCGCCGGCTTTTTCGGCGGCGGCAATCATCGCATCACCGACGAAGTTGACGTCGTTGAGGCGCGTGGTGTCGCAGCGATAGAACTCCGCGACAATCTGGTGTCCGAGTGAGCGCATGGCAAGTACCCCAGTTAACGGACCCAAAATCCGGGCCCGGGTTGAACCAGCAGTTACTCCCGTGCACCCCCGACCGCCTGTACAGCGCCTTCAGTGCCGTGGAAAAGGTGGCGAAATATACTGACCTGAAAAACTCAATGCAACCTAATATTCTACTGGAAAGACCCCAGGAGGACTCATGAAAACTGGTGTGATCGGACTCGGAGCCATGGGCGGTCCCATGGCCGTAAATCTCAAGAAAGCCGGGCTGCTGGAATGCGCCTGGAACCGCTCCCCCGGGCCCGCCCAGGCGCTGGCGGACGAAAACGGCATTCCGCTGGCGGAAGACCCGGCGGAGGTGGCGCGGCGCTGCGACGCGGTGATCGTGTGCGTGTCGCGGGATGAAGACGTGCTGTCGGTGATGGACGCCATGGCGGAGGGCCTGCACAAGGGCCTGGTGGTAGTGGACTGCTCCACGGTTTCGGCGGAGACCGCCCGCGAGGCGGCCCGTCGGGCCGCCGCCGGCGGCGCCGATTTTCTCGATGCCCCGGTCAGCGGCGGTACGGAGGGTGCGCGGCAGGGCACGCTGGCCATCATGGTGGGTGGGGACGCCGGAGTCCTGCAACGGGTGCAGCCGGCGCTGGACGCCATTGGCAAGAAGACCGTGCACATGGGCGCCCATGGCGCCGGCCAGGCCACCAAGGCGGTCAACCAGATCATCGTCGCGGGCACCAATCAGGCGGTTACCGACGGGCTTGCCTTCGGCCAGGCCGCTGGCCTGGACATGGAACGGGTGATCGAGGTGGTGGGTTCCGGTGCCGCCGGTAGCTGGCACCTGAATAATCGCGGGCCGACCATGGTGCGCGGGGTCTTTGACCCGGGCTTCAAGGTGGCGTTGCATAAAAAGGACCTGGGGATCGCCCGCGCCATGGTGGAGGAGCTGACCGACAATCGCCTGGCAAGCATCGAAAGGACATTGGCGGACTACGAGAAACTGCTGGAGGACGGCCATGGAGACGAAGACATTTCGTCCCTGTACCGGCTGAAGAAGGCGTTGTTCAAAGAGTCCAACTGACCGCGGGCGGTGATCAGTGGCGGGCTTTGTCCCGCGTGCGGACCTCCAGACGCATGGCCGAGATTCCGAGCTTTTCCAGGCGCCGGTGGACGTCGTCCAGCGCGCTGAGCTTCTGGAAGGGTCCCACCCGCACACGGAAGAAAATCCCGCGCTCGCCGATGATCACCTTTTCGATGTAGGCCTCGATGTTGTTGATGGCCAGGCGCGCCTTGAGCCGGTCCGCGTCGATGAAATCATCGTAGGAAGCGGCCTGCAGCACGTACTGGGTGCCGCTGGGGGCGGGTCGCGGCTGGTGGCTGCGGGGCTCGGGCACCGGCCGGTCCATTTCCGGAAGCAGTTCCCAGAAGTCGAAGTGGGTCTTGAGTTCCGGCGAACCGGGCTGGGTGGGCGCGGGCCGGGCCGGGCCGGGCCGGGCCGCCGGTTGCTCCGGCAGCAGGGTGGTCAGACCCTCCCCCAGGCGGCTGTCCTCGTCCAGGTACAACAGCCCCGTCACCGCCACCAGCAGGCCGCACACGAACCCCAGCGTGAACAGTCCCCACCCGGGGACCTCCCGAAGGGTATTCCGTGTCGGTGGCCGTGACCGGGGACGGTTGCGGCGGGCCTGCGCCATCTACATGGTCTCCGGCGCGGAAACGCCCAGCAGCTCCAGACCGCTGGCAAGCATCCTGCGCGTGGCTTCCACCAGCCCCAGGCGCGCGGCGCGCAACCGCGGGTCCGCCACCAGAAACTGGTGGGCGTTGTAATAGGTATGCAGGTCCGTGGCCAGCTCCTGCAGCCAGTAGGCGATCTGGTGGGGTTCCCGGTTGCTCGCGGCGGACTCCAGCACCTCCGGGAAGCGCGACAGGCGGTTGAGCAGGTCCATTTCGTGGGGCTCCACCAGCAGCGCGTAGTCGGCCGCCGCCAGGTCCCCCGGATCACCGCTCTGCTCGGCGTGCTGGCGGAATACGCTGCAGATCCGCGCATGGGCGTACTGGATGTAATACACCGGGTTGTCGTTGGAGCGCGACTTGGCCAGGTCCAGGTCGAAGTCCATATGCTGCTCGCACTTTCGCAACACGTAAAAAAAGCGTGCCGCGTCGTTGCCGACTTCCTGGCGCAGTTCCCGCAGGCTGACGAAATCGCCGCCGCGGGTGGACATGGAAACCTTCTCGCGGCCGCGGTAGAGCACCGCGAACTGCACCAGCAACACGGTGAATGCCGCGCTGTCCCGGCCCATGGCCTCCAGCGAGGCCTGCACGCGCTTGATGTAGCCGTGATGGTCTGCGCCCCAGATATCAATGAGCTCGTCGAAGCCGCGCTCCAGTTTGTCCAGGTGGTATGCGATGTCCGAAGCAAAATAGGTGGTCTGACCATTTTCTCGCACCACCACGCGGTCCTTCTCGTCGCCGAAGTCCGTGGAGCGAAACCACCAGGCGCCGTCTTTCTCATACAGGTAGCCATTGTCCCGTAGCAAGCCGGCGGCCCGGGCCACCTCGCCGCTGTCGGCGAGGGAACGCTCCGAAAACCAGCGGTCGAACTCCACGCCAAACTCTTTCAGATCCCGGCGAATGTCATCCACCAGAACTTCCATGCCCGCCGCGTGCACGGTCTGGTACTCGGGGCCCAGCAGCTCCCGTGCACGCTGGATCAGGGTGTCGAGTTGCTGTTCCTCGTCCGCCGGCAAGGACCCGGTGACGGAGTCTGAATCCCGCTGCAGCGCGTTGCCGAATTCCCGGTGCAAGCCCGCGGCGATATCCCAGATATAGTCTCCCCGGTACCCCTTGGCGGGAAGCGTCACTTGTTCTCCGCACAGGTCCAGGTACCGCATCCAAACGCTGATGGCGAGGATGTCCATCTGCCGGCCGGCATCGTTGACGTAGTACTCGCAGGAAACGGCATAGCCAGCCGCACGCAGGATGCGCGCGACGGCGTCTCCGTAGGCGGCGCCACGGCCATGGCCCACGTGCAATGGGCCGGTGGGATTGGCAGACACGAATTCCAGCAGGATTCGCCGCCCGCCCTGGCGGCCGCGGCCGAAGTCCCTTCCCTCGTGGAGGATCTGTGGCACCAGGGCCTGGTAGGCGGCGGGCACCAGGTGGAAATTGATGAAACCCGGGCCGGCGATCTCCACCCGCGCCACCCATGGCGAGTCCGGCAGTTGCGCAACCAGCTCCGTGGCCAGTTCCCGCGGCGGACGGCCGAGTCGTTTCGCCAGCAACAGCGCCACGTTACTGGCGAAGTCGCCGTGGCTCTTCTGGCGTGTGCGTTCCAGGTGCCCGGGAGCGGGCTGCCCGTCGCCCGGCAGGCGGGACAGGGCGGTGCTGATGAGATCGCTCAGGTGGGCGCGCATGGGGTGCTGATTACCGGAATGCCATTGGCGGGGCGCGATTCTACTGCACGCCCGGTGCGCTGTGCACCGCCGTATGCCCGTTCTCAGTACATCTCCATGGGGTCCACATCCAGCGACCAGCGCACCCGGCGGGTTTCCGGCAGTTCCTGCACCGCGTCGAGCCAGGCGCCCAGGAAGGCATGCAGGGGACCGCGCCGGTGGGCCTGCACCAACAACTGCGCGCGGTAGCGCCCGGCTCGGCGTTCCATGGGCGCCGGCACCGGGTCCAGCACCTGCACACCGCTGGGGGAAGCGGCGCAGGCGCGCGCCCGCTCGAGAAATTTCAGGGCTTCGCCAGCGGCTACCGATTCCGCCCGCATCAGGGCCAGGTAGCCATAGGGAGGGAGCCCCAGTGCTTCCCGTTCCTTCAGCGCGGCGACGGCAAAATCCCGGTAGCCATGCTGGCGCAGGGCCCGCAGGTAGGGATGGTCAGGAAATCCGGTCTGCACCAGCACCCGGCCGGCTCGCTGCCCGCGGCCGGCGCGACCGGCCACCTGCATCACCTGCTGCATAACGTATTCGCCGGCGCGAAAGTCGCTGCCGAACAGCCCCTGGTCGGCGTTGATGACCCCCACCAGCGTCACCCCCGGAAAGTCGTGGCCCTTGGAAAGCATCTGGGTTCCCACCAGGATATCCACCCGGCCCTCGTGGACCGCCTGCAGTTTCGCTTCCAGCGTGCCGCGCCGGCGGGTGGTATCCCGGTCCACGCGCTCAATACGGGCTTCGGGAAACGCGCTCGCCAGGTGCGCGTCCAGGCGTTCGGTGCCCTCTCCCAGGGGATGCAGCTCATCGCCGCACTCCGGGCAGGCCCGCGGCGCGGCTGCCTCGCCGCCGCAGTGGTGGCAACGCAGCCGCGCCGGGCGCTGGTGCCAGGTAAGCCGCGCGTCGCAACGATGGCAGCGGGCACTGAAGCCGCAGCTATAGCAGGTCAGCACCGGGGCGAATCCGCGCCGGTTGAGGAACAGCAGTGCCTGCTCGCCGCGCTCCAGGGTCTCGCCGATGGCCACCCGCAGCGGTCGGCTCAGGCCCTCGCGGACCGGGACCTTGCGAAGGTCCACCAGGTCCACCCGCGGTAGCGTGGCTCCACGGGTGCGTTCCGGCAGGACCAGGCGCTGGTGGCGCCCGACCTCCACGTTGGCCAGGCTCTCCAGGGATGGCGTCGCCGTACCCAGCACCACCGGGATGCCACAGCGGCTGGCGCGCACGATGGCCAGGTCCCGGGCGTGGTAGCGAAAGCCGTCCTGTTGCTTGAAGGAGCCATCGTGTTCCTCGTCCACCACAATCAGGCCCGGGTTGCGCAACGGGGCGAACACCGCCGAGCGTGTGCCCAGTACCAGCGCGGCGCTGCCGTCGGCCGCGGCCAGCCAGGCACGTGCCCGCGCGCCGTCGCTGAGCCCGGAATGCAGTACCGCCGCCGCAACGCCGAAGCGCGTCTCGATGCGTTCCACCAGCTGCGGGGTAAGGCTGATTTCCGGCACCAGGAACAGGGTCTGCTGGCCACGTTCGCGGACGACTTCGGCGGCCCGCAGGTAGACCTCGGTCTTGCCGCTGCCGGTGATTCCGTCCAGCAGGAAGCTGCGATATCCACCCAGGGCGCCTACCAGCGCGTCCCGGGCAAGTTCCTGGGCCGGGTTGAGCTCCGGACCTGTCTGCGTGCTGGCCGGTGCCGAAATACTTTCAGGCGCCTGCGCGGGCTCTGCCAGGCCTTTTTCCAGCAGCGCCGCAAGCGCCCGCCGCCAGCCGGGGCCAGCCGCCTGCGCCAGCGATTCCGCGCCGCGTGGATCGCCGGCCGCCTCCAGCAGCGTTGCCAGCACGGCCCGCTGGGCCACCGCACGGGCCGCCAGGGACCCCATTTCCGCGCCGCGGGCCGCCCGCCAGGCGGGCTCCGGCCGCGGCAGGCGCCCGCCCCGCAAGGGAGCCGGCACCACCGCTTGCAGCACCTCGCCCAGGGGGAAGTGGTAATAACCCGCGGCCCATTCAGCGAAGGCCAGCAATTCCTCCGGAAGCCGTGGCCCGTTGGGCACCAGCCGGGCGCGCTTGAGGCGATGGGCGGGCACGCCGGATTCAGCGGCATGGCCCAGCACCACGCCGGACAGCTGGCGGCCGCCGAAGGGAATCCGCACCCGCGCGCCCCGCGGCGGCAGGCGGCCGTCCTCCGGGGGCAGGTAGTCGAACAGGCGGCGGACCGGAACCGGTACCGCTACGCACAGCACCGGGCCGGCGGATCGGGAGTGACTACGCATGCGCGGGAATTCTACGGCCGGTGGCGACGCGGCGCCCCGCGCCGCTCCAAAGCCGCCTGGGTTACCCACAGAAGCTGTGGATAACCTTGTTGACAACCCGTCGACAGGGGCCCGGGGGCAGTGTGGCGCCTGCCGCCAGGGCCAATTGTGCAAAAATTCAGCAACATTTTTTTGCTATAAAAAACAAATAGTTACGAGATTCTTCCGGCTTTGGCCGGTGACCGCGACGGGTGCATGACCGTTCGATACCGACCCCGGTGGGCATGTGCATAAGTGGCACAGATTCGCCCTTGAAAAATCAAGGCCTTAGCGTCGCCAGCTGAGGCGACTCCTGCGTGTGGAACGCTTGTTTCACGCGCGCCGCAGCAGCGCCAGCCAGCGCCCGACATTCACCAGGCTGATCAGCGAAGCGGCCAGGTAGGTCAGGGCGCAGGCAGTGAGGATGCGGCGCGCGGGTTTGCGGTCTGCCGGAGCCAGATACCCGCCGCGCTCCAGGATCGGCAAGGCCTTGCGAAAACTGGCGTCCAGTTCCACCGGAAGGGTCACCGCGTGTACCAGGGTCGCAGTGGCCATGGCCGTCAGCCCGACCAGCAGCAGCACGGCACCGGCCGACGGAGAGCGGGTCAGCACCGCCAGTACCGGGATCGCGATCATCGCGAATGCGCCGAAGCGCTCAAAGCCCCGGGCCGCAAGCACCAGGCGCGTGCGCAGCGCCAGGGGCCGGTATCCCTGGTAGTGCTGGATGGCATGCCCGACTTCGTGGGCGGCCACCGTGATCGCGGTCAGGGAACGTCCGCTGTAGTTGTTCTCGCCCAGCCGCACGCAGCGGGCCTGGGGATCGTAGTGATCCTGACCATCGCCGGTCGACTCCACCTGCACGCCCTCCATGCCGCAGCGCCGGATCAGGTGCTGCGCCAGTTCGCCTCCAGTACCGCGAATATCCGCGCGCGCCACGCTGTGGCGGTGCAGCACCGATCGCGCCCACCATTGGGGAGCAAAGATCAGCGCGGCCAGGAGCAGCAGGGCGAAAATTATGGGCATGCTTCAGCGCCGCAGTAGCAGGGAAATCGCCAGGCTCACCAGCACCAGGCCGGTGATCGGAAAATAGAACCGGAAACCGTCGCGTTCGATGCGGATGTCCCCGGGCAGTCGCCCCCCGGGCAGTCGCCGCAAGTGAAGCTGCGCCAGCAATGGCCACAGCAGCGCGAGAGCCAGGCAGGCCAGGCCGAGAACCAGGAAAAGCTTTTGCATGGCTGCCGTAAGCGGGCTCCTGCGCGGCGGGAGGGAAAAGCCTATCATCCGGGCGCCTGGCCGCGCAGAAGAAGGCCATTGATTCATGCAGCCGACGGAAGAAATTTCGCGCCAGATCAGCGAGACAACCGGTGAGACCTTCAGGGTGCGCCGGCAGTGGCCCGTGGCTGGCGGCTGCATCAACACGACCCTGGTCCTGGAAGACGGGCCGCGGCGTTTTTTCGTGAAGCTGAACGACGCGGCGCGACGGGACATGTTCGAGGCCGAAGCGGAGGGCCTGGGCGAGATCCTGGCGGCCAATGCCCTGCGGGCTCCGCGGCCGCTGTGTCATGGTTGCGCCGGAGACCGTGCCTGGCTGGTACTGGAGTACCTGGAGTTGGGTGCCGGTGGCCAGGCGGCCGAGACCGCGCTGGGGGAGGGGCTGGCGCGTTTGCACCGGCGGAGCCAGCCGCGCTTCGGATGGCACCGGGACAACACCATCGGCGCCACCGCCCAGCAAAATTCTCCGAATGCCGACTGGGCGACATTTTTTGCCGAACGACGCCTGGGGTTCCAGCTGCGGCTGGCAGAGCAAAACGGCCACGGGGGGCGCCTGCTCGATCACGGCCACACGCTGTGCGCGCGATTGGGTTTTTTCTTCAGTGATTACCAGCCGAAGCCCTCCCTGTTGCATGGTGATCTGTGGGGAGGTAACTGGTCGGCCGATGCCGAAGGTCGGCCGGTGATCTACGACCCGGCGGTGTACTTCGGCGATCGCGAGGCGGACCTGGCCATGACCGAATTGTTTGGCGGCTTTGGAGCCAGCTTCTATTCCGCGTACCGGGATCAGTGGCCGCTGGATTCGGGCTATTCCGTTCGCCGCACGCTCTATAATTTGTATCACGTGCTCAACCACCTCAACCTGTTCGGTGGCGGCTACGCCGGCCAGGCCGGGGCGATGATGGATCGCCTGCTGGCGGAATGCGGCTGAATCCGCACCGGCGCAACGTCATCAGTGGCAGGGCGCGCGAACCCGGAATTTTGCAGCCGGGCAAGCCCTTGTCCGGCGGTGGTTTTTTCGCTGGTATTCGGGTCAGCAGCCCACCTATAATTCCCCGGCGCACAGGAATTCCCCTTCCCGATTGTTATTTCAGAGCATCTTCCCGCCCGTCTTATCCATCGGAACGCCTGGATTTCCACGCTGAATCTGTCATCCGGAAAACCATCCCATAGCCATAACCAGAAAGCTGAGATGCGGATGCCTTTTTTGGTGATTGTGCAGACACCTGAGAATGAGGAACGGAGAGTTCAATGAAAATGTACGTCGGTAACCTTCCCTGGAGCGTGACGACTGCCGATCTGGAGGAGATGTTTTCCCCGTTCGGCGAGGTCACCTCGGCGACCCTGATTTCGGACCGGGAGACCGGCCGCTCACGGGGATTCGGCTTCGTAGAAATGTCGGAAGAGGACGCCACGCGCGCCATGGCGGACCTGGATGGCAAGGATATGAAGGGGCGGCCGCTTCGTGTCAGCCAGGCCCAGGAACGCCAACCACGCAGTGGCGGTGGATTCGGTGGCGGTGGCCGCGGGGGCGGTGGCCGCGGTGGCGGGGGCGGTGGTCGCGGTGGCGGTGGCGGTGGCGGTGGCGGGGGCCAGCGCTACTAGTCCGCCGCCGACCGGCCGCTAGCCGTGGGGACCAAGGAACGGTTCCCCGCGCCGCCGGGCGGAAGTTTTCCGCTGCAGGTTGCTACGCGGGCGTTAGCCCGGGCGACGCAGGTGTCGTAACTCCCCGAGCAGCGCGTATTCGCTGGCTCCCAGCCGCGCTACCGGGTCCAGGGCTTTCACGTCCAGCTTGAAGCGGCCCTTGGAATCCGTGGTGACGATTCGGTCATCCACGTAGACGCCGTGTACCGTCGCCAGCGCCAGTCCTTGTGCGCCGTCACCCAGTTCCAGCATCTGCTGCAGCGTGCAGGCAAAAGCGACGCGAGCCCGTTCCAGCCGCGGTACCGGGAAGGATTCGAAGGGCACGACTTCCAGATTGCTGGCGCTGAGTTCGGACTCCGCCTCGGGCAGACTGGCTGAACTGGCGTTCATTTCTTCCAGCAGTTCCGAATCCACGATGTGCACCGTGAAATCCCGGCGCTCGGCAATATTGCGCCGGGTATCCTTCCGGCTGCCGTCCGGCTTGCGGCCAATGGAAAGCATGACCATGGGTGGCGCCGAGCACACCGCGTTGAAATAGGAAAATGGCGCCAGGTTGAATCCCCCGTCGGCATTGCGGGACAGGGTCCAGGCGATGGGGCGTGGCACCACGGTCTGGGTGAGCGTGAAGTACACCTGGGACGAGCTGAGTTTCTCAAAATCCACAAACATCAGTAATTTCTTTCCTTTCGATTGGCATCCTAAGCGGGTGCAGGAAGCACAGCGCTTCGTTTCGCCAGGTATGCGGTGCGAGTCCGCCGCACGCTGCCCGGGCGCGGCGCCGGTTGCATCCGCGCACTACGCGGAATCGCGTTTCGGCAGGCCGGCCTGCGCCAGGTCCTCGAGGGATGCCTGCCATTGGTCAGCGAACTGTTCCAGGCTGTCGATGAAATCCGGGTCGTGCTCGGTGCGGTTGATGGTCGCGTGGAACACCAGCCGGTGCGTTTCGCCAGGCAGCGGCTCGCGGGTCACGGTCCAGGCGAAGGCATTGGGACAGGCCGGCATGGTGAAACGGATGCCGCGGCGGATGATCTCGCGCTGAATCTCGAATTCTCCCCATACGCTCCAGAGCCGGCCGCGTTCCCCGTGATCCTCCAGTAGCGTTTCAAAGGACGCGCTCAATGCCGGCAGCGCGCCCACCGTCAGCGTCGATTCCAGCGCCGCCTGCGGCAGGTTGCGGTCGATGAAGCGAAAGAATTCCATGCCGCGGAACCTTGCCACGGTCCGGCCTGCCGCCACAAGTCAGCGGATCGGCAGGCCTCGTTGGCTGGCAAGGTACATGGCAAAACTGCCCAGCCAGTGTCCGCCGGCGTAGTGGGCGCCGGTAACCGAGGTCAGGCCGGCGCGTGCGTTGTCCGCCGCCGCCGCCAATACCGCTGCCCGGCGCGGGTCCGATTCCGCCAGCGCGGAGGCAATACCTTCCAGCATCCACGCGCGGCTCAGGTTGAGGCCGTCCAGATGCGCCAGCTTGCCGTCGCTGGCGTCGGTAACCACCGCGGGCGGTAGCCAGCCGCCACCACCGTTGCCGGGAATCCCCGGCAGGAAACCACCCAGCCAGTCAGCGAATTCCGCGCTGGTGAACACCCGGCGCATGAGATCCGCCTCGGCGATACAGGGAGACAGGAAATCCTGACCGCCCGGTTCGTACCGCAGCGGGCAGTCGCGGTCGGCGGCGTAAAAATGCAGCGAGCGCCGTGACAGCAGATCGGCCATTTTCTGATCGCCGCTAGCTCGCGCCCAGTCCAGCACCAGGCCGAAGGCGAAGGCGGTCTGCGAATGCTCACCAATCCGGATCGGGTGAGAAAGTTTAGGCAACCACTCGGCCAGGCGTGCGGCAGCGCGTTGTTCCAGCGGTTGTATATCCTTTGCCCAGCGTTGCGCGTCGGGATCCTGCCACTCGCGTAGTTCCGCGGAGAGCTGCAACAACCAGGCCAGGCCGTAGGGCCGTTCGAAGGAGCGACGACCCGCGCCGTCCAGGTAGCGGGCTTCCGCCGCCAGCCGCTCGCTGGTGAGACTGGCGGCCAGGGCGGCGCGGGCACGGGAGGCGAGCGCCGAGTCCGGGAACTGGCGCAGGAACCGCACTAACTGCCAATGGCCATGCACCGACGAGTGCCAGTCGAAACAGCCGTAGAAAGCCGGTGTCAGTTCTCGCGGTGGCCGGGCGTCCGCGTCGCTTTGCAGCACGTGGGCGATCTTGTTCGGGTATTCACGGTGCACGCATTCCAGGGCCAGGCCGGCGAAGTGCTCGGCGCTGGCCTGGTGGAAGGATTGTGCTGGCACCGCAACCGGCATCAGCGGGCCGGCGGCCAGCGCCGCCACCACCAGAAGTTGTTTCCGCATGCAATCACCGCCGTTCGTTTGGGTCGCGTGCAGGATCGCCGAACTCAGTCATCCGCGTCCAGCCACAGGGGGACCCGGTGAGCGACGCGGATGCCGGTGTCGGTGTGGGCGAGCCGCAAGGCCAGCAATTCGATGCCGGCGGCCGCTGCCCGGCGCAGGGTCTCCCCGTAGGCCGGGTCAACCTCGTCGGCGGGTGCGAACCGCGTTCCCTCGGGACGATTTAGCGCAAAGATCATCACCCCGCGGAGCCCCTGGCGTACCGCGTACATCAGCACCTCGAGGTGCTTGCGTCCGCGCTCGCTGACGGCGTCCGGGAACAGCAGGCGCTCGCCGTCGGCGGACAGTAAGGTGGTGTTCTTCACTTCCACCAGCGCGTCGCGCAGCCGCGGGCTGCCGCTCAGGTACAGGTCCAGGCGGGATGCCGGCAGGCCCGGAGCATGGTAGCGGTGCTCAGGCCGCAGCTGCGGATACCCGGCGAGCTCCGGGACCCGGCCCAGCTCGATGCCTTCCGCAACCACTCCGTTGACGCGCCCGGTGTGAACCCCGATCCAGCCGCCGCCCATGTCGATCCGTTCCAGCGTCCAGGCGAGTTTCCGCCTGGGGTTGTCGCTGTGGCTCACCTGGACCGGCACCCCCGGGGCCCAGCAGCTGGTCATCGCGCCGGTGTTGGGGCAATGGGCGACCACCTCCCGGCCATCCGCCAGCGTCACGTCCGCCAGGAAACGCTTGTAACGGCGCCGGATGGTTCCCGGGTACAGGCTGGGAAGCTGCATGACGGCAGTGATTGTACGATGACCCGCAGGCGGGCCGGATGGTTTGGCGGCCCGCTGCGGCCGCTGCTATGCTCGATCGTCCTCCAGCCACATAAACTACGCAGAAGAGGAGGACTCGGGATGGCCGACTACGCCACCGCAGACATCCGCAACCTGGCGCTCGTGGGTCACACGGGCGTCGGCAAGACCACCCTGACCGAGGCGTTGCTCGTGGCAGCCGGCGTGATCCCGGAGGCTGGTTCCGTGGAACGGGGCACCACGGTCAGTGACTTTGAGGAACAGGAAAAAGCCCACCAGCATTCGCTTAGCAGCAGCGTCATCAGCTTCGACCACGACGGCCAGCACATCAATCTCGTGGACACCCCAGGCCTGCCGGACTTCGCCGGACATGCCCTGAGCGCCCTCGCGGGTGTAGAGACCGTCGCGGTCGTGATCAACGCGGAGTCCGGGCTCGATATCACCGCCCGCAGAATGATGGATTTCGCCGCCAGTCGCCGGCTGTGCCGAATGATCATCATCAATCGTATGGACGCCGACAACACGGATCTGGCCTCCCTGTGCAAGGACGTACGCGCTACCTTCGGCAATCAGTGCCTCGCCATCAACCTGCCGGGGGCGGGTGGAACCGCAGTGGTGGATTGTTTTTTTCAACCAAAAGGCGAATCGGATTTTCTCTCCGTCGCCGAAGCGCGCACCGCCATCGTTGACCAGGTGGTAGAGGTGGACGAGAAACTCATGGAGCGTTACCTGGAGAAGGGTGAGGTCAGCCCGGAAGAGCTGCACGACGCCTTCGAACAGGCGCTGCGGGAGGGCCACCTGGTGCCGGTGTGTTTTACGTCGGCGACCAGTGGCGCCGGAGTTCGGCAATTGCTGCACATATTTGACCAGTTGCTTCCCAATCCCATGGAGGGGAACCCGCCGCCATTCCTGCTGGAGTCCGGAAGCGGAAAAAAAGAAGTGCATGCGGATGCGGATCCGGACAAGCACGTACTCGCCCATGTGTTCAAGATTCACTTCGATCCCTTTGCAGGCAAGCTGAGCTACCTGCGCATCCACCAGGGCACCATAACCCGTGACACCCAACTGTTCGTTGGTGACGCACGCAAGGCATTCAAGGTCGGGCACCTGTTCGGTGTGCGTGGCAAGGAGACTTTCGAGATGGAGCGCGGCGTACCGGGCGACATCTGCGCGGTATCCAAAGTGGACGAAACGCACTTCGACAGCGTGTTGCACGACTCGCATGATGAAGACCATATCCACCTGGCTCCCCTGAAACTGCCAATGTCCCTGCACGGGCTTGCTATTACCGCCAGGAACCGCGGGGACGAGCAGAAAATCGCGGATGTGATGCACCGCATGGTGGAAGAGGATCCGTGCCTGCAGATCGAGCACAACGCCAGCGCCAACGAGACCGTGTTGCGTGGCCTGGGCGAACTGCACCTGCGCATCAGCCTGGAAAAGATGGCAGACCGTTACCACGTAGAGGTGGATACCCAGCCACCTTCCATCCCCTACCGGGAAACCATCACCGCCAAGGCGGAGGGCCATCACCGCCACAAAAAACAGACCGGCGGCGCGGGCCAGTTCGGCGAGGTGTTCCTGCGGGTTGAGCCGCTGGCACGCGGCTCGGGCTTCGAGTTCGCGGACGAAGTTAAGGGGGGCGTGATCCCGGGCCAGTTCATCCCGGCGGTGGAGAAGGGTGTGCGCCAGGTGTTGGACAGCGGCGCCATCGCCGGTTTCCCCATGCGCGATCTGCGCGTGACCGTCTACGACGGCAAATACCACTCGGTGGACTCCAAGGAAATCGCGTTCGTACAGGCGGGAAAGAAGGCCTTTGTGGATGCCATCGGCAAGGCGCGCGCCATTGTGCTGGAACCGATCGTCGATCTGCAGATCACCGCGCCCCAGGCGTGCATGGGCGACATTGCCGGCGACCTGAGTTCGCGGCGCGGTCGGGTCAGCGATACCCGTGCCGAGGGAGATACGGCGCACATCAGTGGCCAGGCCCCGCTGGCGGAGCTTGGCGACTACCAGTCCAAGCTCAAGTCCATGACCGGTGGCGAGGGCACCTTCAGCATGGATTTCGCCGCCTATGAACCGGCGCCGGCCAACGTGCAGAAGGAAATAATATCGCTCTTCAAGGGCGTGGCGGACGACGAGTGAAGACGGCCACCTTGCAGTTGGCCTGTGCCGGACCCATGTAGATGAGCATGACAACGGTATTGCAAACTATCGCCGGGTACCCCTGGCTGCGCTGGCCCGCCTACCTGCTGTTCGCCTGGGTCTTTTACAACGCGGGGGAAACCACCACGGTGTGGCTGGCGGCTCCCGGGGAATTTTCCGGTGGCTGGGCCTGGCTGTGGGTCGCGACGTTCCCGCTGCTGCTGGTAGCGTTCTTTCAGGTCAATCGATACCTGGGCTGCGCCTCCGGTCAGTGTGCGGCAGGCGCACGCACCAAAGACCGGGGCGACTGGTCCATGCCCCCGGGGCACTAGGGCCCGGCGCCGCCGGGAATCGCATCCCGCAAAAAAAGCCGGCTTTCGCCGGCTTTTTTCACACCCGGGCGTCACCCGCCGGGCCTACAGGCCGTAGCTGATGGCGGCGTTGATCCAGACGTTGGAAATAATCAAGTCGCCGGCGCCGTTGGGATGCAGGCCGTCGGAGGTGTAGGCGCCCCAGTTTCCGACCAGGGCGGAGTAATGATCTGCAAAGGGAATGACCAGGAAGTCGGTGATCAGTTCCACGTACCCGTTGACCACCGGCACCACGCCGCCGGTTCCGGTCTTGATGTCCGGCATCAAGGTCCCCAGGAACGGCAGGCTGCCGCTGCTCTGGCAGATGCCTGCCATGGTGTAGAGGTTGACCGCGGTGGTGAACACGCCGATTCCGGCCTTGGCGTCGTTGTTGCCCTCCAGGATGAACGTCGCCGCGCCGCTGGAACAGGCGCCACCCACGCGACCCACGCCCTGCACTGTGGTCTCACCGCTTTTGCCGAAATCGATGACGTCGATGTTCAGACCCTGGCCGCGAAGAATATCCTCAAGCACCGCCGGGTAGCCGCCGTCGGTGATGCTGTCGCCAAAGCCGGCAATGACCACGTCGGCGGTCGCTGCCCGGGTGGTCTTTTGCGGTTCCAGTTTGCGCTTGGCAGATACCTTTCCAAACGGCAGGCTCAGGGACTGCACGCCGCGGGCGCCAGGGACGTGGATGCTCGCCGGTTCCAGCGAATCCAGGAATGCGGGTCGCGATGGCAGTTTCGAAGCGCTGTGCCGCGCCCACGCCTGGCGGCTGGCCGCGATGGTCTTCTCGCTACTCCAGGCGCCGTTTTCCAGCCTGGCCTGGAACGTCTTGTACTGGTTGTCCTGCATGCCCGACCAGGTAACGCTGAGCTGCCCGTTATCGAGCGACAATACCGGCTGCACGTCCGGGAGACGATCGAACTGGCTGACCGCAGTGGGAATCTGCCAGGTGCCGTTGGTAAAACGGGTCACGTAGATTTCGTCACCATCTCCCTGGTTGCCGGAAAACGCGAGCCACACACTGCCATTTTGATCCACCAGCAGGTTGGGACCGGTGTTGCTGTCAAAGCCGGTGTGGATCGGCTCTGGTCGGGAGGCTACGCCGTTGCGCACCACGCTGTAGTAGAGCGTCGCCTTCGCCGGGTCTTGCCGCGGATGAGCGGACCATGCGACCCACAGGTTGCCCTGGGCATCGGTGCTGAGCGTCGGAGCAAAGTCGTCGTTACCCTCGGTACCCAGGCTGGTGGGCCGGCTCCAGCGACCGTGGTTCAGACGGCTCAGACGCAGGTCGTGATCCTTGCCGTTGAACACCGAAAATGCGAGCAGCGCGCCTTTCGTGGACGAGCCCGCGGCAAGGCTGCCGTTCAGCGGCAACAGGGCCGCCGCCAATACAACGGCGGCGGATAGACGAAATTGCGGGCCGAACATCGGGGCGCCTCCGGGAAATTCATGACAGGGAGAAAAGGGGCTGGGATTTTGCCACCGGCCTGCCGGGGCGGCAAGGCCGGGAGGCCGTTTGTAGGCGGGTTATTAGCGGGTTATGGTGGCTTAGTCACAAACTGCCTTAAGGGGTCCAGGCCTGATTGCCGATCTCCTGCCCGCGCCGGCGCAGGTGCGGATCGCCCGCACCACCCGTCGGCTTGCGGAACAACGCCGGTTTTACGGGGAAACCCTCGGCCTTGTGGTTGTGGCGGAGTTCTCCGGGCACGCCGGCTACTCCGGCGTCGTATTCGCCCTGCCGGGGCTGCCCCTGCACCTGGAATTCACCCGGCAGCTTCCGGCAGCCCCGGTGCCGGTGCCGGATCCGGATGAGTTGCTGGTGTTGTATCTCCCGGATGCCGGGGTCCGGCGGGCCCTGCTGCAGCGTCTCGCCGTGGCCGGCCGGCGTCCGCTGGAGCCTGCGAACCCCTACTGGAAACAGGACGCACACACCTTTGCCGACGCCGATGGCTGGCGCATTGTCATCGCCGCGCGGCCGTTGCGGATAGGATCGGTCTCCCCGGACGCGAAGTGAGGCGACATGGGCGCGAAATTCAAAGACCTCGAGTTTCAGGAATACGAGCCGCAGGAAATGGAGCGGCGGATTCGGGAACTGCGCGAAGACCTTTCCCGGCGGCGCACGGTTCGCGAATTTTCCGATCGGCCGGTGTCGCGGGAAATCATCGCCGAGTGCCTGCGCGTCGCGGGCAGCGCACCCAGTGGTGCCAACGGCCAGCCCTGGCATTTCGTCGCGGTCTCGGACCCGGACCTGAAACGGCGCATCCGCCTGGCCGCGGAGGCGGAAGAACAGCGCTTCTATCGTGAACGGGCGCCCAAGGAGTGGCTCAAGGCGCTGGAGCCCCTGGGCACGAACCAGCACAAACCGTTTCTGGAGACCGCCCCCTGGCTGATTGTGGTATTTGTCCAGCGCTACGGGCTGACGGCAGACGATACCCGCTACAAGCACTACTACGCATCGGAATCGGTGGGCCTGGCCAGCGGGTTCCTGCTCGCCGCCCTGCACCGGGCGGGACTCGCGTCCCTGACCCATACCCCGGCGCCGATGTCATTTCTCAAGGACGTGCTCGGCCGGCCGGACAACGAACGCCCGTTCATGATTGTGGTCGCCGGCTACCCGGCGGCGGAGGCACAGGTTCCCGACATCCGCCGCAAATCACTGGATGACATCGCAACTTTTTTATAGGACATCGACAAGGGCCACCTGCATGAGCGCCGGAGTACGGATTTTTCTAGCCGGTTTCCTGCTGGTCGGGCCGGCGCATTCCGCCGAGGACCGGTTTGCCGGGGTGGAGATTCGCAGCGAGAAAATGGCGGGCAGCGTGTGGGCGCTGTACGGGCGCGGCGGCACCATCGGCGCCAGTATCGGCGAGGACGGCATCCTGCTGGTGGACGATTCCTACGCTCCGCTGAGCGACAAGATCCGGCGCGAACTGGCCCGCCTCGCGGGTGCGAATGGAAAGATTCGGTTCATCGTCAATACCCACTGGCACGGTGACCATACGGGGGGTAATGCGGATTTCGCCGGCACCGGGGCGACCATCTTTTCCCAATCTAATGTGCGTCGCAGGTTGATGACCGAGCAGCAGATTTTCGAGCGCAAGATCGATCCCGCTCCCGCGGCGGCCTGGCCCATCGTGACCTTCGACCAGGGCCTGTCCTTTCACTTCAATGGTGAGGAAATCCGTGTGCGCCACCTTCCGCGGGGCCACACGGACGGGGACGCGGTGGTGCAGTTCATCGGATCGGATGTGATCCACGCCGGCGATCTGTTCTGGAACGGAAGCTTTCCGTTGGTGGACCAGCGGGCCGGTGGCCAGGTGGCCGGGTTCCTCGACGACGTACAACAGATTATCGAAATGGCAGGTCCGGAAACCCGCATTGTCGCCGGCCACGGCCCGGCGGGGGACCGGGAGACGCTACGCGCCTGGCATCGGCGCCTGACGGCGGCGGTGGCCGCAATCCACGCGGCCCGGCAGCGTGGGCTTGGGCCGCAGGCGATGCTGGACGCGGGGGTGCTGGCGGATTTCGCGGACCTCGGCCAGGGGTACATCACCCCGCTTCGCTTCGTGGAGTTTGTGCTGCAGGACCCGCCGCCGGTCGAATAGAAAATGGTGGCGGGTTCGCACCCAGGTTCGCGCCTATTTTTTTCGCGGGTGCTTGGTGGCCAGACCCCGCAGGGCATGATCCATGATCCGGCCGGCGAGTTGCCGCCGCAGCGGCTGGTGACCGAACAGCAGGCGGAAAAATAGCGGGCCATAGAGCATGTCCAGCGCAACCTCCAGGTCCAGGTTGTCGTCCAGGCGGCCAGTCTCCCGGGCCTGTTCCAGCAATTGCCTGCCGGCCTCGCGGCTGCGCAACAGCAGGCGCTCACGAAACGCACGGGTGAGTTCCGTGTCCGGGTCGGCGGTGGCGATCAGGGCGGCGGCGCTGCGGCCGGTGGGGGTGGCGAAAGCGAGGATCACACTTTCCAGCTGCGACCGCAGCGCCTTCAGCGGATCGCCGGAGCCGGGCTCGTGCACCTCGAGTCCAAACTCCATGAGCGCCGCCATGGCTACCGCCTGGGCATTGGGCCAGTGCCGGTAGATGGTGGGTTTGCCCACCCCGGAGTGCGCCGCTACGGCTTCCACCGTGACCGCGGCCAGTCCGCCCTGGCGCAGCAACAGACTGGCTGCGGTGAGCACACGCTTGCGAACCGCCGGGTTGCGGGGCCGCCCGGGCCGCCGGCGCGGGTTTTCGGTCACTTCGGGCATATCGGACTGGGTTTGTTTAATAAAAAACGAAACGTTTCGTAACTATAACGGATTTCCGCGGCCCGGCCCATTGCGGAAGCGGATTTCCTGCCCCGGGTGTGCCAGCAGCGCATTCGCCGCATTCGCGACCGGATCGCCGACCGGCGCGGGACGCGTTTCGGTTCCCGCCTCCCGACCGCTGCCTCGGCGACCAACTTCCCGGGCTCGTCGCGGTAGCATGGGCCGGCGCCCGAAGCGGCGCAACCCACTGGCGTTCGGGGCTTCAAACGGGACACAATAGCCATAAGGAAAACTTGGGAGCGGATTCCATTGAGCAGTTTAACCGGGCGGTCAGGCGCCCTTTTTCTTTTCCTGCTGTTCGCCAGCGAAGGCTTCGCCCAGGGCGGTGCGCCGCCGGGGGTACCGGTTCGGGTCGCGGTAGCGGAACAGCTGGAGCTGGCCCCCACGGTATGGGTTTCCGGCGCGGTGGTCGGGCGAAATGATGCGAGGCTGGCAGCCGAAGTATCCGCGCGGCTGGTGGAAATTGCCGAGATCGGCAGCCGCGTGAAATCCGGCGATGTGGTGGCGCGGCTGGACGAAACCGAAATCGCACTGGAGGGTAACGAGGCGCGTGCGGTGGCCGCCCGGGAAAAGGCCCGATTCGCATTCGCCGAGCAGGAGCTGAAACGTTTCCGGTCACTGGCGGACGCCGGCCTGGTGACCCGCAGCCAGTTGGAGCAGGCCCGCACCCAGCGGGACGCCAGCCGCGGGGAATGGAACGCGGCCCAGGCCCGCCTGGACCGCGCCGAGGACCGGCTTGCGCGTACCCGGATCCGGGCGCCCTTTGACGGCGTGGTGACCGAACGCCTGCGCCAGGCCGGCGAACGCGTGGAGAGCGGCGCCGAGGTACTGCGCCTGGTGAATCCCGACACCCTGGAAGTCCAGGTGCGGGTGCCGTCCGGCACCCTGCCCCACGTGCCCTCCGGAACCGTACTGCCGATTCGTGGCGCGAACGGCGAGGTGCAAGGCACGGTGCGAACGGTGGTGCCGGTTGGCGACGACCGTTCGCGGCTGTACGAGCTGCGGGTTGGTATCCCCGGCGCAGGCTGGCCGGCGGGGACCACCGTGCGGGTGCGGGTACCCACCGCCGCGGCGCGTAGCGTGGTCGCGGTACCGCGGGATGCCCTGGTGCTGCGCCGCACCGGCACCACGGTGTATCGCGTC
Source organism: Gammaproteobacteria bacterium (assembly GCA_022340345.1). GTDB lineage: Bacteria > Pseudomonadota > Gammaproteobacteria > HyVt-429 > HyVt-429 > JAJDOE01. The sequence goes on from JAJDOE010000033.1 coordinate 58,970, forward strand.
AAGGCCGATGGCAGCCCCGAGCGGCTCAGCGTGCAGACCGGAGTGGCCAGCGAAACCCTGATCGAGGTGATCAGCGATCTGGCCGCCGGAGACCAGGTCATCGTGCGCGGCGCGGAACGCCTGTACCCGGGTGCCAAGGTGATGATCCAGAACCCGCCCGGTCCGGCGGACGGCCAGGGCAGCAAGCCGCCGGCCGAGCCCGCCCCGGAATCGGAGAAGGCCTCGTGAGTGTCACCGGCGCCGGTCTGAGCAACCCGGTCGCGGTTATCGGCGGCGTCGCTCTGTTGGTGATCGTCGGCCTCATCAGCGTGTTCCGGCTGCCCATCCAGCTGACCCCGGAAGTGGAGCAGCCGGAGATCACCATCGCCACCAGCTGGCGGGCGGCGGCGCCCGAAGAAGTCGAAAAAGAAATCATCGAGCCCCAGGAGCGCACCCTGCGCGGCCTGCCGGGTATGACCGAAATGGTCTCCACCGCGACCCGTGGCGGCGCGTCCATCACCGTCACCTTCCAGGTGGGGCACGATCTGGAACGCGGTTTGCTGGATGTGCTGAACCGCCTGCAGCAGGTCTCCCGCTACCCGGAGGACGCCGATGAACCGATACTGAGCACCACCAGCAGCTCCGACCAGCCGGTGGCCTGGTTCATCATCAAGCCCGGAAAGGGCAACGACCGGGATATCTCCAGCTACAAGCAGTACGTGGAGGAGATCGTGCAGACCCGTTTTGAGCGGGTGCCCGGGGTGGCGCGGTCCAATGTCTACGGCGGCCGGGACGAGGAAATCCGCATCACCTTCGACCCCTACCAGGCCGCCGCCCTCGGAATCCAGCTTCCGGTGGCCGCCCGCCTGGCGGGAGGCAACGAAAATGTATCCGGCGGCACCGCCAGCGTCGGCAAGCGCCGCTACACCATTCGCTTCACCGGCGCGTTCAGCGCCCGCAATCTCAGCGAAATGGTTATTGACTGGCGTGACGGTAAGCCGATTCTGTTGCGCGACGTGGCCCAGGTGGAACGCCGCATGGTGGACCGGGCCGCGTTCGTGATCACCGGTGGCGCCCGCGCGATCGCCACCAACGCGGTGCGCGAGAGTGGCGTTAACGTGCTCGAGGTGATGGCCGGCCTGGAGGAAGCGGTGGACGAACTGCGCGAGGGACCCCTCAAGCAGGCCAACCTGACCATCGACCATGTCTACGATGAAACGATTTATATCAACCAGTCCATCGAGATGCTGCGAAATAACCTGTTGCTCGGCATCCTGCTGGCAGTGGGTGTGCTGTGGTGGTTCATGCGCCGGATCCGGGCCACCCTGATGGTGGCGATGGCCATCCCGCTGTGCCTGATGGTGGCGTTCTTCGTGCTGGACTTCACCCATCACACCCTCAACGTGATCTCCCTGGCGGGCCTGGCATTCGCGGTAGGCATGGTGCTGGACGCGGCGATCGTGGTGCTGGAGAACATCGTACGCCTGCGGGAACTCGGAATGCCCGCCCCCCAGGCGGCCTACGAGGGCGCCACCCAGGTGTGGGGCGCCTTGCTCGCCTCCACCGCCACCACCGTGGCCATCTTCCTGCCCATCCTGTTCCTGGCCGGGGAACCCGGACAGCTGTTCGGCGAACTGGCCCTGACCATCTCGGTGGCCATCGTTGCCTCGCTGGCGGTGGCGGTGACCGTCATCCCGGTGGCTGCCCAGGGCTGGCTGGCAAATATCGACTTGCACGACCGCCACGAAAACTGGTGGCAGAACGGTACCGACCTGATCATGCGCATCACCGACAAACCCGCCACGCGGCGCACGCTGATCGCCGTGCTGGTGGGCGTACCGCTGGTGCTGGCGTTGTGGCTGTTGCCCAAGGCCGATTACCTGCCGGAAGGCAACCGCGACCTGGTGTTCGCTTTCATCCTGCCGCCCCCGGGCGTCAACATTGACCACATCGAGTCCGAAATGGGCGCGGTCATCGCGGAGCGCATCGCGCCGTACCTGAGCGGTGAAAAACAGCCCAAGGTGGAACGCTATTTCTTCGTCGCCTTTCCCGGCGGCTCGTTCATGGGCGCCCGGGCGGCGGACTACCGGGATACCGCCGCGTTGATCCCGGTGGTCAACCAGGCCATCAGCGGGTTTCCGGATACTTTCGCGTTCGCCCAGCAACTGCCGCTGTTCCGCACCAGCGGCCGCCGTATTGATCTCAACCTGCAGGGCCGCGACCTGGATAAGGTATTACAGGCCGCCGCCGCCGGTTACGGCATGGTGACCCAGCAACTCGGCTGGCCGCGGGTGCGCCCGGTACCCGGGCTGGAACTGGCGGAACCGGAGTTGCGCCTGATCCCCGATGAGCGGCGCATCGCGGAGGCCGGCTGGAACCGCGAAGTCATGGGCCAGGTGATCCGGGCCCTGGGCCAGGGTCTTTACGTTGGAGATTATTTTGACGGCGAAGAGCAACTGAACATGATCGTCCGCGTGCAGGATTGGGCTACCCCGGAAGAGATGGCGTCGATTCCTCTGGCCACTCCGGGCGCCGGCGTACTTCCCCTGGGCGAACTGGTGACCCTGGAGCGTACCGCCGGCCCCGAACAGATTCGCCGCCTGGACCGGCGGCGCACGGTGACCCTGCAGATCACGCCGCCACCGGAGGTATCCCTGGAAGAGGGCATCGCGCTGCTGCAGGAGAAGGTGGAACCGGCGCTGAAGAACCTGCTGCCGGCGGACGGAACGATCCGCTATACGGGAGCCGCGGACAAGCTGAAGCTCGCCCTGCGGGACATGGGCGGCAGCCTGTTGTTCGCGATTTTCATTCTGTTCATTCTAATGAGTGCGCTGTTCCGCTCCTTCTGGGACAGCCTGTTGGTGCTGGTGGCCCTGCCGCCGGCGCTGGTGGGCAGCGTGCTGGCGTTGCAACTCACCCGCCTGTTCACCATCCAGTCCATGGATCTGCTGACCATGATCGGATTCGTGATCCTGCTCGGACTGGTGGTCAACAATGCCATCCTGCTGGTGCACCAGACCCGGGTCGCCGAACGCGAAGGCCTGGCGCGTCGCGAAGCGGTGGAGCAGGCGGTGCGCCGCCGGCTGCGCCCGATCCTGATGAGCACCCTCACCAGCCTGTTTGGCATGCTGCCCCTGTGGCTGGTCCCCGGTGCCGGCACCGAGTTATATCGTGGACTCGCGGCGGTCATCGTGGGTGGCATGGCGGTGAGCACGGTATTCACCCTGGTGCTGTTGCCGAGCCTGCTGCGGCTGGGCGAGGAGCGCTCCGGAGTGGCCGTGGGAGGCCGTTTCGCTCCCACGGTACAGGGTTAGGCCCGGCGGGGGCCTGCCCCCGGATTCCGGTTCCGCCGGCGGATTTCCGGCGCGCTGCCGCGCGTCGCGTAAATGTCCTATGATGCCGGGCACCCCGCCATGAGACTCGAAGCCGTCATCCTCGCCGCGGGCAAAGGCACGCGCATGCGTTCCGCGTTGCCCAAGGTGCTGCACCCGCTGGCGGGGGAACCCCTGCTGGGTCACGTCCTCGCCCAGGCCCGCGCCCTCGACGTGGCGGCCGTGCACGTGGTGCACGGGCACGGAGCGGAGGCGGTGCGCCGTCGTTTTCCCGAGCCGGACATCCGCTGGGTGCTGCAGGAGCCGCAACAGGGCACCGGCCACGCCCTCGCCCAGGCCTTGCCCGGGGTATCCGACAAGGCGGAAGTGCTGGTGCTGTACGGTGACGTGCCGCTGTTGCGTCCCGCCACCCTGCGTCGGTTGGTGGAGGCCGGCGCCCGGCAGCTGGCGGTGCTGACCGCGGTTCTGGACGATCCCGCGCGCTATGGGCGAATCCTGCGCCAGGGCGGCGCGGTGCAGCGTATCGTGGAATACCGGGATGCCAGTCCGGAAGAACGCGCCATCCTGGAGATCAATACCGGCTTCCTCGCCGCACCGGCCGAGTTGCTGTCCCGGCTGCTTCCCCGGGTGGGAAACCGCAATGCCCAGAAAGAGTATTACCTCACCGACGTCATTGGCCTGGCCGCGCAGGCCGGGCTTACAATAGCCGATTGTCAGGCAGTGCCTGACGAGATCCTGGGCGTTAACTCCAGACGGGACCTGGCCAGCTTGGAAGACACCTTGCGCAAACGGCGCGCCGCGGAAGTTCTCGAACAGGGAGTGAGCCTGCTCGATCCCGGGCGTTTTGATTTGCGCGGCGAACTCATCGCCGGGATTGATGTGGAAATCGATATCAACGTGATCCTCGAGGGTCGCGTAGAGCTTGGTGACCGCGTCCGAATCGGCCCCAATTGCGTAATCCGCAACAGCACCATCGGCAGCGACACAACGGTACGCGAGAACTGCGTTATCGAAGAAGCATCGGTGGGCGAACATTGCGTTGTCGGACCCTTCGCCCGCGTTCGCCCGGGCAGTGAATTTGCGGAGCATGTCCACATAGGAAATTTCGTGGAAACCAAAAAGGCCCAGGTAGCACGAGGCAGCAAGATCAATCATCTGAGCTACATCGGCGATGCCGAGATTGGCAGCGGCGTGAATATCGGAGCCGGCACCATTACCTGCAACTACGACGGCGTGGCCAAGCACCGTACCCGGATCGGCGACGGGGCCTTCATCGGCTCGGGCACCCAGTTGGTGGCGCCGGTGCGGGTGGGCCGGGGCGCCACCGTGGGCGCCGGTACCACGGTTACCCGCGATGTCCCCGATGACGAACTGGTACTCTCGCGAACCCGCCAGAAGGTGGTTCCGGGCTGGCACCGGCCGGGGAAGAAGGGCTGATGTGCGGCATCGTCGGAGCGGTGGCGCGTCGGGACGTGGTCGGCGTGCTGGTGGACGGTCTGCGGCGGCTCGAATACCGGGGCTACGATTCTTCGGGCCTGGCGGTCATCAACGGCGATCGTAGCGGACTGGCCCGCAGCCGGTTCGTGGGCCGGGTGGCGGAACTGGAGCGTGGCCTGCTCGCATCTCCCGTGGACGGGCAAACCGGCATCGCCCACACCCGCTGGGCTACCCACGGCAAGCCCACGGAGAAAAACGCGCACCCGCACGTCTGCAATGATGCCGTGGCCATCGTGCACAACGGCATCATCGAGAACCACGAGGACCTGCGCGCCCGGCAGAAGACCGACGGCTTCAATTTCAGCTCGGAAACCGATACCGAGGTGGTGGTCCACCAGGTGTACCACCACATTCAGAATGGCCGGTCGCTGTTCCAGGCGGTGCAGGCTACCGCCCGGGAGCTCGAGGGCGCCTACGCCATGGGCGTGATCGCTACCAGCGAACCACAAACCCTGGTAGCGGCGCGTCGCGGCAGTCCGCTGATTGTCGGCCTGGGCGAGGGCGAGTATTTCATTGCCTCCGATATGGCAGCCCTGATCCCGGTGACCCGGCGCTTCCTGGTTCTCGAGGACGGTGACGTGGCGGAACTCAGCCTCAACGGCGTTCGTATCGTCGACGCCGCCGGGGACGCGGTGGAGCGACCGGAGCGCACCAGCAACCTGGGCGTCGAGGCGGCGGACCTTGGCGGCTACCGCCACTTCATGCAGAAGGAGATTTTTGAGCAGCCGCGGGCGGTGGCCGATACCCTGGAGGGCCGCCTGGGGGCCGAGCGCATACTCGAAGAGGCCTTTGGACCCGGGGCCACGGCGATCTTCGATGGCGCGCGCACGGTACAGATTCTCGCCTGCGGCACCAGCTACCACGCCGGGCTGGTGGCACGTCACTGGCTGGAGAGTATTGCCGGCATCAGCTGCCAGGTCGAGATCGCCAGCGAATTTCGCTACCGCCGCCATGTGGTTCCCCCGGATACCCTGGTGGTGGCGATTTCCCAATCCGGCGAGACCACCGATACCCTGGCGGCGGTTGCAGAGGCGCGGCGCCTTGGCTATGGGGCGACCCTGGCCATCTGCAACGTGCCGGAAAGCTCCCTGGTGCGGGAAGCGGATTTGTCCCTGATGACCCATGCGGGACCGGAAATCGGTGTGGCATCCACCAAGGCGTTCACCACCCAGCTGGTGGCCCTGATGCTGGTGGTCATCGCCCTCGGGCGACGCCACGGCTTGAGCGCGGAACTGGAACACCGGCTGGTCAACGAATTGCGGACCGTGCCGGTAAAAATCGAGCAGGCATTGGCGCTGGACGAGACTATCGCCGCAGTTGCCGAATCGTTCGCTGACAAGCAGCACGCACTGTTCCTCGGGCGTGGTGGACACTACCCGGTCGCCATGGAGGGCGCGCTGAAGCTCAAGGAGATTTCCTACATCCACGCCGAGGCCTATCCCGCGGGTGAACTCAAGCACGGGCCGCTGGCGCTGGTGGACAGCGCCATGCCAGTAGTCGCCGTGGCTCCGAATAATGAATTGTTGGAAAAGCTGAAATCAAACATCCAGGAAGTACGCGCGCGCGGTGGCCGGCTGATCGTGTTTGCTGATCCGGCCGCGGGAATCGTTGCGGACGAGGGCCTTCAGGTCATCGAAGTGGCGCCGGTGGATGATGCCATCGCCCCGATTATTTACACCATCCCGTTGCAATTGCTGGCCTACCACGTGGCCCTGATCAAGGGTACCGACGTGGACAAGCCCCGCAACCTGGCCAAGTCGGTTACCGTCGAATAGCCACAATGCGGCAGGACCGGGATTCACGGGTCCAGGCATTTCCATGACTCCCCGCGCCTCCGTCATCACCGCCACCTACAACCGCGCCCGGGTCCTGCGCTGCGCCATGGCCAGCGTGCAGGATCAGACCTTCGCGGACTTCGAGCACCTGGTGGTGGGGGACGGCTGTACGGACGACACACCGGATGTGGTCGCTGCCTTCGCAGATGACCGCATCCGATTCTGGAACCTGGAAGAGAATTTCGGAGAACAGTCCGCCGCCAACAATTTCGCCGTCGCCAACAGCCATGGCGAATTCCTTGCCTTCCTGAACCATGATGACCTGTGGCTGCCGGATCATCTTGAACGCTCCATCGCGTTTCTGGAAGAGTCCGGCGCGGACCTTGTTTTCGGACTGCTGCTCAATGTCCGCCACGGCGAGGGCCGCTGGCGGCCCAACCGGTTTCCCAACGCCGCCCCGGATCGGCGTTACGATCCCCGCCTGACCGTGCCGGTCTCCAGTTGGGTGTTGCGGCGCTCCCTGTGGGAGCGTATCGGGCCATGGCGGAGTTTTCGCGAAACCCACCTCTACCCCAGCCAGGACTGGTTGTACCGGGCTCATCGCGCAGGCGCGGATCTGCGCTGCAGCCGCCATCTCGGGGTGCTAAGTTTCAGCTCCGGCCAGCGGCCCGACTCATACGTGAAAACCGACGCCGGAGAACATGAGGACTACCTGGCGCGTATGCGCAGCGGGCCGGCATTCCTGGTGGAAGAGTTGCTGCAGACCGCCTGGGGTTTCCGGGTCACCGCGCCGGAGTTTCGCTCCCTGGGCTGGCTCGCCGGCAACCTGCTGGATACCCTGTTTGCCCGTGTGCGCATGCGGCTTGGATTTCACCCGCAGGCGTGGCGCAATTGGGCAAAATACCACCACAAGGGCGGCTACATCGATTTCCTGCGCCGCACGCGTGGGTTGCCGCCGGCACCGGGGGACAGGGGAAAATGACCGGCAAATCACCCAAAACGGACCTGCTGGGGAGCACCCGGCGGGAACAGAGCGTCACCGCAGACTGGGAATTCGTGCGTGACCTGATCGACGGCGTACAGGTGCGGGAAGTGCGCAACGTGCCGAAACGGGATGGTGTGCTCGTCGAGGTGTGGCGCCGGGATTGGGGCCTGGACAATCTGGATGCCGACCAGCTGTTCCAGGTGACCCTGCAGCCTGGCGCGATCTCCGGCTGGCACGCCCACCGCGAAACCACCGATCGCCTGTTTGCCAATGACGGGATGCTGAAGATCGTGCTCTATGACGCCCGTGTCGGTTCACCAACCCATGGGCAGATCAATGAGCTGCGCTACGGCAGCCTGCGCCCGGCGCTGGTGGTGGTGCCGCCGGGAGTCTGGCACGCGGTGCAGAATGTCCACCATGCCGAATCCCGCGTGCTCAACCTGGTGGACCGGGCCTATTCCTACGAGGCGCCGGACCACTGGTCCCTGCCCATCGATACGGAGCAGATTCCCTACCGTTTCGAGAGCCCCTGACGGCCAGCGGGATTCAGCGCGCCGGGCGATCGATGGCATCAGGTTGCTGACGCAATTGCGTCACCAGCTCCGTTGCCGCCGGCTGGCCGGCCGTGGCCGCCTCCAGGGGCGGCAACCGTTTCACGCGGTGTTGCGAGCTGGTCGCGGCGGGTCTTCGCCAGACCAATAGCAGCACCAGGGCCTCGGCCAGGGCCACCACTACCGCGTTGCCGAAAGACAGGGGTCCCAACCCGTTCTCACCGGCTGGAGGATAGCCGGCTCACAACAAGGCCCCGCCGCTAGCGGCAGGCGGGCGGGCGGTACTTTTGCTCTACCGTGCCACCGCTGCAGTCCCAGGTTACTGCACCGGCGGCATTCGCCGTGGGATCGAGCAGCACGGTATTGTTCGCGCCCAGGGCGGGAATGTTGTAGCTGATCTGCACACTGCCGCCGGCGGCCTGGATGGCGATGTCCGAGACGTTTTCACCGGCATAGCTGGCGGGCAGTCCCAGGCTGGCCTGGGTGTTGCTGTTGGGCCAGGCGCCGTTCTCCCGGTAGAAATCCATCACCGCGTGCTTGAAGGGACCGACGAGTCCCAGGCCCTCGGAAATCTTCGCCCGGGTCTTGGAGTCGATGTACAAGGGAATCGCCAGCAGCAGCAGAATGCTGACGACCGCCATAACGATCGTGAGTTCCAGCAGCGTGAAACCGCCCTGCCGGTTCCCGCGGCTCACGGACCCCGCTCCTGGTCCGGGCGGCGATCGAATTGGTCCAGCTCCTTTCGCAGCCTGGCTACCAGCTCCGCGGTAGCGGACTGGTCGGCGGTGGCGGTCTCCAGCGCGGCGACCATCTCCCGCAGCTGGGCGAGTTCGTCGCGGCGCACTTTCGCGAGGTGATTCACCGCGTCCGCCAGATCGTGGAAAAAATCCCGGCCGCGCAGGTTCACCTGAACCGACAGGTCACCGTCGGCGAGTTGGGCGAGGGCCCGTTTGACCCGATGTATCGGTCCGGCCACCCGGTGACTGGTATGCACGGCGGTTCGCCAGACCAGCAGCAGCACCAGGGCCTCGGTCAGGGCGACCACTACCGCGTTGCCGAAAGACAGCGGTCCCAGCCCCAGCGGGCTTGCGGGCAGGAAACCGGTCAACAGCACCAGGTTGACCAGGATCACCGTGGCACCGGTGGCGCCCAGCGCCATGCGCAGCTGGAAGCCCGGTTCGATGATCAACTGACGGCGTTTTTCCACGTAAATCTCCTTCCCCGGGGGAACTGTAATACGTTCTCCGCGAATCGCGAAACCGGGTCGCCCGCGCCTTGTTGGGCAATATATATTGGGTTAGGATGAGCAAATACCCCAAGATATTGGGGTTCCGGCCCGAAAGCCGGGGGAGGCATCCAATGCATCGTATCCGCTGGTGGTTTCTTCTCGCCCTCTTGGTGCTCGCCATTCAGCCCGGTATCGCAACCGTTACCGGCATCGCCTCCGGCCCACGGACTGGACCGGTTCCGGGTGACGCTATCATGTTACCCGGCGGCCTTCCCATCGACGAGCCCGATTCGGACTGCGGCTAGACCCGGGTCCAGAACCCGGCTCGCCGCCAGTGCGGGCCGTAGCGGCCGTGGCGGCCGCGTCGCCGCCTCGCAGAGCGCGTTGGTTTGCGCTCGCTCTTCTCCTTCGGACTGACACCGGCGGCGCTTTGCTATCATCGCCGCGTGGATGTCACCCCGATCCTTGAAGGTCTGAACCCCGCCCAACGCGAAGCCGTAGCGGCCCCCGAGGGAAGCCAGCTGGTCCTTGCCGGCGCCGGTAGCGGCAAGACGCGGGTACTCACCCACCGGGTTGCCTGGCTGGTGGAGGCGCTGGGGGCGTCCCCCAACTCGATTCTCGCCGTGACCTTCACCAACAAGGCCGCCAATGAAATGCGTGGCCGTATCGAGACCCTGGTTCGCTACCCGGTGGGCGCAATGTGGATCGGCACCTTTCACGGCCTTTCCCATCGCCTGCTGCGCACCCATTGGCGGGAAGCGGGACTGAAAGAAGGCTTCCAGATACTCGACAGCGAAGACCAGTTGCGGGTGGTGCGCCGGGTGCTTCGGCAGATGAACCTGGACGAGGACTTCTGGCAGCCGCGCAAGCTGCAGTGGTACATCAACCACCACAAGGAAGAAGGGCGCCGCCCCGGGACCCTGCAGGACAATGGTGACTCTCAGACCCAGCAGCAGGTGGAGGTTTACCGGCAATACGAAAAGTTCTGCCAGCGCTCTGGCCTGGTGGATTTCGCCGAGCTGTTGCTGCGTGCCTTCGAGCTGGTGCACAACAACGAACCACTACGGGACCTGTACCAGTCCCGTTTTCGCTACATCCTGGTGGACGAGTTTCAGGACACCAACGCGATCCAGTACCGGTGGCTGAAAATTTTTGCCGGTGACAGCAACCACCTGTTTGTGGTCGGTGACGACGATCAGTCCATTTACGGCTGGCGCGGTGCGCGGGTGGAAAACATTCTTCGTTTTGAAAAGGACTATCCCGGGACCCGGGTCACCCGCCTGGAGCAGAACTACCGTTCCACCGGAAATATCCTCAGCGCCGCCAACGCGGTAATCGATCACAACGACGGCCGGCTGGGTAAGAAGCTGTGGACCGACGACGGGGCGGGCGCGCCAGTACGTTGCTACGCCGCCTTCAACGAAATCGACGAAGCACGCTTCGTGATTGATCGCATCAGCCAGTGGGTGGATCGCGGCAATCGCCGTGACGAAGTGGCCGTTTTGTATCGGTCCAACGCCCAGTCGCGGGTCTTCGAAGAAAGCCTGCTGGGATCTGGTATTCCGTATCGCGTTTACGGTGGTCTGCGCTTTTTCGAACGCGCGGAAATCAAGGATGCGCTGGCGTACCTGCGGCTGCTCAACAACCGTGACGACGATGCGTCCTTCGAAAGAGTGGTGAATCACCCGCCACGGGGAATTGGTAACAAGACACTGGAAGCCGTTCGCGAGGCGGCGCGCTTCGGCGACACGTCACTCTGGCAGGCGGCGAAGTCCATCGTCACCGCGCGCAGCCTGTCGGCGCGGGCCAACAACGCGCTGACTGGCTTCACGGAACTGGTGGACCAGATGGCGCACAACGTGGACGGCCTGGAACTGGCCGAGACCGTGGAGAGGATGTTGCAGGCCAGCGGCTTGCTGGAACATTTTCGTAGCGAAAAGGGCGAAAAAGCGGAAGTTCGCGTGGAAAACCTGGAAGAACTGGTTTCCGCCGCGGGCAACTATGCACCGGCACAGGATGACGAACTCGACCGCATGACGTCTTTCCTGTCACATGCCTCGCTGGAGGCCGGTGAGGGCCAGGCGGGCCAGTGGGAAGACTGCGTTCAGCTCATGAGCTTGCACGCGGCCAAGGGCCTGGAGTTCCCGGTGGTATTCCTCACGGGTCTCGAAGAAGGCCTGTTTCCACATCAGCGATCCATGGAGGAACCGGGGCGCCTGGAAGAGGAACGGCGCCTGTGCTACGTGGGAATGACGCGTGCCATGCGTGAACTGTACGTCTCGCACGCGGAAGTGCGCCGACTGCATGGCAAGGAGCTGTACACCATGCCGAGCCGCTTCCTCGCCGAAATCCCCGAAAACCTGGTGGAGTCGGTGCGGGCCGCGCGCGTACGGGCCAGCCCGAGGCGCTGGCAGGGACCGGAAAACCGGATACCGCCCAGGCCGACTCCGGAGCCGCCGGAGACCGGCATGGGGCTGGGTGCCCGGGTGCGGCATAACAAGTTCGGTGATGGCATCATTACCAGCTACGAGGGCCAGGGAGAACACGCCCGCGTGCAGGTAAATTTCGAGGGCACCGGCAGCAAGTGGCTGGTGGTTGCCTACGCAGGCCTGCAGGCGCTTTAAGTTGCGTTGTACCCGGGCGTTTACAATGGAAAAGATTGAGGTGGTCTCATGTCGCGCCCTGTGCTGCTGCTGATCGCGGCCGCCGCCGGCTTCCTGCTGGCTTTTGGTGGCAATCTGTTGCTGGTCTACCTGTGGGGCGTGGCGGTCCCTGGCTGGGTCCCCGTGTTGGCCGCCTCGGTGGTTACGGCGATCGTCGCGGCGCGCTCAACCCGCCCGCAGGCGTCTCCTCCCGCGGCGCAGGTACCGCCTCCTCGTTCCGAGTCGCTGGACCCGGGTACCGGTGCCCTGAACGAGTCTGGTCTGGTGGCGGTGATCCTGGCGCTGATGTCCATCGCCAACCGTTACCAGCGACCGCTGTCGGTGGCAAGCCTGCGGCCGGGTGACCCGGCGACGGTGAGCCAGGTGGTAGACAGTTCGCTCCAGTCCCTGCGCACCACGGATCGGATCGGGCACTACGGCGAGGGCCTGTTGCTGGTGGTGATGCCGGAAACCGACATCGACCAGGCCCGCATGGTGATTCAGCGTCTGCATGACGAGTTGCAGGAGCGTGCGCCGCTCAGTGCATTCGGTGTCGCCGGTTTCGATTCCGGTGATGACTTGCAGGCATTGCTGGCACGGGCAGAAGAGAACGTCAGCGCGGTAACGGAGCAGTGAAACTAAATCGGGTCTTCGGCCGGGGTGGCGTGCTGGTGTGTTGGGATCCGGTTGCCATCGCGTCGGCGCCGCGCATGGAAAGTTGGTTTGGTTCACGCCGTGAGAACCTGCATTGACCGGCCAGGAGTTCGAAGGCGGGTGTTTCTGTGGCGCGGTTCGCTTTGTGGTGGCGGCGCCAACCAAGTGGTGCGCCCATTGCCATTGCAGCATGTGCCGCCGCAGTCACGGGGCCGGCGCGGTGACCTGGGTCGGCGTGGAAAACAGCAACTTTCGAATTACCCAGGGCCGGGAGCGAATCGTCTGGTTTGCGTCGTCACCGCCAGCGCGGCGCGGTTTCTGTAGCCAATGCGGAACTACTTTTCTTTTCCAGTCACAACGATGGCCAACCGAGATGCACATTAGCCGCGCAAATTTTGACGGCGCCATCGATCGTGAGCCCTCCGGTCACGCCTATCCCGACGACCATGTGCCGTGGCTTCTCATTGACGGCGGCCCGGGGAGCGATGGAAAAAGAGCCTGAACTCATTCGCGGACGCCGGATCTGGCTCGCCTTTGGCGCCGGCCTGCTGGTTCCGGCGACGGCCATCTGGTGGACGATCGTTTCGGGTTCCGAGTCTCCGGGTTGGTTGCCCGGGGGCGCCTGGGGAGACTTGGCGGTTGCGCTGGGATTTCCGGTCCTGGCCTACCTCATCGGACGCAAGGTGGGATCGCGTCCGCTGGTGATTTTTTCCCTGGCCCTGATTGTACTCGCCGCGCTGCTCACCCTGCTGCCATCGGACTAAGCATGGGCCGGGCGGCAACCGCGGGTCTGGCGACGGCGGTGTTTGCTGTGGTGCTGGCTGTTGCGGGACCGGCGAAAAGCACGGTCCGTTCCAATTCCGGCGCCGGTGAGCGGGTGGGATGTTTTGTGGACCAGGGCGACCCACAGGGCCTCGCGGGCCGTGATCTGGATGGGGCCGCAAGTCGCAACAATCCGCAGATGACTGTGCAACGCTGCCTGCGTTTCTGCGCCGTGATGGGGTTTCGGTACGCGGGCGTGCAGTACGCCAACTCCTGCTTCTGCGGTAACCAGTATGGCCAGTTCGGTGTCAGCTCGGCATGCGACATGCCTTGCGCCGGAGATCCGACCCGAATCTGCGGCGGCACCTGGGCGAATACTGTCTTTAGGCTAAACGGCGAGCTTGGCTCGCTGTTTTCCGATTGAAAATCGTGCCAGCGATTTTCAATCATTGGCCTAAACGAAGAGCTTGGCTCGCTGTTTTCCGATTGAAAATCGTGCCAGCGATTTTCAATCATTGGCCTAAACGAAGAGCTTGGCTCGCTGTACTCTTTTACAGGGTAGCGAATACGCGTTCCGCGGCCGCCAGCGTCAACCGGATTGATTCCTCGTCGTGGGCCGCGGAAACGAAACCGGCCTCGAAGGCCGACGGCGCCAGATAAATTCCTTCCGCCAGCATGCCGTGAAAGAAACTGCGGAAACGTTCCAGATCACAGGCCATCACCTGCGAGAAGCGGGTGATGCTCGGTTCCTCGCTAAAGAACAGTCCGAACATGCCGCCTACTGCGTGCGTGCTCAGGGAAATGGAGGCCGCTTCAGCCCGCTCGCCAATACCATGCACCAGGGCCGCGGTGGTGGCGGACAGGTCGTCGAAAAAACGCGGCGTGCGTAGCTGGTTCAGCGTCGCCAGACCGGCGGCAACCGCCAGCGGGTTTCCGGACAGGGTTCCCGCCTGGTATACCGGGCCGTCGGGAGCTAGCTGGTCCATGATGTCGGTGCGACCCCCAAAAGCCCCAACCGGCATGCCGCCACCGATCACCTTGCCCAGCGTGGTGAGGTCCGCATGCACCCCGAAACGTTCCTGGGCACCTCCCAGCGCGACTCGGAATCCGGTCATGACCTCGTCGAAGATCAGAATGGATTCGTGCTGGTCGCAGGCGTCGCGCAGCGCCTGCAGGAACCCGTCCACCGGCGGCACACAGTTCATGTTTCCCGCCACCGGTTCCACGATAATGCAGGCAATTTCGTTGCCGTAGCGTTCAAACGCTTCCCAAAGCTGCTGCGCGTTGTTGTATTCCAGCGTCAGCGTCTGTTCCGCGAGCGCCGCCGGCACCCCGGGGGAAGTCGGTACGCCCAGCGTCAGGGCGCCGGACCCCGCTTTGACCAGCAGGGAATCCGAGTGACCGTGGTAGCAGCCCTCGAACTTGATGATGCGATCCCGCCCGGTAACGCCACGGGCCAGACGAATTGCGCTCATGGTGGCCTCGGTCCCCGAATTGACCAGGCGCACCCGGCCCATGCCGGGAACGCATTCGCACAGCAGGCTGGCCAGTTCGGTTTCCGCCTCCGTGGGGGCGCCGAAACTCAGGCCCCTGCCGGCGGCTTCGCGCACCGCGTCGATAACCTGCGGGTTGGCGTGGCCGAGGATCATGGGCCCCCAGGAACCAACGTAGTCGACGTAGCGTTTTCCTTCCACGTCCACCAGCCAGGGACCTTCCGCTCGCTCCACAAACACCGGGGTGCCGCCGACGCCGCGGAAGGCGCGTACCGGCGAGTTCACTCCGCCGGGAATGACCTGCCGGGCGCGAGCGTACAGTTCAGCGG
Organism: Gammaproteobacteria bacterium; assembly: GCA_022340345.1. Lineage (GTDB taxonomy): Bacteria > Pseudomonadota > Gammaproteobacteria > HyVt-429 > HyVt-429 > JAJDOE01. The sequence continues at coordinate 74,197 of JAJDOE010000033.1, forward strand.
AAGTGGTCATGTGTTTCCTCGCTTTGGCTGGAAGCAGCGGGCGAAACGCTGCGCCTGGCGTCGAATGTCTGTGGCGCCGAAAAGGCTGCTGATCACCGCAATGGCGTCCACACCGGCGGAAAGCAGCGCCGGCGTATTCTCTGGTGTGATCCCGCCGATGGCAACCACCGATATTTCCAGTTCCGGCCGTTCGGCCCGGATCAACGCAAGAGTCGCGCGCACGGCGGTGGGCTTGGTGGGGGAGGGATAGACGCTGCCAAAGGCGACGTAGTCCGCGCCGGCCTGTTGCATGCGCCGGGCGAGCGGTCCGTCCGCGTAACAGGATGCGCCGATGAGGCTCGCGTCCCCCAGCGCCAGCCGGGCATCCGCCAGCGCCATGTCCGAACTTCCCAGGTGTACGCCATCGGCCCCCACCGCCAGCGCCACCTCCACATCATCATTGATGATCAGGGGAACCTGGTGATCGCTGCACAGCGGGCGCAGTGTCCGCGCAGCGGCAAGGCGCTGGCGTGCGTCCCCCTTGCAGCGGAGCTGCACCGCCGCGGCGCCACCGGCCAGTGCGGCGGCCACGGCGACCGGCAGGCGATGGGTGTCCAGCAAACCGGTATCCGCAATGGCGTACAGGCCGGCAAGCTTCCCTTTCACCCGGGTACTACCCGTTCGGGAATCCACTGGTCCCGGCCCGCGCGGTAGGCCCGCTCCAGGCTCGCGCGACTGTACGCCAGCCCTCCGGCGACCGCGGTCTCCAGGTCGTCGCCCCGGGCCAGTCCGGCGGCGATAGCGCTGGCCAGTGCGCAGCCGCTGCCGTGGAAACGGCCCGCCAGGCGGGACTCGGAAAAGCAACGCAACAGGGTTCCGCCCCGGTACAGGCGGTGCACGATGGTTTCGCCGGGCTGGTGCGTGCCCTTGATCAGGATATGCCCGGCTCCCATCCGCGCCAGCTCCCGGGCCTGGTGGTCCGCGTCGTCCTGGCCGGTAAGCCAGCGGGCCTCCGGAAAATTCGGCGTGACCAGCACCGCCAGCGGAACCAGTTCCGCGCGCAGGCACTCGCGCAGACGGGGGCCCTCCGCCACCAGCGATTCGCCGGCATCGGTCGCCTGTACCGGGTCCAGCACCAGCGGCAGTCGCAGCGGGCCTGCCAGCTCCGCCACCACGTGGACGGTTTCGCAGGTGGGCAGCAACCCGGTCTTGATGGCGTGGAAATGGCTGTCCTCGAGTACGCAGCGGGCCTGCGCGCGCACCAGCTCGGCGGCAACCGGCTCACTGTGCTCCAGCCGGCGGGTATTCTGCACGGTGAGCGCGGTCACGATCCCGGCCGCATGCGTACCGTGGGCGGCCAGGGCCTGGATATCGGCTATCAGGCCCGCACCACCGCTGGGATCATGGCCGGCAAAAACCAGCACGGCCGGGCGTGGCGCGGGGCTCATGTCCGGTCGCCGGGCCGCGATCGTGCCGGGGAGGCGGCGCCTCGCGGGGCATGCTGGCCTGCATTCATAAGCGTCGCATGATACCGGCCGCTACCGGGTGTTTCACGTCGCCCGGCGGTTTGCGTAGAATCCGCGGGCCCGGAAGGGGTCCTGCAAGGAGGTTCGTAGTGAAGTCATACATGTGCGCAATCTGCGGTTTCGTCTACCACGAGGAAAAGGGACTGCCGGAGGACGGCATCGTCCCGGGAACCCGCTGGGAGGACGTTCCGGAAACCTGGCAGTGTCCGGACTGCGGCGCGAGCAAGGAAGACTTCGAGATGATCGAAATCTGATGGCCGGGGACCGATCGGTCCCGGGGCGTCAGGATTCGCGGGTTTTCTTCTTTCGCTCCCCGCCCAGGCCGTAGCGTTCCATCTTGTAGTGCAGCGTGTTGGGGCGAATTCCCAGGATCCGGGCGGCCTTGGAATTGTTCCCGTCGCTGCGCGACAGGGCCTGGCGGATAACACCGGATTCATAGGCGGAAACCAGCGTATCCAGATCCACGCCGCCCGCCGCATCTACCTCCACGCCCCCTTCCGGCTCGGTCGGGGAGTCCGGCTCGGTTGCCTCGAGCACCGCGCGCACCGATTGCCCCAGCATTGCGACGCTCATGCTCGACAGCCGCTCCAGGTCGCTGACATCGAGCCAGCGCTGCTGGCGGGCCCGCAGGTTCCAGGCCAGTTCGAAAAAATGCGCCAGTAGCGGCAGGTCGGAAGTCCGTTTCGACAGGCACGGCAACTCCACCATCATCGCGTTGTCGTCCGCAGACGGGCGGTCCCCCTCCGGGGCCAGGATCTGCACCAGGCGAACCCCGCGGGTAGACAGTTCTGCGCGCGCGTCGGGGCCAGGGCACGCGGGACGAATCGCGGACAAGGTATCTCCTTTGCGCGCCAGGCGCATTTGCGTATCCAGCGTTTGTTCGTCATCGGCAACCCGCAGCACGCCCGGGTTTCCGCTCAGCCGGTGTACCCATGCGGCAGCCGCCTGTGCCTGCCCGGTATCCTCGCTCCGGATCCATAGGGGCTGGGGGAATCCCGCTGCCGCCCGCAGGCTGTTCATGGCGCGGCGAAAAACGGCGTCCTCCCCGATCAGTGGCTGGGCCGGGTCGCTGGCGTCAAAGATCGCCCCGCGCAGGGTGCGCAGGCGCAACAACTGCCGGGCAAGGCGGTCCACCGGCGGGTCGGACTCCATAATGGCTACCACCCCGGCCAGCCGGTCCGCATTGCGCGCCCCGAATTCCGCGGCGGCCGGTCCGTACACCACTGCCGTCAGCGCCGGGTGCTCTGCCAGGTATTCCGCCAGGCGCCGATTGTCGGCGCTGTCCCAGTCGTCCGCTACCCGGGCCACCAGCAATTCCGGCGTTGCGCGGGCAAGAAATCCGCGGGAACGCACGCTGACGTAGGACTGGGTCTGTGGAAACCATTCCCGCAGGCCATCCCGGGTTCCCTTGTCACGTGCCAGCAGGATCACCTCCGGCAGGGACGGCGCAGCCGGTGCAACCACCCGGCTGGCCAGCACCTCGTCCCGCAATACCCGTTCGTTGATCCGCCGCAGCGCGGTATTGGCATTCTCCACCCGGTGCAGGCGCGATTCGAGCATCTGGTTGCGCTGGGCCAGTTGCGTCGCAAGTTCCTGCGCCTGGCCGAGTTCTGCGCGCATCTCCACCATCCGGTCTAGGAACAACTCGCCGAGCTTTTCGAACAGTTCCTCCACCACCCGGAAATCCAGGCCCGTATACACGGACTCGCTGAAAGAATCCCCAAGCAGTAACCAGCCGCGGGCCTGGCGTGAATGCGGATAAAAAGGAACAACGGCGGCCACCTGGTGGCTGCGCAGCTGGCGATACAGCTCCGGTGAGGTAGCGCTGATTTCGCTGGCTACCACGGTCTCGTCGAATGCGTTCAGCTGCTCGCTGGGAAACCCGGCCATGATTTCGGAGCCCGCCGCCGGAGACAGCACCGGAGCCCGTCCGCTCAACAACACAACCGGGCAATGCAGTGTGTCGGCCAATCGACGCACCGCTTCGCCGACCGTGCCGAGGTCGGCGATCTCGCTGATCAATGCGCGAATGCGCCGGTAAAAAACGGTCTTGCTGCGACGTACCGAAGATCCGGGAATGAAAAAACGGATTTCGAACAGACGCCGTTGGTGAACGGCGTAGGCGGTTACCACCAGGAAGTAGGTCACCGCGATCGGCACCACCGCGGTGGCATTGAACCAGTGGATCTCCAGGTGCAGCAGCACCACCACGGTGATCACAATTACGATCATGGGAACCAGCGCCAGCAGCATCGCTGATGCGCGTGTGCGTTTTTCGGCGGTGCAGCGCTGGCGCGTGCCGTGCAAGAGCATCCCAAGCACTGCCAGGCCGGTGCCGATGGCCTGAATCTCAAACAAAAAATAGAGCGGCCCCGGGACGCGGGTGGCGGAGTAGTTCATCGGCACCACCCCGGCAATCACCCAGGGTGTGAACACCAGCAAGGCCAGCAACATCGCGGAATAGGCGTAGACCCCGCGCGGCAGCCAGGAAAGCCGGCCGGCATCCGCCTGGGGCGTAAAACTGAACCCCAGGTGAAACAGCAATGCGATGGCCGGAACCGTGGCAGCGTAGTACAGGTGGACGGCGGGGTCCGCCGGCCTTCCCTGTTGCAGCAGTCCGAACAACCACAGTTCTCCCACGTTCTGCAGCGCCAGCGCACTGAGAAAAGCCAGATACAGACGGGTTTGCAGATTGCGGCGCGGAGACAACCGCGCATAGGTGAAGATGCCGACCTTGAACAACAAGGCGATCAGTGCCGGCAGAAACAGCAGATTGAATTCCATTCGCGAAACGCCCTTGTTTCGATTCCTGAAAATTGCCCGTCCCGGACAACCCGACCCCACCTCTAATATAGCAAATCTTCCGGAATTCGCCCGTTCAGGCCGCCTTCCAGAGCAGACCCGCCTGGCTCACCGATAATCCGCTGCCGGTGCCGGCCACAAACACCCGGGCGCCATCCGCCAGGGTGCCGGCGTTCTCCAGCAGGTGCAGGTTGACCGGGATGGTTGCCGAGGTAATGTTGCCCAGGTGGCCCACGGTATTGGGCATGATGTCCAGCCCGATGCCGGCATATTCAGCGTGCATACGAAACGGTCGCTTACCCACCTGGTGGTGCACAAAGCTGTCGATCAGCCCGGGCTGCCAGCCCAGCCGTTCCAGGGTCCGGGGATACAGTTTCGCGTGCAGGTCGACGATTTCCCGGACGATCTCCCGCATATGCATATGCCCGTACACCGTCTTGCCCTTGCGCAGTACACACAGGTCGTGATGGCGGCCGTCCGAGGCCAGCATGAAGCCGGCGAATCCCTCGTCCGGCCCGCGGCGCGGGCCCACCAGCATGGCGGCTCCGGCGTCTCCCACCGACAGTCCTCCGATCAGGGACATGAAGCGCTTGCGGGAACGAATCCTGCGGATCTGGCGCAGGGTTTCCCGGGCCACGTGGCTCGGCTGCTCGCCGGTCACCACCAGTCCGTAGCGGGCCTGGCCGGTGGCGATCAGGGCGTCCACCACGTGCAGGGCATTCATGAATCCGTGGCAGGCATTGCTCAGGTCCATACAAATCGCGTGCCTGAGGCCCAGCGCCGCCTGGACCAGGTGCGCCGTGGCCGGCTCGGTGAAGTCCCGGTCCATGCCGGCATAGATGAGCACACCGATCTCCTCCGGGGGCACCTGCGGGGCCCGTTCCAGCGCCTGACGGGCGGCGAAAATGGCCATCTCCGAGGGCTGAATCCGGCCTTCCACGTAGCGCCGGGTGTGGATTCCCATGCGCTGATCCATCCAGTCATGGCTGATGCCAAAGCGCTCGGAAGCCGCCTCGCGCATCAGGTCTTCGGATGTAACTTCCTGATCAGGAAGGAAAATCCCAGTCGAAATCGGCCTCGTATGACCCACGGTATAGGTGTACACGGCATCCACCTCCTGTCTCTGCCCCGCCCAGGCGTACACGATAACCCTTCATTCAATAATCTGAAAAAAAATTTCGGCGGACTTGTCGTGGACAGTACGGGTGCGATACGTTTAGCAGGAGTCCGAGCGGGAAAAACCATGGAAAACGTGCCGAAAAAGATACAGCAGCAGCTACGCCGGCCCGGCCTGAAAGCCGACATGCTTATTGAGCACTACCTGGGCAATCCCGGTGGGGCCAGCGGTGCGCGCCCGTATACCCGCGACCTGGATGCCGCCTTGAGCCTGGTGCCCGAAGGGGTGCATTTCCTTAGCGGCCGTTTCGAGGACGGGCTGCTGTTCTGGTGCGACCTGGGGTGCCGGCCCCAGGTGCAGGCCTGGGGTGAGAGTCTGCCGGCGGCGATCGCCGGCGCGGCGCTGGCGTGGCACCTGCACCCGCAGACCCGCCCGGCGGGCCTGGCCACGAAAAAAGGCGCCGCAGGGCGCCTTCACTGATACCGCGGATCTACCGCGGCAGGCTACTTCAGCCCGTATTTCTGCTTGAAACGGCCGACCCGGCCCTCGGAGTCCATGATCTTCTGCTTGCCCGTGTAGAACGGGTGGCAAGCGGAACAGACTTCCACCTTCAGCGGCCCACCCAGGGTCGAGCGGGTGGTAAAGGCATTGCCGCAGGCACAGGTCACCTGCATTTCCTTGTATTCAGGATGGATATCGGACTTCATCGTCGGTGGTCCCGGTATAGCGGCGCCGGTGGGTCCGGCGCGAAAGGCGGCGCAGTGTAAGCCAAGGCCGGCGCCCATGGCAAGCCGGGCCGGGCCAGCACGGCTCAGCGCTTCATGGATTCGAAGAATTCCGCGTTGTTCTTGGTTGCGCGCAGCTTCTCCAGCAGGAACTCCAACGCATCCACGTCGTCCATGGGGTGCAGCAGTTTGCGAATCAGCCAGATCTTCTGCAGCTCGCTGGGCTCGGTGAGCAGCTCTTCGCGGCGGGTGCCGGAACGGCCGATGATAATGGAGGGATAGACGCGCTTTTCCGCCATCTTGCGATCCAGGTGGATCTCCAGGTTGCCGGTGCCCTTGAATTCCTCGTAGATGACATCGTCCATTTTCGAACCGGTTTCGATCAGGGCAGTGGCCAGGATCGTCAGGCTCCCACCTTCCTCGATATTGCGCGCAGCGCCGAAAAAACGCTTCGGGCGCTGCAGGGCGTTGGCATCCACACCGCCGGTAAGCACCTTGCCGGAGGACGGGGCCACGGTGTTGTAGGCGCGGGCCAGGCGGGTAATCGAATCCAGCAGGATGATTACGTCCTTCTTGTGCTCCACCAGGCGCTTGGCCTTTTCGATGACCATCTCGGCAACCTGCACGTGGCGGGTGGCCGGTTCGTCAAAGGTAGAAGAAATCACCTCGCCACGTACCGAGCGGGTCATCTCCGTCACCTCTTCCGGGCGCTCGTCGATGAGCAGCACCATGAGCACGCATTCGGGGTGGTTGTGGGTGATGGAGTGGGCGATCTGCTGCAGCATTACTGTTTTGCCGCTCTTCGGCGAGGACACGATCAGGCCGCGTTGCCCCTTGCCGATGGGAGAAATCAGGTCAATGATCCGTGAGGTCAGATCCTCCGCCGAGCCGTTTTCCCGCTCCAGGCGCAGCCGCTCGTCCGGATGCAGCGGGGTGAGGTTCTCGTAGAGGATCTTGTTCTTGCTCTCTTCGGGGCTCTCGGTGTTGATGGTCTCCACCCGCAGCAGGGCGAAATAACGCTCTGACTCCTTGGGCGGCCGGATATGCCCGGTAACCGTATCCCCGGTGCGCAGCGAAAAGCGCCGGATCTGGCTGGGTGAGACGTAAATATCATCCGGTCCGGCCAGGTAGGAGCCTTCCGAGGATCGCAGGAACCCGAATCCGTCCTGGAGGATTTCCAGCACGCCCTCACCCCGGATGTCCTCGCCTTTCTTGGCGTGGGCCTTGAGGATCGCGAAGATCTGGTCCTGTTTGCGCATGCGGGCCACGTTCTCGAGGTCCAGGGCGCGGGCCATGTCTGCCAGCTCGGTGGGCGGCATCTTTTTCAGTTCGGCAAGGTTCAACGACATAGTTGGAGTTACTGCATATCTGTGGATGCGGATTGCCCCTGTGAGGGACAAACGGATGGGGGTGATTCGGGAAAAACGCCGGGCGAAGGCCCGTGCGACTTATTATGTTTCTACGATAGCACCAGCCGCTGGCCGGGGTCTACCTCGGCGGAATCAGATGTTGCCGTCGATAAACGCGGTCAGCTGAGACTTGGAAACCGCCCCCACCTTGGTGGCCTCGACATTGCCACCCTTGAACAGCATCAGGGTGGGAATCCCGCGGATACCATACTTGGGCGGCGTTGCCGGATTCTCGTCGATATTCAGCTTGGCGATCTTCAAACGGTCCCCGTACTCCGAGGCAATCTCCGCCAGAATGGGAGCGATCATCTTGCAGGGACCACACCACTCGGCCCAGTAATCCACGAGAACCGGGTCCGAATTCTGCAGGACCTCGGTCTCGAAACTATCATCGCTCAGATGGACGATGGCGCCATCACTCATACAATGGTCCTCTCAAACAGGGGTTGGGGTTGGAAAATCTCGAAAGGCATCCCCATTCTGGGGTTGCCCGATGGGCATTTCAAGTCCACCTTGCAACGGAATCCTGTTATCCTCGCGCCCGCATGACAGACCAAGTCCTTACAAAACAATCATTTGCGGAATTCGATCTCCCGGAATCCCTGAATCAGGGCCTCGCCGACGCGGGTTTCACCCTTTGTACCCCCATTCAGGCCGAGGCATTGCCGCCGGCGCTGGCGGGAAATGACGTTGCGGGCCAGGCCCAGACCGGCACCGGCAAGACCGCTGCCTTCCTGCTGGCGATCTTCAGCCGCCTGCTGCGCGAGCCGCCGCCGGAGGGCCGCAAGCCCACCCAGCCGCGGGCCATTGTACTGGCCCCGACCCGCGAACTGGCCATCCAGATCTACCGGGACGCCCAGATTCTTGGCAGCCACACCGGCATCCGCCTGGTGCTGGTCTACGGGGGGACCGGATATACGAGCCAGCAGGAGGAACTGGCCGGTGGCGTGGACGTGCTCATCGGCACCCCGGGCCGGCTGATCGATTTCTTCAAACAGCGCCTGTTCGACCTGAACTGTATCCAGGTCGCCGTGCTTGACGAGGCCGACCGGATGTTCGACCTGGGCTTCATCAAGGACATCCGCTACGTGTTCCGGCGCATGCCGCCGCCCACGGAGCGACTCAGCATGCTGTTCTCCGCTACCCTGTCCCAGCGGGTGCTGGAGCTGGCCTACGAGCACATGAATGACCCCCAGCGCGTGCAGGTGCAGATGGACAAGGTGGTGCTGGATCGCATTACCGAGGAAATCTACTACCCCGCCAACGAGGAAAAGCTGCCGTTGCTGGTCAGCCTTCTGCGTCACCGGGATTCCACCCGCAGCATGGTGTTCGTGAATACCAAGCGCGTCGCCGAGCGCCTCGGCGACTGGCTGACCCACAACGGCATCGGCGCCGCGGTTATCAGTGGCGACGTTCCACAGACCAAGCGCGAGAGCCTGTTGGCAAAATTCCGCGCCGGGAACCTGCCGGTGCTGATCGCCACCGACGTGGCGTCCCGCGGCCTGCACATCCCGGACGTCTCCCACGTGTTCAACTACGACCTGCCCCAGGACGCAGAGGACTACGTGCATCGCATCGGCCGTACCGCGCGGGCCGGGGCCAGCGGCGACGCGGTCAGTTTTGCCTGCGAGGAGTACGCCTTCTCGCTGATGGATATCCAGGAATACATCGGCCACGCCATTCCGGTGGGAAAGTACGATCCCGATGAACTGCCGGTGCTCGAGGTTCCGCCGCGGCGTCCGCGCAAGCCGCGCGAGGCCGGGCGACGGGGTTCCGGTGATGGCCGGCGTTCCGGTGGTGGAGGGCGCCCCGGCGGCGGCCGCGCAGCCGGCAGCGGTGAGCGTTCGCGCCGTCCGCGGCGGGATCCGCAGCGGGATGCGGGTGGCGCTGGCCGAAGCCGGCCCGCGGCGGCGGCCGAGGACCGGCCCCGGCAGCCGGAGGCAGCGGTGGAAAAACCCGCCATGATCCGCGAGACATCGGCCCCCAAGGAGCAGCCGGATTCTCCCGACAGCGCGTCGCCGCGTCGTCGACGGACTCCGGAGACCCCGGCGATCGGCTGATTGCCCGGCCAGCGCGTTGCTGGCGATGAAATGCGGCGGCGCTTGATTCGAGGGCAGCCTGGCGCCGTACCGGCCTGGCGCCCGTGTCAGCGGGACCCTTTGCTCTCCGGCTGCAATGGAAGGCGCATGCGCCGGTGCGGAATATCCGCTTCCTCGAATTCCTCGCCTTCCGCCCGGAAGCCGGCAGCGGCATAGAAATCCAGCGCCCGGGTCTGGGCATGCAGGTAGACTTCGCGCTGACCGGCGTCCCGTGCCAGCCTCAGCAGCGCCTGCAGGATCTGGCGGCCAACACCCCGACCCCGATAGGCTTTCAGTACCGCCATGCGACCGATCTTGCCCGTCGCGCTCAGGCGGCCGGTTCCTACCGGCGTGCCGGCCGCATCCCGGGCCAGCACGTGCCGGCAGTGCGCATCCTCGCCATCCCATTCCAGCTCCGCTTCCACTCGTTGTTCGATGACAAATACCACCTCGCGAATGTGATGAATCGCCGGCTCGTCCTCCGGCCAGCAGGCTTCGCGCACGGTGATCTCGTTCATGAACCGGGAATCATTCCGACTGCAACTGGTCCTGCAGCCGCTGCAGCGCCGGCACCGCCACCCCGGCTTGTTGGGCATGGGACAGGGTGCGCTTGAGCCGCGCCGGGGCCGAGCGGCCACGGCAGCCGTGTTCCGGGTCCGCGGAGATGGCAGCGGCGAAACCGTCCAGCAGCGCCTGCCGGTCGAGGGGCATATCCACCAGTGCCGCCTGGACGTCGAGCACTTCGCCGGCCACCTCCAGCGCCAGTTCCCGGTGTTGTTGCCACAACCCGGCGACGTTGCCCGGCGCCTGGATGCCGGCGATATTGGTGGTCAGGATGTACAGGTTCTTGAGTACCAGCTCGAAAACCAGTTGTTCCCGCGAGACCAGCTCCCGACACGGAATGTGGATGCGTTCCAGGGCGTCCTTGAGTAGCGGCGCGCCAGGTCCGTACACCGGCGACGGCAACAATACCCTGGTGTCCTGGCCTCGTTTTTTTTCGAACCACACCGAGATTACCGTCGGCTGCTGGATCTGGTGCTGCTCCCAGTCCCGGGGCAACAACTCGTTTTGCAGGAAGGCGACCCGTGGCCGCCAGGCCTCCGGCATTACTTCCAGTACCGGGTGCAGGTCCTCTTCGCCCACGGACATCAGCACCAGTCCCGGAGCGGGAAACTCGCTGGCGGAGGCGCGAATGTCCATCAGCCGCGTGATTGGGAAAACCGGGTGGCCATTGCGCAACAGGCCGCGGGCGAACACCGCCCCCATTTCTCCGATGCCGATGATGACGACAGGTTCAGGCATGATCAGTGATCTCCTTGCGGTTTGAATCCGCTGTCGATAGGGCTGTCGCGAGAGCAGCTAACGCCGCAGCCGGATCCCGGGCATGCAGATGCGCCACCGGGTAGCCGCGATCCAGTAGCACGCGTTTATCGCCCAGGGCCTGGGCGCGGTGCAGGGCAGCGAAATCGAACGGCCGGCCCGGCACCGGTACCTGTGCCAGGCTTTCCGCGGTGAGCAGAAGAAAATGGCCACCGGTCGGCCCGCCCTTGTGGAACTGACCCGTCGAATGCAGATAGCGGGGGCCGAATCCCAGCGTCACCGGAACCGGCAGGCGGGCCTGTAATTCGCGTGCCAGGCGCTCGGCGTCGGACCCGTGGACTACGCGGTCCAGGTAACACAGCATGGCCACGTAGTCCCCGGGCTGCAGCCCGCGGAAAAAATCCTCTGGAATTCCCTCACCCTCCGCGGCTCGCGGCGCTTCCAGCAGTTCCCGGGTTCTCGCCTTGGCAAGATCCACGTGGGGCTGGTCGAAGGGGTTGACCTCCAGCGCCGTACAGGCGATTGCGGTCAGGATTTCCCAGCGCAGAAAGGCATCCCCCAGCCCATTTCCCGACACCGTCATCGGCAAGGTCCAGCCCCCGGCCGGCGGATCGCCGGCGCCGATGGCAAGGTGCAGCTGGTCCGCCGCCGGCGCCAGGGCCGCCACCGAAGCGCCGGATACCGGCAGGATGCCGACGCCGCGCTTACCGGTGCTCTCCGCCACCAGTTGTTCGATCCAGGCCGCCAGGGGCGCCGCGGCGGGATCCGGATGCAGCACCAGTTTGTTGCGCCCGCCACGGGCCAAAGTGCCCAGCGTCAGCCCCAGGCGCGCGGTGTCGCAGAGCTGCGTGTGGTCCTGAAGCAGTGCGTACGCACCGTCCAGTACCGGCTGCATGTCGATGCCGCTGAGGGTCGCCGGGACCAGGCCGAACAGACTGAGGGCGGAAAAACGCCCACCGATGTCGGCGGCGTTGAGAAACAGCCCCCGGTAGTTCCGCTCCCGGGCGCTGTGCTCCAGGGCGGTGCCGGGATCGGTAATGGCGATGAAACGGGCGCCGATCTCCAGCCCTGCGTCCCCCAGCCACTGGGCGAAAAAATCCGCCAGCGCGCAGGTCTCGAGAGTGGTTCCGGACTTGCTCGCGACGATGAACGCCGTATGCCGTGGCTGCAGCATGCCGCAGGTGCGCAGCACCGCATCCGGGGAGGTGTCGTCCAGCACCGTGAGACGCGGACCGGTACCGCCAGCCCCGAGGACCTGCCACAGGACCTCCGGGGCCAGGCTCGAGCCGCCCATGCCCAGCAACACCAGGTCGTGGATGCCGTCGTCGA
>JAJDOE010000041.1 GCA_022340345.1 Gammaproteobacteria bacterium
ATCGTGCCGATCATGCTCTACGACGCACGCCGGGCCCAGCAGATGGCGGCGGCGCTGCTGGAGGAGGGCGTGTACGTGGTGGGCTTCTCGTTCCCGGTGGTGCCCCGGGACCAGGCCCGCATCCGGGTGCAGTTATCGGCGGCCCATGAGCGCAAGGATCTGGAACGGGCGGTGGAGGCGTTTGCAAGGGTCGGCAGGAAGCTTGGCGTGTTGAAATGAGCACGGACCGTAAATCCACCAACTTCAAACGCCTGGAACGTCGCCTGGAACGCCAGGTGGGCCAGGCCATCGCCGAGTACGACATGATCGGCGAGGGCGAACGGGTGATGGTCTGCCTGTCCGGGGGCAAGGACTCCTACACCCTGCTGTCGGTGCTGCTGGCGCTGAAGGCGCGGGCGCCGGTGGACTTCGAGCTGGTGGCCATGAACCTGGACCAGAAGCAGCCGGGCTTTCCCCAGGACGTATTACCGAAATACCTGGCGTCGTTAGGCGTGGAATACCACATCGTGGAGGAGGACACCTACTCCATCGTGCGCGACAAGATCCCCGCCGGGCGCACCACCTGCTCGCTGTGCTCGCGGCTGCGCCGGGGCATCACCTACCGGGTGGCTGGCGAGCTGGGGGCGACCCGCATCGCGCTGGGACACCACCGGGACGACATCGTCGAGACCTTCTTTCTCAACCTGTTCTTCGGCGGCACCCTCAAGGCCATGCCGCCCAAGCTGCGCAGCGACGACGGCCGGCACGTGGTGATCCGCCCGCTGGCCTTCTGTGCCGAGGCGGACATCGCCCGCTACGCCCGGGCCCGGGCGTACCCGATCATTCCCTGCAACTTGTGCGGCTCCCAGGAGAACCTGCAGCGAAAACAGATCAAGGCAATGCTGGCGGGCTGGGAAACCGACTACCCGGGACGCACCGCGAGCATCTTCCGCGCGCTGCAGAACATCGCACCCTCCCAGTTGCTGGACCCGGCGCTGTTCGATTTCGCGCTGCCGGCGGATTTTCGGGCGGTTTTGGGGTCGCTGGAAAAAACCGAATCTATTCAGTAAGTTACAGGGCTTGGCACGGTTTTGCTAGCTGCATTCCTGGCCCCGTGATATCCTGAGACCTCGATGTCAGAAGACGAAACGATACAGCAGCGGCTGGAACAGTTGCACACCGAGCATCGGGACCTCGACGACGTCATCGCCCGCCTCGCGGACGACAACACGTCGGACGAACTACAGGTCAAGCGCCTGAAAAAGCGCAAATTGCAGATCAAAGATACGATCACCCGGCTGGAAAACCAGCTGGTGCCCGACCTCAACGCCTGATCCACGCTAACCCCGGCCAGCGGAAGGCCGCAAACAACCCGCAAGAGGTTGGCAGGGGGGTTCGTGTACCGCGTTTTCGTGACCGGCCCGCTACCGGCCCGGCTTTCTGAATCCATCCTCCCGCTGCCCGCGAGGCGTATTCCGTCATGAAATTCCTTCCGGCCGCCGCGTTCGTACTGATTGCCTTCAGCGCGCCCCTTTGTGCCGACACCAGCCGGGAAATCGATGCGCTGCTGAAGCGGGATAGCGCCCCGGCCGGGGTGCTGTTCGAGATCGTTTCCGGAGATCGCGGTTACCTGGCCGAGGCCCTGCCGCGGGTGATCCGCTATTCCGACGCCTTGCGCAAGCGTTTCCCGGATCTGCCCATCGCGGTGGTCAGCCACGGTTACGAGCAGTTCGCGCTGACCACCGAACACAGCAAGGACAACGCCGCCGCCCACGAGAGCGCAAAGGTTTTGAGCCTGACCCGGGACATCCCGGTGCACGTGTGCGCCGCCTTTGCCGCTACGCACAACGTGGACGCGAGCGAGTTTCCCGAGTACGTGGACGTGGTATCCCAGGGACCGACCCAGGTCCAGACCTACGTGGAGTTCGGCTATGAACATATCGTGCTGGATCTGTTCTAGCGGCGGTTTGCGCCGTGTGCTGGCGGCCGGGCTCTGGACCGTCGCCGCCATGAGCGCGCCGGTTTCCGCCGCCGAGAGCATCGGCACGGTGCGGTATGCGGACGGCGTTGCCAGCGTGGAAGCGGCGGACCGTTCCGGGGACCTGGTAAAAGGCAGTCCGCTGTACGTGGGTGATCTCATCCGCACCGGCGCCGGGGCGCGGCTGGGACTGGAGCTCAGCGACGGCTCGGTGATTCGCCTGGGCGCGGACACCGAGTTCCGGGTCCAGGACTACCGCTACGTCGCCGATCCCGCCGGTGGCTACGCGGTGTTCGCGCTGGCCCGGGGCGCGTTCCGCGCCCTGACCGGGGTGCTGGGCAAGCTGGACCAGCCGGCGTTCCGGGTGAATACCCCGGTGGCTGCGGTGGGCGTGCGCGGTACCGAGTTCTGGGGCGGCTTCCATTTTTCCAGGGCCCTGGACGTAGCGGTGCTTGCGGGCAAGGGCGTGTGGGTGGAAAACCCCGCCGGGCGGGTGGAGATCAGCGGCGCCGGGTTCGGCACCACCGTGCGGGACGGGAACACGCCTCCCAGCGAACCGAAGGCCTGGCCGGCGGAAAAGCTTGGCGCGGCGGCCAAGGCGACGGCGCGGAAGAACTAGGGAAGTCTTTTTCTTGTATGAAATTGTCCGCGCAGGCACGCGCGAATAATTGAGGTCAGAAAAGGACGGTTTAGGTGACAGCCTTTGCTTGTATGAAATTGTCCGCGCAGGCACGCGCGAACAATTGAGGTCAGAAAAGGACGGTTTATATGGAAGTCCTTTTCTGGGTTTAATGTTCCCGTGTCGCGTGGAAGCGGATGTCCGGCCAGCGTTCGATGGCCAGGTCCAGGTTGACCCGGGTCGGCGCCAGGTAGGTGAGGGTGCCGGCGCTGTCCAGGGCCAGGTTGTCGCGGGCCTTGTTGCGGAATTCCTCCAGCCGGCGCTCGTCCGGGCAGTCCACCCAGCGCGCCGCGGTGACGTTCACGGATTCGTAGCCGGCCTCCACGCCGTATTCGTCCTGCAGGCGGAATGCCACCACGTCGAACTGCAGCATGCCCACCGCGCCGAGGATGGTCTCGTTGCGTTCCAGCGGGCGGAACACCTGGGCGGCGCCTTCCTCGCTGAGTTCATCCAGCCCCTTGTGCAGGGCCTTCATGCGCATGGGGTCGCGGAGTACCACGCGGCGGAACAGCTCCGGGGCAAAATTCGGGATGCCGGTGAACTTGAGGTCTTCGCCTTCGGAGAAGGCGTCGCCGATCTGGATGTTACGTCCGTACAGCCCGATGATGTCGCCGGCCACCGCGTCTTCCACGTTCTCCCGGTCCTGGGCGAGGAAGGTGATGGCGTTGGCGAATTGCACGGTCTTGCCGCGGCGCACGTGGAACAGTTTCTTGTTGCGTTCGTAGCGCCCGGAGACCACGCGCAGAAACGCGATGCGATCGCGATGCTTGGGGTCCATGTTGGCCTGGATCTTGAACACGAAGCCGCTGAAGGGCGGTTCGTCCGGCGCCACCGGGCGCTGCTGGGCCGGGGCCGGGCGCGGGTAGGGGGCATGGGTGACGAAGCTGTCCAGCAGCTCGCGGATACCGAAGTTGTTGATCGCCGAGCCGAAAAACACCGGGGTCAGTTCCCCCGCCAGGTAGGCGGTGGCGTCGAACTCGTGGCTGGCGCCGCGTACCAGGTTCACGGTCTCGCGCAGCTCGTCCGCCTGGTCGCCGAGCACCTCGGAAAGCCGCGGGTTGTCCAGTCCCTGGATCATCTCCCCCTGCTGCACCTTGCCGCCGTGGGTGGGGCTGAACAGGTATAGCTGGTCTTCCACCAGGTGATACACGCCACGGAAGCGCTTGCCGCTGCCGATGGGCCAGGTGACCGGCGCGCAGCGGATATCCAGGACGGTCTCGATCTCGTCCAGCAGTTCCAGCGGGTCGCGGCATTCCCGGTCCAGCTTGTTGACGAAGGTCATGATCGGCGTATCCCGAAGCCGGCAAACCTCCATCAGCTTGATGGTGCGTGGCTCCACGCCCTTGGCGCCGTCGATCACCATCAGCGCCGAGTCCACCGCGCTTAAGGTCCGGTAGGTGTCTTCGGAAAAGTCCTCGTGGCCCGGTGTGTCCAGCAGGTTGACGGTGCGCCCGCGGTAGGGGAACTGCATTACCGAGGAGGTCACCGAGATGCCGCGCTGCTTTTCCAGCTCCATCCAGTCCGAGGTGGCGTGACGGCTCGCCTTGCGGCCCTTGACGGTACCGGCGAGCTGGATCGCGCCACCGAACAGCAACAGCTTTTCGGTGAGCGTGGTCTTGCCGGCATCCGGGTGCGAGATGATCGCGAAGGTGCGGCGCTGGGTGTAATCAGTGTTGGACATCGGGGCGGCCGGAAAGGCCGGGCGGCCAAAGGCGCGGGATTATATATAAAGAACGGCGCCTTTGGGGGGTTGCGCGGAAAACCAGCTGTCATTCCGAACGCGCGCAGCGTGGAGGAATCTCCCGCGGACAACGCGCCGACCTTCGTTGCCGGAGGGACCCTGCGCTTCGTTTCGGGTCAGGTGTGGTCGCTGGCCAAGGCTGCGCGACGTTGTAAAACGCTCCGTCCCTTCGGGACGTTCGGGATGACAGGCCTGTGGCGGGCGCGCGAAAAACCAGCTGTCATTCCGAACGCGCGCAGCGCGGAGGGATCTCCTGGGTCTCGGGTCGCTTAGGGCTTGCCGAGCAGCTCCAGCACCGCCTGGCTCATGGCGCGCACCCCGGTGCGCAGGGTCTGTTCCGGCTCCGGGTAGAACCCGGCGGAATGCAGCGAGGGTGGCTTGCCGCCGTCCCTGGTGTAGCGCGCCAGGCGCTCGGCGTCCACCGCCCCCAGCCAGAAGTAGAAGGCCGGCACGCCATCGCGGCCGAATTGACTGAAGTCCTCGCCGCCCATGACCGGATCGGCCTTGAGCACGTTGTCCGCTCCGAGTTCCTTTTTCAGCACCACCGCCAGGCGCTCCGCCAGCGCCGGATCGTTGTACACCGCCGGGGTCGATTCGGACACGGTGACCTCCGGTTCCGGGGCCCGGGCGCTGGCCGCGCTGGCCTTTGCCTTGCGTTCGATGGCCGCCAGCAGGTGCGCGCGGACCTCGTCGCTGTAGCTGCGCACCGTGAGTTGCAGCCGGCACTCGTCGCTGATGATGTTGTGCTTGGTGCCGCAGTGCATAGAACCCACGGTGATCACCGCCGGCGCGGTGGGCTCGATCTCGCGGCTGATGATGGTCTGCAGGTCCATCACCAGGCGCGAGGCCTGTACCACCGGATCAATGGTTACGTGGGGCCAGGCCCCGTGGCCACCCTTGCCCCGCACCCGTATATCAACACTATCCACGTTGGCGAACAGGTAACCCGGCCCGATGCGCAGCTTGCCGGTCTCCAGCCCCGCGTTGACATGCAGGCCGAGGGCGAAGTCCGGTTTCGGGAAGCGGGTGAACAGGCCGTCGTCGAGCATGGCGCGGGCGCCGGCGCCGCGTTCTTCCGCCGGTTGCGCCACCAGCATCAGGGTGCCGCGCCACTGGTCTTTGCGCGCCGCCAGGTAGCGGGCTACGCCGAGCAGGTTGGTCATGTGGATGTCGTGGCCGCAGGCATGGGTGACCGGTACGCTGGTGCCGTCCGGATTCAGGGCGGTGACCCTGGATGCGTAGTCCAGACCGGTTGTCTCCTTGACCGGCAAGGCGTCCATATCGCCGCGCACCATCACCGTGGGCCCGTCGCCGTTGCGCAGTAAGCCCACGACCCCGTAGCCACCGATGCCGGTATGCACCTCCGCGCCCAGGGCCTTCCAGTCCGCCGCCAGCAGCGCCGCGGATTTTTCTTCGTGGAAGGAAAGCTCCGGGTTCTGGTGGAAATGGCGGTACTCCTTCAGCAACTCCGGCAGGGCGGTGTCCAGCCATGCGGACGGGGAGTCGGCGGCGGCGATGCCAGCCTGCAGCAGCAGCGCGAGGGCCGCCAGGATACGGGGTGCGTTCATCATTACTGTCCTCCCGGGAGAGTCTGGCGCAACGTCAATACGTCGCCGTTCTGCGAAAAATCCAGGTGCCGCAGCACCGACATGCCCAGCAGCACCTCGCCGCGCATGCGCGGGCTGATGGAGGCGCGCACGTTGTGCAGCTCGATTTCGCCGATGCGCAGGGTCTCGATGCGGGTCGTAAAACCATCCGCAGGCCCGGCGGCGGTGCGGAACTGCACCCGCGCGCCGGGGCTCAGCTTCAGCTCGCGGGCCAGCTCGCCGGGTACCGCCACCGTGCTGGCCCCGGTATCCACCATGAAGGTGACGTACTGGTCGTTGATGTAGCCGTTCATCACGTAGTGGCCGTAGCGGTTGCGCTGCAGCCGTACCTCCACCGCGCCGCCGTCCTGGATTGACTGTACCTGGCCATTGGGGTTCTGCCAGCGGTCCAGGTAGCCCTGGAAAAACAGCGCCGCCAGGCCCAGCAGCACCAGCCACATGGCGTAGAGCATGAAGCGGCCCATCGGCCGCGAGAGGTCGTCGGGCATGGGCGCGATTATGCCACCGCGGGCCATGCCGCCGGGATTTCTGCTAGAGTTTCCGACGGTACCTGTCCATGTCCGCAACCCCAGCGCCAGCCTGATCCCGTGAAATTCTGCAGCGAATGTGCCTCGCCGGTCAGCCTCCGGGTTCCGGAAGGTGACAACCTGCCGCGCTTCATCTGCGATCGTTGCGGCACCGTCCACTACCAGAACCCCAACATGGTCGCTGGCTGCATCGCCGAGTGGCAGGACCGGATCCTGTTGTGCAAGCGTTCCATCGAGCCGCGTTCCGGCCTGTGGACCCTGCCGGCGGGATTCATGGAGAACGGCGAGACCACCGTGGAGGCGGCGGCGCGGGAGACGCGGGAGGAGGCCTGCGCCGAGGTCACCGACCTGAAGTTGTACGGCCTGTTCAACCTGCCGCACATCAACCAGGTGTACCTGATGTTCCGCGGGCAACTGGTGGACGGCAAGGCGGCGGCGGGGCCGGAGAGCGAGGAGGTGGGTCTGTATCGCCGCGAGGAAATCCCCTGGGAGCAACTGGCCTTCCCGGTGATTCGCGAGACCCTGGAACTGTATTACGACGACGATGCGCGTACCGATCACGTGGTCTACATCAGTGACCTGCGTCGCACCGCGGACCGGCGGATCGAGATCCGGCGCCATTTGAAAAACGATGACCGCTAGCGGCTAGCGTCCAGCCAGTCCACCACCTCGGCGGTGGAAGCCACCGCGCCACGGATTACGTCCCGGTAGCGCTGTCGGCGTTCATCGGCGCGGGTGGTTGCCAGGAATCGTGTCATCAGCAGCGGGTGCAGCCCGTGTTCATGTGCCCCCACCAGTTCGTCGCTGCGCCCATCCCCCACGAACAGGCACTGCCCCGGGTCGCTGCCGGCCAGCTCGCAGGCCCGCTGGTAGATGGCGGATTCGGGCTTGGCGGCTCCGGCCTCCCAGCTGAACACCACGGCATCGAAACGTTCCGCCAGCGGCGACTCGGGCCAGGCGCTGACTTCATCGGTGGAGGCGTTGGATACCAGCACCAGCCGTATCCCCCGCTCGCGCAGGGCATCCAGTCCGGCCAGCACGTCCGGCTCGATGCGGCGGAAGGCCCAGTCGAAGCGCCGCTGGCGCTCTTCGTGGGCCGCGCGCACGGTGCTCTCCGATACCCCGGGCACCAGTTCCCGCGCCAGGCGCCGCATGATCTCCAGGCCATCGCTGGGCTGGCGGATCTCGTGGTGTTCGCTGAAACACACCTCGTTCCACGCCGCCTGGGAGACCCCCAGGATCTCGGAGGTGGGCCGGGCCACGCTGCGCGGCGCGCTGCCCGCATCCAGCAGGGTGGAAAACAGGTCAAAAAAGACGCTGGTGATCACGCGCACGAAACCGGGGTTTTGCGGGGGCCCGCCGGGCCAGCGGATCGCCGGGCAAAAAAGCCGACGAAAGCCACCCGGCGGGGGACCGGTGGCCCACCGGAACCCGCCGGGAGGCCTAGAATCATTGCATGTTGTACATCCTGTACGCGATCGTCGGCATCAGCCTGGGCATCCTGGTGAGCGGGGGGATCTCCCTGTTGCGCGGCCAGAACCGGCGCCAGCTCCCTCCCTGCGCCGTGCGTCCGCGCCTGCTGGATCCCGAGGAGCGCGCCACGCTGTCTCTGCTCGAGCGGGTCACCGGGGATCACGTGCGGGTGCTGCCCAAGGTCAGTCTCGGCTCCATCGTGGATCCCATCGAACCGGTGCATGACCTGGAACACCACAAACGGCGCCTGGCCCGCCAGGTCGTGGATTTCATTCTCTGCAGCCCCAGTACCCTGGCGCCGATGGTCGCGGTGCAATTGACGGAAAACCGGCGGCGCTCGGCGATCGTGGTCCGGTCGCTGGAACTGGCGGGCCTTCCGCTGGTGCACCTGGAGCGGGGCAAGAAACATGATGCCGCGGCGCTGCGGGTCCAGTTGCATATGCTCATCAGCGGACGCCGGGTGGAGCCGCGGGACCTGCCGCCGGTGATTGAGCCGAACTGGTCGGACACGGCGCGAAACACGCTGGGCGGACTGCGCGGCGCGCTGGAGCCGGTGTGGGCGCGGCTGCGCGGGATCAGCGTCCGGCATCACGTCTGAAATCCACGTAGCTCCGGTTCGTCTACCGTACTCCTGCCACCACCCGGCTCACGCTTTCCCGCACCCAGTTGCCCAGGCGCTCGCCCAGCGAGCGGCGGGTGTCGTAGCTGAGGGCGAATACGTCCTTTTTTTCCGCGGCCCGCACCAGGTAGTCGTCGCTGGTGGTCAGATCGTCCACCAGGCCCACTTCGATGGCGCGTTGCCCGTACCAGGTCTCGCCGGTGGCGACCTTTTCCATGTCCAGGTCGGGGCGATGCTGGGCCACGTGCTGTTTGAACAGGGCGTGGATGTCGTCCACGTCTTCCTGCATCTTTTCCCGGTCGGCGTCGGTGTTCTTTCCGAACATCGTGATGGTGCGCTTGTACTCGCCGGCCTGGATCTGTTCAAAATCCACCCCGTGCTTGTCCAGCAGGCGGTTGAGGTTCGGCAGTTGGGCGAGCACCCCGATGGAGCCCAGCACCGCGAAGGGCGCCGCCAGGATCCGGTCCGCGACGCAGGCCATCATGTAGCCGCCGCTGGCGGCGACCTTGTCCACCACCACGGTGAGCGGGATGCGCTGGCTGCGGAACCGCATCAATTGCGATGCGGCCAGTCCGTGGTCGTGCACCACGCCGCCGGCGTTTTCCAGCCGCAGCACCACCTCGTCGCGGCTGGTGGCGCGGCTGAGCACCGCGGTGACTTCCTCGCGCAGGGCGTCCACGCCGGTGGCACGGATGTCGCCCTTGAAGTCGAGTACGAATACCCGCCGGGGTTTTTTCTTTTCGTCCTTTTCGCCGCTGGCCTTGCGCTTTTTCTTTTCCTCTTTGCTGGCTTGCTTGGCGGCCTTGCCCGTCAGCAGCGCCTGGTCCACCGCCAGGCCCAGATCGGCGAAGTGGTGGTTGAGGTGGGTAATGCTCAAATCCCCCTCGCCGCGCTGGCGGCGGGAGGCGGCGTAGGCCACCAGAAATACGCCCAGCACCGCTGCTGCCAGGGTCAGGGTCTTGGCCAGGAACAGTCCGTAGCTGAAAAAGAATTCGCTCATGAGGGCTCGCGCCGCCGTTTTTTTGTAGCCGGGGGCGCGGGATTATAGCGGGCGGGAGCGACGACGGGGCCGCGGCTTGACACTCGTGCATATGCATCTATAATTGTGCATATACACAATTCACGCTGAGATCTGAGTTTCCCCGCATGGAAAACGCCGCCGTGGAACTGGACGAGGAACTGCAGTGCGTCAACCTGCAGATGCTGCGCACCAGTCATTTCATCCTGCATACCTACGACGAGGCCTACCGGCCATTCGGCGTGCGCGCCACCCAGTTGCCGGTACTGGGCCTGATCGCCCGGCTGGGACCGGTGAGCATCAAGGCGCTGGCGGCGGAAATGGCCTCCGAGCGCAGCGTCCTCAGCCGCAAGTTGCAGGTCATGGAAAAGAACGGCTGGATCCGGGAGCACGGGGGCACCGGCAAGGAGAAGCACTTCGTGCTTTCCCGGGACGGCGCGGAACTGCTGGAAAGCACGGAGACGGTGCGGCTGGACGTCCAGCGGCGGCTGCTGGCGCGGCTGGGAGCCGGCGAACGGGCGCTGCTGTTGAGCCTGTGTGGAAAGTTGGGCGGCAAGCCGGATGGTGGCTGACCGCGCTGCGCGGGCTCGCCGGGCAAGCCCCCCGGATCCGGGCGCGCCGGATCAGGAAAGGGTCGGCATCTCCACCCGGGCCTGATTGGGCGCGGGCTCACCGAAGACCAGTTCCACCTGCACCTGCTCGCCGTCCCGCCGCGCCTGGACCTGGGTGAGTTCCGGGACCCGGTCGCCGAGCCAGGAACAGGCCGCCGCGGCGATGCCCTGGTCCTCCTCCAGCAGCGCCAGCACCAGCGTGCGGGCCACGAAGGTTGCCCGTTGCAGCGGGTCCGGCGCATCGATGCGTTCTCCCTCCAGGTCGATCCCCTGGTCCATGCGCACGTCCATGTGCGCCAGGTAGTCCCGCTGGGAAGCGCTCAGCTCCCGGTCCCGATGAAATTCCACCTGGGACACGCCATCCAGGAACACCACCAGCTTTTCCACCTTGTCCGTCATATTTCCATGCTACCAGCCCGTCTGGTCCCGCGCCGGGTTTTGCGTATACTACCGCCCCGCCACCGGCCGCGATGCGCGGCCGGGTGCGCATCTGGACCCTGATTGGAGAAGTTAGATATGAAAATTCAAAATTTGGTGGTACCGGCGATCACAACGCTGGTGCTGGGTCTGGGCGCAGCGGAAAGCACGTGGGCAGGCGGTGACGCGGCGGCCGGAGCCGTCAAGGCCGATACCTGCCTGGGCTGTCACGCAATCGACGGCTACAAGAACGCCAGCCCCGTGTACCCGGTACCCAAACTGGGTGGTCAGCACGCCGAGTACCTGGTGGCCGCCCTCAAGGCCTACAAGGATCAGCAGCGGTCCCACAAGACCATGCATGCCCAGGCCATTTCCCTCAGCGAGCAGGACATGGCGGATATCGCCGCGTTCTTCTCCGCCCAGAAGTAGCAGGAGCCTGCCATGTACACATACAGAACCACTATCGCCGGGCTGGTCCTGGCCCTGGCCGCGGTCTTGATCGTTCCGGCGGCGGTTGCCGGTGACGCGGCGGCGGGCAAGCAAAAGTCCCAGACCTGCGCCGGCTGTCACGGTCCGGACGGCAACAGCCCGACGGTCCAGTTTCCACGGATTGCCGGCCAGTACGCCGGCTACCTGCGGCAGGCGCTCAAGGAATACAAATCCGGGGAGCGCAAGAACCCGATCATGGTGGGCATGGCCGCGCCCCTGACCGAACAGGACATTGAAGACCTGGCCGCGTACTTCGCTTCCCAGTCCGGGCTGGTGGTGCCGTCGCGGTAAACGCCGGCAACGCGCCACAAGAAAAACGGCAGCTTCGGCTGCCGTTTTTTTATCGGTTCCCGTTCCGGGTCGGTTCGCGATGACCTTCACAAAAATAACCCCAGTCGCAGCGCCGCAAGCGCCAGCCAGGCGAAGAACAGCTTGCGCACCAACGGGACGCCGTTGGCCACCCGCGCGGCCAGCAGCACGTACAGCATCGCGATCACGCCCAGCGGCTGGTGGTAGGGCACATCCGGCAGGTAGCGGCCGAAGGCGACCAGGATGACCGCCAGCAGCGTAAGCGCGCCGGCCGCGGCCAGTCCCTGGCGTTCCTCTGCGTCGCCTTCCAGGCGCAGCGGGAGTTGGTGCCGGCGCCGCAGCCACTGGTCCAGCAGCCACAGGCCGGTGAGCGGATAGAACAGGATCGCCAGGCGTCCGAACTCGAGCTGATTCCAGCGCAGCGCCAGTCCCCCCAGGTCCGCCGCCAGGGCCAGTTTTGCGAGTTCGGCGAGTTCCGCCAGTCGCAGGCTGGCCCACAGGTTGCCGGCGCGTTCCGCAAACTGTTCGGCAAGCGGGGTGGTGGCCCAGAAATGCCAGATGGCGGCCAGCAGGCCGTCCGGATGGGAGTGGCCGGCGATCAGGAACGAGCGCAGCATGCGGTCCGTGGGACCCAGGTAGAGCGCCGCGTACAACTTCCAGGGAAGCTGGGTGAGCGCGAAGACCCCGGTGAGCAACAGCAGTTGCCACAGGGCCCGGCCGAAGCCCGCCGCGCGGGCATGCCGCCAGCCCAGCCACAGCAACAGCACCGGAATGCCCAGGGCGGCGCTCTGGTGCAGGCCGGCCGCCAGTCCGCAAAGCAGGCCGGCTCCCAGCCAGCGGGCGGTGCCCGCCTGGCGCTCCAGCACCAGCAGCAGCCCGCCCAGCAACAGGGCGCCGGCGGCGAACTTGAACCAGGCAAACCAGAAGTTCACCAGCCCGCATGCGGTGAGGACCAGGGCCAGTAGCGCCAGGCCACGCCCGCGCCGGAAGTGGCGGTTGAGCAGGAACCACAGGGGCAGTACCAGCAAGGCGTTCAGGCAAATGGCCAACAGCGTGTAGCTGAAAAAGGACGTGCCCAGCCGCGATGACATCGGTTCCAGCAGCAGCCGCAATCCGGCCCAGGCGGCGCCGGCCAGGATGCCGCGGTCCTGGGCCACGTAGACCAGTCGGCCACCGGCATAGGGCGCGGTGATCGGGATACGTGTCGCCAGTGCGTTGCCGTTCAGGTACTGGAACAGGTTGTCGTGGGCACGGAAGGCATCGAAGGTTTTGGGCCCGGAGATCGACTTGAAATCCAGGTTGTCAAAAGGCAATGGCGTGTCGTGACTCACCAGCGCGGTGGCGCCCAGGCACAGCAGCAGGTACAGCCCCACGACCCGGCGCTGGGCGCGCCACAGGCTGCGTAGCTGGACCCGCTTGCGCCGCCACACCAGCACCAGCACCGCCGTCATCGCCAGGGCCATTCCTGCGGGCAGCGCCCAGCGCGAATTTTCTCCCACCGTGTAGCCGGCGAGGTACAGCGCCAGCAGCAGCAGCAGGCTGACCCCCGGGCCAATCAGCAGCGACAGGCGCGGGTCGGCGCGGGACCAGAACAAGGCCTGCAACAGGATCGCCGGCACCAGGATCAGCAGCGCCATCCCGAACGCCGCCAGGTACGGCATCGTGCCGTTGTCCAGCAGGCCGCGGGGCACCAGTTGCACGCGGAACGCGAGATCGGTATTCCGGTCGATGCGGACGCCCTCGAAGTCCAGGCGCAGGGCCTGGTAGTGCCCGTTGGGCAGCGTGAACGTCACGATGTTGTTGCCGTGGTCGGCCAGGTGGTGTTGCTCGGGCGTGCCCCGGTCCAGGGAGATGCCGTTCCGGGCACGATACAGCCGCAGGTATTTGGACTGGCGAAAGTCGCGCAGTTCCACCCGCAGCTTGAGGTCCCGCAGTTTGTGATCCAGGGGCAGCAGCAGCCAGGGGTCGGGTCCGGTGACCCGGGTGATGATCCAGTCCCCCTGGCGGACCGGCGCCTGCAGATTATGGGGCTGGGCGCTGGCAAACAGCGTCGCCAGGTTGGGTAGCTCCGCCGGGTCCGGTGACGCCGCCTGCGGCGACGGTGCCCAGCCCATCACCGCGATCAGCGCAACCAGCCGCAGCAGGCGGGTCATGGCAAGCGGTGGCGGTTTTCCCGGTGGTAATCCCCTCGGGACAGCCACTTTTCCAGCAGGCAGTACAGCACGATGAACAGGTAGCGGCTGCCCATTTCGCGAATTTTCAGTTTCGATTCCCCCGAGCGCCGGTTGAACCAGTCGTTGGGGACCACGCGGTAGGAATAGCCGCGGACGATGGCCTTGAGCGGAATTTCCACCGTGATATTGAAATGTTGGCTGAGTAGCGGCTGGATGCCCTGGATCACCTCCCGGCGATACAATTTGAAGGCGTTGGTCATGTCGTTGTAGCGCAAGCCAAACAGCACGCGGATGAAAAAGTTCGCGGTACGGTTGAGGAATAACTTGAAACCGGGGTAGTCCACCACCCGGCTGTCGCGGTGGAAGCGGGTGCCGAACACGCAGTCCACGTTTTCCGCCTGCAGGGTTTCGAAAAAGCGCTGCAGGTCCGCGGGAGAGTCCGAGGCATCCGCCATGTAGATCGCGATGGCGTCGCCGCATGCGTTCTCCAGCCCGCGGCGTACCGCGAAGCCAAAACCGTTCGGGGGAGTGTTGTGAACCAGCCGTACCGCCGGGATTTCCGCTTCCAGTAAGGCGGCGATGTGTGGCGTTTCATCGGTGGAGTTATCGTTGACCACCACGATCTCGTGGTCGATGTCCCGCTGCGCCAGGTGGCTATGCAGGTCGCGCACGGTCCGGTCAATGCACCCGGCCTCGTTGCGGGCCGGAATGACCACCGAGAGTTTCACGCCGCGTAGCGCTCCCGGCACGCCGCGACGATTTCATCCAGTATGGATTCCAGGTTGTGGCGGTAGCGCCAGCCCGGATAGTCCTGCTGGAAACGGCGCACATCGCTGATCCACCAGATGTGGTCGCCGGAGCGGGATTCTTCCGACAGGGTGTAGTTGAATTCCCGTCCGGCGCGTTGCTCGCACAGCGCGATCGCTTCAAGCACCGAGCAGTTGCTGTGCCGGGACCCGCCGATGTTGTACACCGCTGCCGGACGCGGCGCCTGGTGGTAGGCCCAGAACGCCTGCACCAGGTCCGCGGAGTGGATGTTGTCCCGGACCTGTTTGCCCTGGTAGCCGAATACCGTGTACGGGTTGCCGGTGACCGCGCAGCGCGCCAGGTAGGCGAGGAAACCGTGCAGTTCGGCGCCGGAATGGGCGGGTCCGGTCAGGCAGCCGCCGCGAAAACACACCGTGTTCATACCGAAGTAGCGGCCATACTCCTGCACCAGCACGTCCGCCGCCAGCTTGCTGGCGCCGAACAGGCTGTGCTTGCTGGCATCGATGCGCATGCTTTCGTCAAAACCGTGCTCCGCCCAGGGGTGCTGCGGGTCCAGTTCCCAGCGGCTGTCCTGTTCCACCAGGGGCAGCTCGTTGGGCGTGTCGCCGTAGACCTTGTTGGTGGACACGAAAACGAAACTCGCGTCCGGGCAGTGCTGGCGGCAGGCCTCCAGCAGTACCAGGGTGCCATTGGCGTTGACGCTGAAATCCGTGTGCGGCTCCCGCGCCGCCCAGTCGTGACTGGGCTGGGCCGCGGCATGCAGAACCAGGGCAATGTCTTTACCGTAGCGGGCGAAAAGTTTTTCGATCGCCTCCCGGTCGCGGATGTCCAGGTCTTCACTGCGGAAGCGTTGCAATTCCGTGCTCAGGCGGGTGCTGTTCCAGCGGGTCGAGGCTTCCGCACCAAAAAAATAGGCGCGCAGATCGTTGTCGATCCCGATCACGTCCATGCCCTGGTCATGGAAATAGCGGGCGGACTCGCTGCCCACCAATCCACCCGACCCGGTCACGATGGCGATGCTCATGGCTGCGCTTGCTCCGACTATCCGGTGCCCGAGGGCGGCTGCGGGGCAGCTTCGTCTTCCGCGGGAATGGGTGTCGCGATCATAACCGGCTACTCCGGGGCAAACAGTGGCCGCAGGCTTGCTTCGTTTTCGGTGATCCAGGCATGGATGCCAGCGACCATATCGCGCACGCCGAGCACCGGGCGCCAGTCCAGTTCCCGCGCGGCGCGTCCCGCGTCGGTGACATACAGCGGCACGTCGTTGGGATGGGTATCCGGTTGCCCGGTGATTTCGATTTCCCTGCCGGTCTGCTGGCGGCACAACTGGGTCAGTTCCGCGAGGGAGACCGCGTTGTTGGCGCCACCACCAATATTATAGGTATGGCCGCTGATGCTCCCCAGCCGTTCTCCCTGCCGTACCAGCAGGCGGTACAGGTCATCCGGATGCAGCAGGTCCCGCACCTGTTTCCCGGTGCCGCCGTAACCGGTGTAGCGGAGGGGCCGCCCGTAGTGGTGGGCCGCCACCCACAGGGAAAACGCCCCCTGGTCGGTCTTGCCAAACTGGCCCGGTCCGCAGATGACGCTGCTGCGGTTGATCACCGCGTTCAGACCGTACAGGTCCACGTACTCGTGAATCAGCAGTTCCGCCGCCAGCTTGGTGGCGCCGTACAGGGAGCGGGCCGCAAGCACCGGGAAGTCCTCGCTGATGCCGGCGGTGGAGGCACCCGGCAAGACCTGCGTGGCGCTGAGTTCGAAACGGGTGGCGGTTTCTTCCAGTGCCAGGTCGCGCAGCGCGCCCTGGGCATATACCCGCGAGGTGGAAAGAAACAGGAAGCCGCCGCAACGGTGACGGGCGAATTCCAGGCAGTGGATCGCGCCGGTCAGGTTGGTATGCAGCGCGTAACCGGGGTCGCCGTCCTGGCCCGCCAGTACGCTGGGCTCCGCCGAGGCTTCGATCAGCAGGTCGAAATTACCGGGCAGTCCCTGCAGATCCCCCGGGCAGCGAATGTCCCCGTGATGGAATGCGATTCCGTCGGCGGCGAAAGCGGCGAGATTCATCTCGCTGCCGCGGCGATGCAGGTTGTCGAGCACGCTGACCTGGTGACCGTCCCGTCGGTAGCTGCGGGCGAGGTGGGAGCCGATAAAACCGGCGCCGCCGGTGATCAGAATGTGCATCAGGTCGCCTTGAGGCGGGAAAACCGGGGCAATGATATTCCGGTTGGCGGGCGGATGCACGGTGGCTGCGGATTCAGGTGGACTCCAGCGCGGCGCTCACCGGCGCTCGTTTGTCCCGCCACAGGGCCAGGATGCCGGCGGCAACGATCAGCAGGGCACCGAATTCGAACACCCAGTCAATGGTCTCGCCCCACAGCAGGTATCCCCAGGCGGTGCCGAACACCACCGAGAAATAGGTGAGCGGACTCACCCGCGCCGCGCCCGCTACGGCGTAGCCCCGGGTCAGAAACAGTTGCCCCAGGGTCCCGAGCAGCCCGAGGCTCACCAGCAGGCCCCATTCACCGGGGGCCGGTGTCTGCCAGCTCCACAGCACGGGTACCAGCGAGACTCCGCTCGCGATCAGGGCGAAATAAAAGACCACCCGCAGTATGGGCTCGCTGCGGGTCAGGCGGCGCACGCTGACCTTGGCGGTGGCGGCCAGCGCACCGCCGGCCACCGCCAGCACGGCGAACAGATTGAAGCCTTCACTGGGACGCAACACCAGGGCGACGCCCAGGAAGCCCACCGGTACCGCCACCAGCGCCAGGCGTGGCGCCCGTTCCCCCAGCAGCAACAGGGCCACCAGTGGCATGAACAAGGGTGATGTCATTTTGAGCAGCATGCCCTCGGCCAGCGGAAGTTGGCCCAGGGCAAAGAAAAAGCAGTACATGGCAGACAGGCCGATCAGTGCGCGGGCCAGGTGCCAGGGAAACAGGGCAGTGGCCAGCGGCACCCGGTTGTGGGCCAGCAGGGGAGCCAGGAACAACAGGGCGAAGAAGTTGCGCGCGAACACCAGCATCTCGCTGGGCAGCCCGAAGGACAGGTGCTTGACCACCGCGCCCATGGACGCGAAACACAGCTCGGAGAGAACGACAAACAGGGCCCCGGCAAGCAGATTCTGGCGGTACAGCATGGGGCGCGGAGTTTAACGTGGAGGGAGGCGGTATTTCCGACATAATACGGCGGCTGAGGCGGTTTTTCGGAGAAACGATTTTGAAACTGGAAGAGACCCGCGCCATCGTTACCGGCGGCGCCTCGGGCCTGGGCCGGGCCACGGTGGAGAATTTCCATGCCGCCGGCATGCGGGTGGCGGTGTTCGACCGGGATGCGGAACGCGGCCAGGACCTGTGCGCCCAGCTTCCCGGCAGCCTGTTCGCCCGGGTGGACGTCAGCGACGAGGCCTCGGTAGCGGCCGGACTGGCGGCGGTCCAGCAGGCCTTTGGCGGCCTGGACGTGTGCGTGAGCTGTGCCGGTATCAACGTGGGGATCAAGACCCTCTCGGACGAGGGGCCGCACCCGTTGGCGGATTTCCAGCGGGTCATCGGCATCAACCTGGTGGGCACCTTCAATGTGTTGCGCCTGGCCGCGGAACAGATGGCGAAGAATGAGCCGGACGCGAACGGGGAACGCGGTGTGATAGTCAATACTGCTTCCGTGGCCGCCTACGAAGCCCAGATCGGCCAGGTCGCCTACGGCGCCAGCAAGGGCGGAATCGTCGGCATGACCCTGCCGGTGGCCCGGGACCTGGCAAAGCTGGGAATCCGCTGCAACACCATCGCCCCGGGACTGATGAACACGCCGTTGTTCGAAAAGATTCCGCAAAAGGTGGTGGACCGGCTGGTGGAGATGATCCAGTTTCCGCCGCGCCTGGGAGAACCGTCTGAGTTCGCCCTGCTGGCGCGGCACATCGTGGAGAACCCGTACCTCAACGGGGAGACCATTCGCCTGGATGCGGGCATCCGCATGCAGGCACGCTGACAACCAAGCAGCCCTTAAACAGGAGGAAAGTAATGCGAAAGCTCATTTCAATTTGCCTGCTGGCCCTGGTGGCCATGCCGGTCTTCGCGGCGGACATCCGCGGCGAGGAGATCAGTTACGATGTGGACGGCGTCAAACTCACGGGCTACCTGGCGTACGACGCGTCGGTGTCCGGAAAGCGGCCCGGGGTGCTGGTGGTTCACGAGTGGTGGGGCCACGATGACTACGCCCGCGACCGCGCCCGGCAACTGGCGGGGATGGGGTACACGGCGCTGGCGCTGGACATGTACGGCGACGGCAAGAAAGCGGACCACCCCAAGGACGCCGGTACCTTCATGAAGGAGGTGTTCGCCAACATGGACGTGGGGGTCGCACGCTTCCAGGCGGCGAAGGCCATCCTCGAAAAACACGCCAGCACCGATCCAACGAAGATCGCCGCCATCGGCTACTGTTTTGGCGGCGCCATCGTG
The DNA here is from genome assembly GCA_022340345.1 of Gammaproteobacteria bacterium. GTDB lineage: Bacteria > Pseudomonadota > Gammaproteobacteria > HyVt-429 > HyVt-429 > JAJDOE01. The sequence continues at coordinate 18,835 of JAJDOE010000041.1, forward strand.
CTGTACATGGCGCGCAGCGGTCTGGACCTGGATGGCGTTGCCAGCTTTCATGGCAACCTGGCGGGGTCCGTGCCGGCGAAACCGGGCAAACTGAAGGCCAGTATCCTGGTGGCCGCCGGTGCGGCGGATCCGTTCGTCAAGCCGGAAGACATCGCCGCGTTCAAGGCGGATATGAAGGCGGCCGGCGCGGACCTGACCTACCGCAGCTACGAAGGCGCCAAGCACTCTTTCACCAACCCGGCGGCCACCGCCCGCGGGCAGAAGTTTGGCCTGCCGCTGGAGTACAACGAGGCCGCCGACAAGGCGAGCTGGGCGGAGCTGGAAAAGTTTCTGAAAAAAGTATTTAAGTAGGAGCGGGTCTGGCGCCACTCCAATGGATTGGCAACGCCGTCCTGTCGCTGCACGACAGCGCCAGGATGGCTGCAATGGAGCCGGGGGCTAACGCCCCCGGTCCCAGATTCGCATCAGGCCCTCCTGGGCCACCGAGGCCGCCAGGCCGCCGTCGCGGGTGAACAGCCGGCCGCGGGCGAAACCCCGGGAACCCGAGGCGCTGGGGCTGTCCGCATCGTAGAGCAGCCAGTCATCCAGGCGGAACGGCCGGTGGAACCACATGGCGTGGTCCAGGCTGGCCATCTGCACCTCCGGGCTCAGCGGCGAGACGCCGTGGGGCAGGGTGGCGGTGCCGATGAGCCCGTAGTCGGAGACATACGCCAGCATGCTGCGCTGCAGGAGTTCATCGTCCGGCAGCCGGTCCACCGCGCGCAGCCACACCTGGCGGCGCGGTGGCCGCGCTACCGGGTCCGCGTATTGTGGATCCTGCACCGGGCGGAACTCGAAGGGGCGTTCCTCCAGCAGGAAGCGCGGCAGCTTCAGTTCGGGAATTTTCTCCTTCAGTTCCCGCCCATATTCCATTACGTCCCGCAATTCCTCCGGCGGCGGTACCTGCGGCATGTTGTCCTGGTGATCCAGCCCGGCTTCTTCCCTTTGAAAGGAACAGGCCATGTTGAAGATCTGCCGGCCGTGCTGGATGGCGACCACCCGCCTCGCGGTGAAGCTGCCACCGTCCCGCGCGCGGTCGACTTCATAGATGATCGGTGCCTGCAGGTCCCCGCGCCGCAGAAAGTATGCGTGCAGCGAGTGGGGCAGCCGTTTTTCCACGGTCTGGCTGGCGGCGGCCAGCGCCTGCCCGAGCACCTGGCCGCCAAACACCTGGCGGGTGCCGATGTCACGGCTGTCGCCACGGAACAGGTTACGTTCCAGGCGCTCGAGGGAAAGGTGTTCGATCAGGTCGGCGAGAATCGGGTTCACGAGGGTAGTATAACGGCGCGGCGGCCAGTGAAGGCGCCGGATATCCCATGCGCGCATTTTTCCTTGTCATCCTGATCACGGTATCCGCCTTCGAGGCGCTGTGTTTCGTCGGCGAAAACGAATCGCTGGGTTTTTTGCCCGAGCGTTTTCGCCTCGGCTACTTTGCGGAACTGAAGCCCACGCGCTCGGAACTGGGCTGGGGCGCCTATGCGGGCAGACCGCGTCCGGCGCCGGCGATGGACGGCGAGGCCTGCCTGCTCGCGTTTGGCGATTCCTTTGTGCACGCCGATGAGGTGGAGGACGCGCAGGCGTGGCCATCCCTGCTGGCGGGACGGCTGGGTTGCCGGGTCGACAACTACGGCGTCGGTGGCTACGGCCAGGACCAGGCGTACCTGCGGTACCGGGAGATGGCCGGGCGTGGCGCCGCGGACCGGCTGATCCTTATGGGTGTGTACCAGGAAATGTTGCGCCGCAACCTGGTGGCATCCTGGCTTTTCTATTCCGGTGATACGCATTCGCACATCAAACCGTACTTTTTTCTGAAGGGCGATGCGCTGGTGCCGGTTTCGCCGGTAGGCGTGCCCGGCGAGGCACGGGCGATGAAGCGCTACCATCGACGGGACTACTACTACGCGCCCTATCGTTTCGAGTTTCCGTACCTGCTGAGCCTGGCGCGCATGGCGTGGTATCGCTACGCCGAGGACCGGGTATTGCAGGCGGCCGAAGAGGATCGGGCGGCGGTGTTTGCCAATGCGGAAGCCACTGCTCTGGCGGTGGAAATCCTGCGTGGCGCGTATCGGGAAGAAGGCCGGCGCCTGGTGCTGCTGGTGATGCCCCACGCCGGCCAGGTGTACGCGAATCAACACCTTCACCAGGCGTTCGCCGCGCGCCTGGCAAAGGAATTCCCGCTGGCCTGCGTGATTGATCCGTTCGCGTCGTTGCGAGCCGCCTACGTGGCGGCCGGCGAGCCGAACCTGCAGGCAACGAACTGGCATTTCAACGCCACCGGCAACCGGGTGCTGGCCGAGGCCGTATTGGCCGGGCTCGACCGTTGCGGCGTACGGCCGCTGGCGGCGCGCGGGCAGGCATTGGCGCCGCACCAGGCGCCAAATCAGGAACCACGCCCAGGCGGACGCACACCGGATGCCCGGGGCAACGTATGATGGGGACGATTCCCGGCTAGCAGCAATGCGGAGTTACGCCTATGAGCGCCAAAGACGTCTTTTCCTATTCCGGTAAACAGCTGGACGTGAGCTGGGACCAGCGGCTGTGTATTCACGTAACGGAATGCAGTCGCGCCGAAGGCGATTTGTTTGTTGGCGGCCGCAAACCCTGGTGCCAGCCGGACCAGGTGGAAATCGCGGAGGTGGTGGAGGTCATCAAGCGCTGCCCCAGCGGGGCGCTGAGTTTCCAATGCCAGGATGGTGATGGAGTGGAACAAGCGGACCCGGGCAACACCCTGCATGTAACGCACAACGGCCCGTATTTCCTGCGCGGCCAGCTGCAGATCCAGGGCGCGGGGGCGGACCAGCCGGGCCTGAAGTTCCGCGCCGCGTTGTGCCGCTGCGGGCAGTCAAAAAACAAACCCTTTTGCGACAACAGCCACGAAGCGGCCGGATTCCGGGACAGCGGTGCGGTTGGCAAAAAGGGCGAGGGCTTTTCCGATTCCGGCGGACCGTTGCGGGTCGAGCCACAACGGAACGGCCCGCTCAAGCTGGAAGGCAATCTCACCATCTATTCCGGAAGCGGGCGCAGCAACTGGCACGGGACGCGAGCCTTCCTGTGCCGCTGTGGTAACTCGAAGAACAAACCGTTCTGCGACGGCAGTCACAAAAAGGCGGGCTTCCTCGCCGACGGCGCCTGAGCCGTCCCGGCCCGGCTTGACTTGCCGGGTGCTTTCCAGTAACTAGCTTGTCAACAGCAAGTTTCTGGATATGGCCCCCGATACCCCATCCAAGCGCGCGGATCCCGCCGACCCGAAACCCGGCCGCCGCACCCAGGCCGAGCGCACGGCGCTTTCCGAGCGGCGCATGCTGGATGCCGCGGTGCGCCTGATCGCCGTTCAGGGGGTGCAGAAGACCACCCTGCGCGACATCGGCGAGCAGGCCGGCTACAGCCGCGGCCTGGCCAGTTACCGCTATGGCTCCAAGAGCGGCCTGTACCGGGCGGTGCTGCGCGACGTGTCCCAGGCCTGGGTGTCGCGGCTGGAGGCGGCGGTGGGGGAGCGCACCGGCATGGGTGCGCTGGCGGCGACCCTGGAGGCCATGGGGCAATTCCTGGGCGGCTCGCCGGAGGCGATCCGCGCCATGTACATCCTGTGGTTCGAGGCCGTGGAGCCGGGCTCGGAAGTCGCGCCGCGGGTGGCGGAGGTCCAGCAGATCCAGCGCGCCGACGTGGCGCGCCGGGTGCGGGAGGGCATCGACGCCGGTGAGATTCGCACTGACGCGGACCCGGAGCTGGTGGCTACCGAGTTCGCCGCGGTGGTGTTCGGCGGCATCTTCCAGTGGCTGATCAACCCGCGGGTGGACGTGCCGGCGGTGTTACGCGCCTATTCCGCGCGCCTGGTGACGGACCTGGAGCGCAGGTCGTGACCGGCGTGGTGATTGTCGGCGGCGGCCAGGCCGCCGGCCAGCTGGCGATCAACCTGCGCAACCGTGGCTATGCGGGTCCGGTCACCCTGCTGTGCGCGGAACCCCATCTGCCCTACCAGCGGCCGCCGCTGTCCAAGGGTCTGCTGACCGGTGAAACGGACGCCGCCCGGGCACGGCTGCGGGACGCGGAGTACTACGCGGAGGAGAAAATCGACTGCCGTACCGGTACCCGGGCAACCGGAATCGATACCGCCGCGCGGGAGCTGCGACTGGCGGACGGCAGCACCCTGGGCTATGCGCAGCTGGTGCTGGCCACCGGCGCGTCGCCGCGCACGCTGCCGCTCCCGGGGGCGGAGCTGGACGGAGTGCTCAGCCTGCGCACCCTGGACGACGCCCTGGCCCTGCGCGCCCGCCTTGCGACCGGAAGCCGGCTGGCGATCATCGGCGGCGGATTCATCGGTATGGAGGTGGCGGCGTCGGCGCGCAAACTCGGCTGCCAGGTGGATGTGATCGAACGGGAATCCCGGGTGCTGGCACGGGTGTTGTCACGCCCCATGGCCGCGGCGCTGGCGGATCGCCACGAAACCGCGGGCGTGCGCATTCATACGGGCGCCACGGTCGCCGCCCTGGAGGGTGAGGACCGGTTGCGCGCGGTGCGGCTGGGAAGCGGCGACGCCATCGAAGCGGACACGGTACTGATCGCCATCGGGGTAACGCCTAATACGGATCTCGCCGGCCAGGCCGGGCTGACAGTGAAAGACGGCATCGTGGTGGATTCGGCGTGCCGCACCAGCGCAGCGGACATTTTTGCGATCGGTGACTGCTGCCGCTTTCCGCATCCGCAGTACGGCAGCCTGCGACTGGAGTCGGTGGCCAATGCCATGGGCCAGGCGCGCACCCTGGCCGGGGTGATCTTCGATGGCCGGGGGGAATATGCGGATCTGCCCAGTTTCTGGACCGACCAGTACGAACTGCGCCTGCAGATGGGTGGTGTGGCCGGCCCGGAGGACGAAGCGGTGGTGCGCGGCACACCGGGCGAGGCCGGGTTCGCGGTGTTGTATCTTGCCAATGGCGGGCTGCGTGCCGCGGAAGTGCTGAACGATTCAAAGGGTTTCCTCGCCACCCGCCGCATCCTGTCCGGCCAGGCCCAGGCCAGCGAGCAGCAGTTGCGGGACCAGAGCGTGCCGCTGGCGGAACTGGCGGCCATGCAACGGAGAACCGACAAATGAAGGTGCTGGTCGCGGTAAAACGCGTGGTGGACTACAGCGTGCGGGTGCGGGTGCGTGCCGACGGCAGCGGCGTGGAAACCGCCAACGTGAAGATGTCCATGAATCCCTTTGACGAGATCGCGGTGGAGGAGGCGGTTCGCTGGCGCGAATCCGGCCAGGCGGAGGAACTGACGGTGCTGTCCGCCGGGCCCGATGCCTGCCAGGAAACCCTGCGTACCGCGCTGGCCATGGGCGCGGATCGCGGTATTCACCTGCGCGTTCCCGACCCCGGGGGCGCGCTGGAGCCGCTGGCGCTGGCCAAACTGCTGGCGCAGCAGGTGGCGCGGGAGCCGGTGGACATCGTGCTGCTGGGCAAGCAGGCCATCGACGACGACGCCAACCAGACCGGGCAGATGCTGGCGGGCCTGCTGGGCTGGCCCCAGGGCACCTTCTGTTCCGCGATCCGTTTCGTCGGCGAGGGCCTGGAAGTGGTGCGCGAGGTGGATGGTGGCCTGGAGCACCTGGCGCTGGAGCTGCCGGCGGTCCTCACCACCGACCTGCGCCTGAACGAACCCCGCTACGTGAAGCTGCCGAACATCATGAAAGCGAAAAAGAAACCCATCGAGGTGCGGGAGGCGGCGGAGCTGGGAGTGGACATCGCGCCGCGGGTGCAGATCATCCAGGTTGCCGAACCGGCCCGGCGTACGGCGGGCGTGGTGCTGAATGACGCCACGGAACTGGTTGCGCGACTGCGTGAAGAAGCGAAGGTGATCTGATGGCGGTGCTGGTCATAGCCGAACACGATGGCGAACAGCTGGCGGCCGCCACCCGCAGCGCGGTGGCGGCGGCGCAGCTTCTCGGCTCCGAGGTGGATCTGCTGGTGGCGGGGCACCGGGTCGAGACACTGGCGGCCGCCGCGGCGTGCATCGCCGGACTGCGCGGTGTGCTGAGCTGCGATGCACCGCAGCTGGAGCATGCGCTGGCGGAGTGCCACGCGCCGCTGGTGGCCAGCCTGGCCGGCGAGTACAGCCATGTATTCACGGCCGCCACCACCACCGGCAAGAACCTGCTGCCGCGGGTGGCGGCGCTGCTCGACCGGGCCCAGGTATCCGACCTGATGGCGGTGGTGGACGCGCAGACCTTCGTGCGGCCGGTCTACGCGGGAAACGCGCTGGAAACCGTACGGGTGGAGGAAACTCCCGTGGTCGCCAGCGTGCGACCCACGGCCTTTGGCGCGGTCGGTGATGACGACCCGGTGGCCATCCGGGTGGTGCAGCTCCCGGACGCGCCGCCGGCCGGCAGCCGGTTTCTGAAACTCGAGGCCTCGCCCGGGGAGCGGCCGGAACTGACCACCGCCGGGGTGGTGGTCTCCGGCGGGCGCGGCGTGGGCAGCGCGGAGAACTTCGCGCTCATCGACCAGCTTGCGGACGCGCTGGGGGCGGCGGTGGGGGCCTCCCGGGCCGCGGTGGACGCCGGCTACGTGCCCAATGATTACCAGGTGGGGCAGACCGGCAAAGTGGTGGCGCCGTCCCTGTACGTAGCGGTGGGCATCTCCGGGGCCATACAGCACCTGGCGGGTATGAAAGACAGCAAGGTCATTGTCGCCATCAACAAGGATCCGGATGCACCCATCTTCCAGGTGGCGGACTACGGCCTGGTGGGGGACCTGTTCCAGATCGTCCCGCAGCTCATCGCGGCCCTGGAAAAATGACCGGACACGGGTCATGAGCTGGCAGCCGCCCGTCGCGGACCTGCTGTTCTGCCTGCGGCAACTGGTGCCGCTGGCGGAGCTCGCCCGGGCGCCGGCTTTCGCGGAGCTGGACCTGGAAGGGGAGACCCCGGAACTGGTGCTGGCCGAGGCGGCCCGCTTCGCCTCCGAGGTGATCGCCCCGATCGGAGAGGCCGGTGATCGCGAGGGTGCACGCTTCGGTGATGAGGGCGTGCGGGCGGCCACCGGGTACCGGCAGGCCTACGCGCAATTTGTCGAAGCCGGCTGGCAGGGCTTGGCGGCGCCCGTGGAGCACGGCGGCCAGGGTCTTCCCGAGGTGCTGAGCGGGGCGACTCACGAGTTGTGGAATGCGGCGGACCTGTCCTTCGCTCTGTGTCCGATGCTCACGGATGCGGCGATCCAGGCGCTGCATGTGCACGGCACCCCGGAGCAGCGCGCCCTGTACCTTCCCCGCCTGGTGAGCGGCGAGTGGTCCGGCACCATGAATCTCACCGAGCCCCAGGCGGGCTCGGATCTGTCCGCGATCCGCAGCCAGGCGGTTCCCAACGGCGACCACTACCTGCTGCGGGGCCAGAAAATTTTCATTACCTGGGGTGAGCACGAGCTGGCGGAAAATATCGTGCACCTGGTGCTGGCGCGTACTCCCGGTGCGCCGGAGGGGGTGCGAGGCCTGTCCCTGTTCCTGGCGCCGCGGTTTCTGCCGGACGCCGACGGCAACTGCGGTGCCGCCAACGATCTGCGCGCGGTCTCCATCGAACGTAAACTCGGCATTCACGGCAGCCCCACCTGCGTGATGAGTTTCGGCGAGCAGCAGGGAGCGTTGGCCTGGCGGGTGGGTGGTGAGCACCAGGGTCTGGCCTGCATGTTCACCATGATGAACCTGGCGCGGCTGAAAGTCGGCATCGAGGGTGTGGGTCTGGCGGCACGCGCCACCGAACAGGCATTCCGCTACGCCCAGGAGCGGGTCCAGGGGCAACGGGATGGCGAGCCGGTGGCCATCCTTCGTCACCCGGACGTCGGGCGCATGCTGCTGGATATGCGCTCTACCAGCGAGGCCATGCGCGCCCTGGCGCTGGTAACCGCGGCCCAGGCGGATCTGGCGCGCGCGTTCCCGAATACCGGCGAGGGTGCCGCCGCCCAGGCGCGCCTGGATCTGCTGACCCCCATCGTCAAGGGCTGGTGCACGGAGACCGCGGTCGAGGTCGCTTCGCTGGGTATCCAGGTCCATGGTGGCATGGGCTACGTCGAGGAGACGGGGGCCGCCCGCTGGTGGCGGGATTCGCGTATTACCCCGATCTACGAAGGCACCACCGGCATCCAGGCGGCGGACCTGAGCGGGCGCAAGCTGCGCCTGGACGACGGTGCGGCCATGTTCGCGTTGCTGGACGAAATCGGCGCCACCGCCCAGGCGCTGAAGGGCGGCGCGCAGGCATTCGCCGGCGTCGGTGCGGCGCTGGCGGACGCGGTGCTGCATCTGCGGGCCAGCACGCGTCTGCAACTCACCCGGATGAGAGACGGTGAGCGGGATGCGGCGCTGGCGGTATCGGTGCCCTTCCTGCTCCAGGCGGGCTGGGTCGCCAGTGCCTGGCAGATGGCCCGTGCGCTGCGCAAGACCGCCGGGGGCGCCGACCCCTTTTCCCGCGCCAAGCACCGCAGCGCGTTGCACTTCCTGGAACAGATGTTGCCGCGGGCGCTGGCCCTGGGCGCGCGGGTGCGCGTCCCGGCGCGTAGCGATCCGCTGCCGCACTAGGCAGGCCCCGCGCCGGGCGGGGAGTCCGCCGGATCCCCGCATTGCAGGCCTATTGTTGACAAAATAGCCTTGACAGGCAAAAAATGACCGAATAACCTCGGTTTATGGCAAAGATTGTCGACAATCTGTGGTCCCCCACCACGGACCCCGCCCCGTCCGATCACCGTACCATCGCCGATCGCGTCAGCCAGCAGCTGGTGGACGCCATCGTCAGCGGTGACCTGCCCCAGGGCAGCAAGATCAGCGAGCCGGAAGTCGCCCGCCGCCTGGGCACCAGCCGCGGCCCCCTGCGGGAGGCGATCCGCCGCCTGGAAGGGCTGCGCCTGGTGCAGCGCCAGGCCCACGTGGGGGCCCGGGTCATTACCCTCAGTCACCGGGAGCTGGACGAGGTCTACTCGGTGCGCGAAGCGCTGGAGGGGATGGCGGCCCGCCTGGCGGCGCAGCACATGAGCGAGGAGGAGGTTGCCGAGCTGGGCGAGCTGCTGGCGCGCCACGAGCTGATGATCGAGCAGGACCACGACTATGTACAGGCCGCCGGTGACTACGATTTTCACTACCGCATTATTCGCGGCAGCGGCAACCGCTGGCTCATTGAGCTGCTTACCGGAGAGCTTTATCACCTGATCCGCATGTACCGCCTGACCGCCACCCGCAGCGCGCCGCGACCGGAACGGGCGCTGGCGGATCACCGGCGAATCGCGGATGCCATCGCAGAGCGTGACGGCGAACTCGCCGAAATGCTCATGCGCCGTCACATCAGCGCGGCTCGCCAGCGAATCGCACAACGCATGCCGGAGGAATCCCCATGACCGAAACCGCGGGCCAGCTTTTTCGTCGCGCCGTCAGCGAGAACCGGCCGCTCAAGGTGGTCGGCGCCGTCAATGCCTACTGCGCCATGATGGCGGAACGCGTTGGCCACCAGGCCATCTACCTGTCCGGCGCCGGGGTCGCCAATGCCTCCTTCGGGCTGCCGGACCTTGGTATGACGTCCCTGGACGACGTGCTCGCGGATGTGCGCCGCATCACCGCCGCCAGCCGGCTGCCCTTGCTGGTGGACATCGACACCGGCTGGGGCGGCGCCTTCAATATCGCCCGCAGTGTGCGTGCCATGGCCCGGGCCGGGGCGGCCGCCGTGCACCTGGAAGACCAGGTGGCGCAGAAGCGTTGCGGCCACCGGCCGGGCAAGGCCATCGTCAGCCAGGCGGAGATGGTTGACCGGGTACGCGCCGCGGTGGACGCCAGGGAGTCGGAACTGGTGATCATGGCGCGCACCGACGCGCTGGCGGTGGAAGGCCTGTCCGCGGCCATCGATCGTGCCGCCGCCTGCGTGGAAGCGGGCGCGGACATGATCTTTCCGGAGGCGGTACTGGAACTCGACCAGTACCGCCAGTTCGCCGAGGCCACCGGTGTGCCGGTACTCGCCAACATCACCGAGTTTGGCAAGACACCCCTGTTCGATTGCGAGGAACTGGCCGCCGCCGGCGTGGGCCTGGTGCTGTATCCCCTGAGCGCCTTTCGCGCCATGAACCAGGCGGCGTTGCAGGTCTACCAGCACCTGTACGCACACGGCAACCAGCGGGACATTCTCAAACAGATGCAGACGCGGGACGAACTCTACGAGTTCCTCTCCTACCACGACTACGAAGAAAAACTCGATCAACTGTTCGGAAACCAGGAGGCTCAATCATGAGTGCCAAACAATCCGGAGCGGGCCTGCGCGGCCAGTCCGCCGGGCAGACCGCGATCTGCACCGTGGGCAAGGAAGGCGCCGGGCTTACGTACCGTGGCTTCGACATCATCGACCTGGCGGAAAACGCGACTTTCGAGGAAGTGGCGTACCTGCTGCTGTACGGGACGCCGCCGGATGCCGCGCAACTGCAGGCCTACAAGCTGCGTCTCCAGGGCATGCGCGAGTTGCCGGTTACGCTGCGGGAAGTGCTGGAACGCATTCCCGCCAATACGCATCCCATGGATGTATTGCGTACCGCCGTCTCGTTTCTGGGCACGCTGGAGCCGGAGCAGGATTTTTCGCAGCAACAGGACATCGCCGACCGGCTGCTGGCGGCGTTTCCCTCCATGCTCGCCTACTGGTACCGCTTCAGCAACGGCGGCGAACGCATCGAGACCGCTACCGACGACGACTCCCTGGCCGGACACGTACTGAGCCTGATTTGTGGCGAGTCGCCGAGCGAACTGCACCGGCGGGCCATGGACGTGTCCCTGATCCTGTACGCGGAGCATGAATTCAATGCCTCCACCTTCGCCGCGCGGGTCTGTGCCGCGACCCTGGCGGATTTCTACTCCGCGGTGACCGCGGCCATCGGCACCTTGCGCGGTCCGCTGCACGGCGGCGCCAACGAGGCGGCCATGGCGCTCATCGAGCAGTACGACTCGCCGGAGGCGGCGCGCGAGGGCGTGCTGGCGAAACTGGCCGCCAAGGACAAGATCATGGGCTTCGGCCATGCGGTGTACCGCGAGTCCGACCCGCGCAACGTGGTGATCAAGGCCTGGTCGAAAAAACTCGGGGAGGACTGTGGCGACAAGGTGCTGTTCCCGGTTTCCGAGGCCATCGAGAAAACCATGTGGGACGAGAAGAAACTGTTCCCGAACCTGGATTTCTTCAGCGCCAGCAGCTACCACTTCATGGGCGTCCCGACCCCGTTGTTCACGCCGTTGTTTGTCTGTTCCCGAATTACGGGCTGGGCGGCGCACATCATGGAACAGCGTTCCAACAACGTGCTGATCCGTCCCAACGCGGACTATAGCGGCCCGGATCCGCGCCCCTGGGTTCCCCTGGCCGTGCGCTGAATCCGGCTGATTTGGCAGCGGGACCCGCCGGGTCCCGCTGCGCTGATTTTTCTTTCAGGAGACAAACCATGTCCGCCCATGACCTGCGGGCCGCCCGGCGGCCCGATTTCGACCCGGAGATCCAGGCGATCGCCGACTATGTTCTCGATTTCGATGTGCGCCAGAGCCCGGAGGCCATGCGCACCGCCCGCTACTGCCTGATGGATACGCTCGGTTGCGGTTTCCTGGCGCTGAGCTACCCGGCGTGCACCAAGCTGCTGGGTCCGGTGGTGCCGGGCGCGGTACTGCCTGGCGGCGCACGGGTGCCGGGTACTGCCTATGAACTGGACCCGGTGCAGGCGGCGCTGAACATCGGCACGCTGGTGCGCTGGCTGGATTTCAACGACACCTGGCTGGCGGCGGAGTGGGGTCACCCGTCCGATAATCTCGGCGGCATCCTCGCGGTAGCGGACTACCTGGGGCGGCGCGCCCTGGCGGTGGGCAAGGCCCCGCCGAGCGTGGGTGATGTGCTGGCGGCAATGATCCAGGCGCACGAGATTCAGGGCGTAATCGCCCTGGAAAACGGTTTCAATCGCGTCGGCCTGGACCACGTACTGCTGGTGCGTATCGCCACCAGCGCGGTAGTGGCGCGCATGCTGGGCGCGAGCCGGGAAGAGATCCGCAATGCCGTTTCCCACGCGTGGATCGACGGTTGCTCCCTGCGAACCTACCGGCATGCTCCCAACACCGGTTCCCGCAAGAGCTGGGCGGCGGGTGATGCGACCGCACGGGGCGTGCGCCTGGCGCTGACCGCCCTGCGGGGCGAGATGGGCTACCCATCGGCGCTGAGTGCGAAGACCTGGGGCTTCAACGATGTGCTGTTCAACGGCGGGTCGCTGCAATTCGGCCAGGGCTACGGGACCTACGTGATGGAGAATGTGTTGTTCAAGATCTCCTTCCCGGCGGAATTTCATGCCCAGACCGCGGTGGAGGCGGCGGTATGCCTGCATCCGCAGCTTCGGGAGCGGCTGGAGGACATTGACCGCATCGTGATCGAGACCCAGGAGTCCGCGGTGCGCATCATCGACAAGACCGGCCCGCTGGATAACCCGGCGGACCGGGATCACTGCATCCAGTACATGGTCGCTATCGGCCTGCTCAAGGGAGACCTCACCGCGGGCGACTACGAGGACTCGGTGGCCGCCGATCCGCGGGTGGATGCCTTGCGCGACCGGATGGAAGTCGTGGAGGACCCCCGCTTCACCCGCGAATATCTGGAACCGGACAAGCGCGCGATCGGAAATTCGATCCAGGTGTTCTTCCGCGACGGCTCGGCCACGGAAAAGGTGTCCATCGACTACCCGGTGGGTCACCGCCGACGCCGCGAGGAGGGCATTCCCCTGCTGCAGGCAAAATTCGAGCGCAACGTGGCCAGCGTGTTGTCACCGAAAAAGTCGGCGGCGCTGATCGCGTGCTGTTCGGATCAGCACAGCCTGGAGGCCATGCCGGTAACCGATTTCATGGAAATCCTGGCGCTGTAACTCCGGGTACCCGCCCACAAGAATACGAACTCCAATGCCGGCGGCGTGTTCCGGTCCGACGATTGCGCGCGAACGCAGACGCAGGCGCCGCTGGAACCGGGCGATTCTCCGCTGCCGGATCGTTCGGCTGCTGGCGATCGGGTGGTGCCGGAAGCACCCATGGTTTCGCGGCATTCCAGACCTATGGTATACCCGGTCTTCCACGGCGACAGCAGCAGCAGTTTCAACATCTTGGGAAACGAGACGACACCTCCGCCCGGCCGACCGGGGGCCGGCGAGGACGCGGTGGTCGACCGCCTGATCGAATCCGTGCTCGGCAAGGCGCGCCGCATGTTCCTCGCCACCTCGGTAGCCGGCAACAGCTCCGGATCGTCGGTATTTTTCGCTCGCGACGGAGACGAGCTGGTGTTCTTTACCTTCAACCCGTCGCGCAAAGCGGAGCAGATCCGGGTCAATCCCAATGTGCAGGCCGTTGTTTGGCCAGACGGCGAGGAAGGCATACGCGGCCTGCAGATCCAGGGCCGATGCCAGCGTATCCGCGACAAGCACGAAGTGCAGCGTGCCCGGGAAGCGATTCTCGCGGTAACCGACGCCTTTCGTTCCTTCATGGACGATCCGTTTCTTGTCGCGAACAACGTGGTTGGCTATTACCGTCTGCGGCCGGTCACCACCAAGTACGTGGATTTCCACGACGATCCGAAATTCCGCTGGCGGGAATATCCTCAAAATCGCGTGCCCATGCTGCGGGAGATGGCCGGCGCCATCGGCCGCTCCCTGCTGTTATGGATTCGTGCCCTGCGCGCACCGTTTTTTACCGCGACCCTGGTTCCGGTCGGCCTCGGGGCGGTGATCGCCGCCGGTGAGCTGAAGACCCAAGGGCTGGGATTTGATTGGGGGTTGTTCTGGCTGGTGCTGTTTGGCGCGCTGTGTGCCCACGCGGGGACCAATCTTGGCAACGACTACGGCGACCACCTCAGCCGCAACGACGAACTCAACAAGGTGCCGAGCCCGTTCAACGGCGGCAGTCGCGTGATCCAGGCCGGCCTGATTGCACCCTGGAAGATTCTGCTGGCAACGGTGGTTTGCTTCCTGACCTGTATTGCCATCGGATTGCATCTGAATGCGGTACTCGGTGGCGCCTGGCTGGCGCCGACCCCGTTGCTGTGGGTCGGCATGGCCGGCGTCGTGCTTGGAATTGCCTACACACTGGGTCCGGTGCGCCTTGGTTACCGCGGCCTGGGGGAACCCGCCATCGCCATCGGTTTTGGTCCGGTCATTGTGCTCGGCACCCACTACGTGCTGACCGCCGGGCGCCTGGATTCCTGGTCCTGGCTGGAGCCGCTGCTGGCTTCCGTGCCGGTCGCGATATTCGTCATGCTGATCGTATGGATCAACCAGTTCCAGGATGTGCCGGCGGATCGTGCGGTAGGAAAGAACAACTGGGTCGTGCGCCTGGCCCGTGCCGGGGCCGGAGTCGACTACACCCGCCCGCTGGCGCTGTACCGGGTTTTCCTGGCGGCTGGTTTCGTGGCGGTTGCCGCCCTGGGGCTGGGCGGCTGGGCCGGCTGGTTCGGAACCGGTTGGGCTTTCATCGCGCTGCTGCCGGTGGTCCTGGCCTGGTACGGTATGCGCATGGCCAGCGACTGGCACCGGCGCAGCCGCGAACCCGGTGTGGACTGGCAACGACTGCCCTACGATTTGCTCAAGGTGAATGCCCTGACCATCGGCCTGCACCTGGCGGTAGGCCTGCTGCTGATCGTCGCCTACGCGCCCCTGCGGACGTAAGTAACCCGCGGGGCCGTTGCTGGCGGACCGGGGCGCTCGCCGCTCAGGCCGCCGGATCCGCTTTTCCGCGCCCCCGGAAAAGAAAACACAAACCCTGCCATACGTCGACACCGCACAGGAATGCCGCCGGGATGGTCAGCAGCGTCACGAAAGTGGCGAAGATCAGTCCGGACGACAGGGCCAGGGCCATGGGCGCGACGAACGGGTCCAGGCCGCCCCAGCCGTAGGCGGTGGGTAACAGGCCGAGCACCGTGGTGGTGGCGGTGAGGAACACCGCGCGGATGCGCCGGCGGCCCGCCTGGATGAGGGCCTCCTTGTAACCGACGCCTTCGCGGATCGCGCGCTGAACAAATACCAGTAAGACCAGGGCGCTGTTCACCACCACCCCGGTGAGGGCCACCATGCCCATCAGCGCGAAAAAAGACAGCGGCATAGGCTTCCAGTACAGATCGTGCAGGTAGAAGCTGAGGATAATGCCGATGATCCCGAACGGTATGGAGAGCATCACCGTCAGGGGATAGGCCAGGTTGTTGAACTGGATCGCAAGAATGAAAAAGATCGCGACCAGCGCGAAGGCCATGGACCAGATCAGGCTGGCGACGGATTCCTGGTTCTTCTCCTGTTCTCCGCCGTAGCGTACGTCCACCCGAGATGCCAGTTCGCCCAGCCACTGGGACGCGTTGGCTTCCACGCGCCGATTGATTTCCAGGCTGGTGATGATGCTGGTATCCACGTCCGCCACCACGCTTACCACCCGCCGGGTATCCCGGTGACGGATGGTGGTGAATCCTGGGACTTCTTCGAATTGCGCCAGGCGTTCCAGCGGCACCAGCCCGCCACGGCCGTTGGGGATCAGCAGTTTGCGCAAGTTGTCCAGTTGGTCGCCGGTTTCGGGAAAACGGATGGTCACGTCCACTTCCTCGCTCCCACGCCGGGTGGTGGAGATCACCAGGCCGTCCACGGCGGCGCGAATCTGGCGTGCTGCGGTAGCCAGGTCCACGCCGGCGTAGGTGGCGGCGCCCCGATCCAGGTTCACGTTCACCTGGGTATCACCGGGGTCGAGACCACTGTCGATGCCCGTGACACCGGGAACCGTTTCCAGGTACCGGATCAGCTCGCGGGCCGCCTGTTCGCTGTCCTCATCGCGATGGCCGCTGAACTCCACCTGCAGCGCACGGCCAGTGGGCGGTCCGGGACGCAACTGGGTGAATGCGATTTTCAGGTGCGGGTAGCGCGGCGGCAGTACTTTTTCCAGCCGCCGCATGTCTTCCCCCGCGTCGTGCTGCGGGCGGCTGACGGGCTCGGTGTAGATCACGTGCAACTGGCCAAACCGGCTGCCGCGCTGCAGGAGCGGGTCGCCCTCATCGATAGAGGTCTGCCCCGCAAGCAGCACGGTGGCTTCCAGGTAGTCCGGGTTGATGCGCGAACGCAGATCCTGGTCGATCGCCAGCAATTCCTGGTGCATGCGCTCCAGGTTGGTTCCCGGTGGTGCGGTGACCCGCACCAGGTACTGATCCAGCCCCACCGCGGGAAACAGCTCGAAATGCATGCTGGTGCGCGCCAGCCACAAGGCTCCGGCCAGCACCAGCACAGAGATCAGCACGGTGATCCAGCGCCCCCACAAGGCGGCGCGCAAGGTCGCCACGTAAATCCTCTCCATCCACACCAGCCAGAAACGCTGTGACGGTTCGCTGGCCGGGCGAGTTACGTGGGCGACGTGGGATGGCAGGATGAAAAAGGACTCCATCCAGGACAGGACCAGCAAGGTCATTACCACGATCGGGATTCCGATCACGAACTTGCCGATGAGCCCGGGCATGAACATCATCGGCATGAACGCCGCCACCGTGGTCAGGATCGTGGCGGACACCGGACCGATGAGCTCCACCGCGCCGGTGGTGGCCGCGTGCTTCGGCGACATGCCGTGTTCCATGTGGTAGGTGATGTTCTCGCCGACGATGATGGCGTCGTCCACCAGCATGCCGAGTACGATGATGAATCCCATCATGGAAATGAGATTCAGCGTCACTCCGGCCACGAACAGGATGTACAGGCCCGCGAGAAACACGATCGGCAGGCCCCAGGTAGTGGTAATCGCCACGGACGGCCGCAGGAACAGCACCAGAGACAGCAGCACCAGGATCAGGCCGATTCCGGCATTGTTGGTGAGAACATTCAGGCGGATCCGGGTGTTGCGGGAAAAGTCCTGGAAAGTCGTAATCCGCAAGTCCTTGCCGTAGCGCTCCGGTACCTTGTCCAGGTAGGCCTTCACGCTATCGACGATGTCGATGATGTCGCCGTCGGTCTTCTTGAGCACCAGGATGTTCAGCCCCGGCACGCCGCTCACCGCCTGCAAGGTGCGCGGGCGTTCCAGGCGTTCCTCGACGCGGGCGACATCGCCTACCGTCAGGGTGTCGCCCTCATCGTTGGCGCGAATCACCACGTCGCGGGCATCCGTCGCGTTGCGAAACTGGCCGCGCACGCGCACCGCGCGCTGTCCGTCGGGGGTGTCCAGGTCGCCACCGGGAGCATTGATGTTCCAGCCACGGATCGCCTGGCTGATCTCGTCCACCGACAAGCGGTAGCGTTGCATGGCTTGCGGATCCACGGTGACCCGGTACTCGGATTTTCGCTCTCCGGAAATCACCACCCGCGCCACTCCGTTGATGGCCAGCAGGTCGTCCTGCAGGGAGTCGCCCAGGCGCCGCAGTTCGACTTCCGTGCGCGGGGCGGATATGGCGATACGCACCACCGGAAAAACGCTGCCATCGATCTCGCGGATGGAGGGATCATTGGGCAGATCGGCGGGAAGGTCGGCACGATCCAGAGCCACCGAGACATCGGACACCATGCGCTCGCGGTTCGGCGCGCGGGGATCCAGCTCCAGGTTGATGCGCCCGGAGCCCGGAAACGACATGGAAATCATGTTGTCGATGCCGTCCAGGGTACGAAGTTCCTGTTCCAGCGGTGTAATTACCAACTGTTCGACTTCGTCCGGCGCCGCACCGGGGTAGACCACGTTGATCTGGATCTGGTCGAGGTTGACGTTGGGAAACGCTTCCCGGTTGATGGTCAGGGCGGCAAAAACCCCCAGGCCCACCAGGAACAGGGAGACCAGGTTCACTACCAGGCCACGGCCGACCAGGTAGCGAATGGCACCGGTCACTGCGTCGCCACCGGAAGGCCGCGCCAGAGGGCGCCGCTGAGCAGTTCCAGGTGGTAGCCGAGACGGGAGAGCTCCACCGCCTGGCGTTCCGCCAGCAACTCGGCGCCGAACAACTCCCCCTCGAACTGGATGAGCACGCTGGTATCCACGCGTCCGTCACCATGCCGCTTCAGGGCATCATCCAGTTTGCGCTGTTCCCGTTGTACCTGCGCCTGGTAGGCGTGCCAGGCGCGGCGCCGTTGCGCGATGCGCTCGATAAGGGAGCGCACTTCGTACCGCAGATCCGTTTCCGCGACCCCTGCCCGGTTGTCCAGGATTTCGCCATCCAGGCGAGCCTGGCGCAGCACAGCGCGCAGACCGCTGTCGTCCACCGCGCGGCGGTACTCCAGGCCCAGAAATGCGTTCAGGTCCGTCTGGTCGATGCGCCCGTCGCTGGTGGGACCGTGCTGGTAGCGGGGGCCGATGCGGCTGACCAGATCGAGCTGATCGCGCTGGCTGTCCTCGATGCGCGCGATGGTGGCCTCCAGTGCGGCACGTTGCTCGTGCAGGGCGGCCAGCAACGGCGAGCGGGCGATTGCCTTCTCGATTACGCCGAGCGCCGCTTCACTTTGCCCCGGCGCCGCCGGACGCGGAACGATTGGATCGTCCGCCTGCACTTCGCGCAGCCGGTTGAGGGCCACCCGTTGTCCAACCAATATGGCGGTCAACGCCTGCACGTCCGCCTCCCGCGCACTCTGTTGCGCGCGCGCCTGGAGCAGGTCGTGTTGTTCGGCGATGCCCAGCTTGGCGCGACCGGAAACGTAGTCCAGGAAGCGCCGCGCCCGCTCGCGGGCGCGGCGGGCATTGTTGAGGTCCGCGTGGACCGTGGCGAATTCATGGAACAGGTCAATGACCCGGACGGCCACCCGGTCGCGGGCGGCATCCCGGTCGGCCTGGGCGAGGGCCTCGCTGGCGCGCGCCAGGCGCAGGCGTTCCTGATAGGCGGCGTTGTCGTGACCGCGCAAAAGCGGCCGCCGCCAGCTCAGGCTCAGGCTGGTGGTGTTGGCCGGGTCCGGGATCAGCGGGCTGAGTACGGCTCCGGCCTCGCTGCGTTCCAGGCGCGTCTCCAGCCCCACGGAGCCCCCCCCGGCAAGCTGGCGGGTGACCCCGAAGCGACCGCTGGCCAGGTCGCCAGGCGTATTCAGGAACCCGGTCTCGCGGGACAGGAACAGGTCCGCCTGCCACTGCCAGCCGAGCTCGGAACGCACCCGCGCCAGTTCCTGGCCGGCTCGCTGCACGTTCAGTTCCGCGGTGCGCAGATCTGCGTAGCGGTCCAGCACCTGGGCGAGCACCGACGGCAGGCCCAGCGGGGTCGTTGCCGCGCTTACGGACAGCGGCAGCAGGCAGGCAATGGCCAGAAATCGTTGCAGCAGAGGGCTCATGGGGGGCGGTATTCTACTGGTTTCCAGCCTGGTGTTGACGCCAAAGGCCGGAAAATTCGCCGGCCCCGGTGCGTGGCCCGCCCGGCGGGCTTGTGGCAGAGTCTCTCCATGTCCGCCGCAGCCGCCACCGAATACGTGGGCCTGTTCACCATCGCCGGTGAGGGCGTGGTGTGCGCGGTGCGGGATGACGGGTGCCTCAAATACTATGACCGCCGCGGATTGCAGCACCGCATCATCGAGCGTCAGAAGGCCGGCCTGGAGGTGAGCGCGGAACAACAGGCCCTGCGCGAACTCAACGCGCTGCTGGAGCGCGGTCTGCGCCTGGCCAACTGAAGCACGCCGTAGCCGGAAGCGCAGAGGGACCGGTCGAAAAAATGCGTTCGCGGGTGGATTCGATCCGTTCCTTTCGGGTCATGGACGTGCTGGAACGTGCGCTGGCTCGCGAGGCGGCCGGGCATTCCGTCATCCACCTGGAAATTGGTGAACCGGATTTCGCTACGCCCGACGAGGTCATCGCGGCGGGTATCTCCGCACTGCGGGCCGACCACACCCGCTACGTGCAGGCGCTCGGCATCCCGGCCCTGCGCGAGGCTATCGCCGCCAGCTACGCGCCGGCAGATCTGGATCCGGAGCGGGTGGCGGTTGCGCCGGGTAGTTCCGGGGCGCTGCAGCTGGTCATGGGCCTGTTGCTGCGAGAGGGTGACGAGGTGCTGCTGGCGGACCCGGGATACCCATGCAACGCCAACTTTGTGCGCCTGTACGGCGGCGTTCCCCGCCTTCTGCCCTCGGGACCGGACAGCGGCTATCAGCTCACCGCGCAACGGGTGGCGGACGCCTGGGGCCCGAAAACCCGGGTGGTGATGGTTGCGACCCCTGCCAATCCCACCGGCGCCCTCATTGCACCGGAGGAACTCGAGGCCATCGCGGACACGGTGGCGGCCCGCGGTGGCTACCTGATCGTGGATGAAATTTACCAGGGCCTGGTCTACGACCGGGCGCCGCTCAGCATGCTCGCCAGCCGGGACGAGGTGTTCGTGGTCAACAGCTTTTCCAAATACCACGGCATGACCGGTTGGCGCATTGGCTGGCTGGTGATGCCGCATCAATACCGCGAGGCCATCACCCGCCTTGCCCAGAACCTTTTCATCTCCACTTCGACGCCGGCCCAGTTTGCCGCCTTGCGCGCCCTGGGGCCGGACCTGCGGGTGGAGTTCGAGCGTCGGCGCAAGGTTTTCCACCAGCGTCGTGACTTCCTGGTGCCGGCGCTGCGAGGACTGGGCTTTGGCGTGCCGTTGCTGCCGGCCGGCGCGTTTTATGTCTACGCGGACGTCAGTGGGCTGGGATACACCGGCGAGCAACTGGCCCACGAGCTGCTGGAGGAGGCGGACGTGGCGATCACTCCCGGTGCGGATTTCGGCAGTTACCGGGCCGCCGAGCACGTACGATTTTCCTATGCGGCGTCACTGGAAGCATTGTCCGAGGCGGTGGCGCGCATGGGACGTTTTTTTGCCGGACCAGCGCACTGAAGCCTGAGCCTGAAAATGGTAAAACTCCGGCCCCGGATCCCGGCCACACGAGCATGAGCAATCCTTCCCAGCGAAACTGGCAGCCCGAGAGCTGGCGTACGCTGCCGGCCCGGCAGCAGCCGGTGTATGCGGATGCCACGGCCCTGGCGGAAGCGGAGGCACGCCTGCGCCAGTCGCCTCCGCTGGTATTCGCCGGCGAGGCACGCCGACTGAAGGATTTGCTGGCCCGTGCTGCCAGCGGCAAGGGCTTTCTGCTGCAGGGTGGCGACTGCGCAGAAAGCTTCAGCGATTTCGGCGCCAACACCATCCGCGACAGTTTTCGTATCCTGCTCCAGATGTCGGTGATCCTGACCTTCGGCGCGGCGGTACCGGTCGTGAAGGTGGGGCGCATGGCGGGCCAGTTCGCCAAGCCCCGCAGCCAGGAAACCGAGCGGCAGGGCGACCAGGAGCTGGAGGCCTACCGCGGCGACATCATCAACGACATGGCATTCGAAGCCAGCGCACGGGAACCGGACCCGCAGCGCATGGTGCGCGCCTACGCGCAGTCCTCGGCGACCCTCAACCTGCTGCGGGCTTTCGTCCAGGGTGGATATGCCAATCTGCACGAGGTCCAGCGCTGGAACCTGAGCTTCGCCCGCAACAGTCCGCAGAGCGACCGCTACCGGGAACTGGCGGAACGACTTACGGATACCCTGGGTTTCATGGAGGCCTGCGGCATGTCGGCGGACACGCCGCAGATCCGGGAAATCGAATTTTTCACGTCCCACGAGGCACTGCTGTTGCCTTATGAACAGGCGCTGACCCGCATCGATTCCACCAGTGGCGAATGGTACGACTGTTCGGCCCACATGCTCTGGATCGGTGATCGCACCCGCGAACTGGACGGCGCCCATGTGGAGTTCCTGCGTGGGGTGCGCAACCCGGTCGGTCTCAAGGTCGGGCCGACGGTGAAGCCGGACGATCTGCTGCGGCTGATCGAACGCCTCAGTCCGGACAACGAGCCCGGTCGCCTGACCCTGATCTCGCGTATGGGAGCAAAGCACATCGCGAATCGCTTGCCGGCCCTGGTGCGGGCGGTGGCGGCGGAGGGGCGGAACGTGTTGTGGGCCTGTGATCCGATGCATGGCAACACGCTACGTTCCGGGGATTTCAAGACCCGGCGCTTTGACGACCTCCTCGCCGAGGTACGCGCTTTCTTCGATATCCACCTGGCGGAGGGCGTCCACGCGGGCGGGCTGCACGTGGAGATGACCGGGGAGAACGTGACCGAGTGCATGGGTGGGGCCCAGGGGATTACCGCCGAACGCCTGGCGGAGCGGTACCATACCCAGTGTGATCCGCGGTTGAATGCGTCCCAGGCCCTGGAACTGGCCTTCCAGACAGCGGAGTGGTTGAAACGGGAGCGCCTGCGGGGCCGGGCAGAGCACGAGACGAGCGCGGTTGCGGGACCGGCCGGGGCTTCAAGTGCTTGATTGGAAAACCGAATCCACGGGTTGCAAGCCTATATTAGGAAACCTTAAACTACTGCGCCGGGCCTGCCGTTCCCACGGCCGGCCCGATCCCTCTTTTTGGGGCGGTTGCCCGTGACCCGGGTGCTGCCGGAGCGAATTTTCAGGTGACAGGAGAATTACGAGAATGAAGTGTTACACCGTGACCGCCAATGGCGTCAGCGAAGGTATCGACCTGGCCAGCGAGCCCTATCCCCATGTTGCCGTGGGTGACCCGGCAGCGCCGCACCATTTCCGCCGCGTGGAAGTGGACGAGGGCCTGGCCGGAAACGGCAAGGTGATGAATTGCTCGGTGGTGCTGGACGTCAAGGAAGAGGATCCGCGGCGCGCCTCCTACAAGCTGGTGGAGGCGACCGGCGAGGACGATGACCAGGCGCTGGTGAAAATCGAGCCGCGCGCCACGGACGCGGGGCGTTCCTTCTACGAACTGCCTGCCAATACGTTTTCGCTGGCGGTAGGTTGGTTCTCCGGCAGCCAGGGCAACAAGGTGAACAGCCCGGTGGAACTGGTGGTGCTCAAAAAGGACACCGAGATACCGATCTTCCAGACCGAAGACATGTGGAAGGATCCGGAGCCCGTACTCACGGTGCGTTTCGACGGCAATCGCCTAAGCTGAGTCCCGTCTGCCCGGAAAGGCCGGCCCGCCTGGCCGGCCTTTTTTATGCAATCAACCCGGCTGGTTCAGCGGGTGCCACTTGCCGTCTTTGCCGAGACACAGCAAGCCGTGCAATGGAACCGTCTTGCCATCAATGGTGGCGGTGGTCTCGTAGCGACGGATTTCCCGGCAGCGGTCCGCGGCCTCGTCCTCAACATACTCGTCCGGATCGGGGCCGCCATACGCATATGGGGCAACCACGATTGGCGGATACCAGCCGCGCCGGTAGGGACGCACATACGCGCCGCGCCAGTAGGGACGCACATACGCGCCGCGCCAGTAGGGACGCCCGTACCAGCCGCCACGGTAGTACGGCCGGCCGCGGTACACGCCGACACCCCAGCGGCCGCGCCAATGGGTTCCTCCGTGGTACTCATGGTGGGCATCCGTGCGCACCCGAACGGCCTGGCCGGCCGGATCGGCATCGGACGGAACCGGCTGGGATGCCGAAGAGACCCCCGCCGGATTATCGGCAGAGGCGTTCGCCGGCAGGGGCAACCACAGGGCGCCCAATAGCACGGCCAGCAAGGTTTGTAGTAGCCGCGTTCGCATCGTAGTGCCCTCCGAAAATTGGCTTCAGGCTGGTTAACGCGGCGCTGGCGGAAGCGGTGACAGGGCGTCTGCCCGGGTGCTTGACGGCTTTGTCCATGGCGGCTAGCGTGCCGGCGCCAGCCCAGCAATTCGAGAGGACCCATGGCCCGAGTAATTATCTACAGTACCGCTTCCTGCCCGATCTGCGAGCGCTGCAAATCCCTGTTGCAGCGCCTGGGCATTCCCTACGAGGAGCTGCGGCTGGACGAGGATGCCGACGGGTCCCGCAAGCGCAGTTTCGCCCGGGCGACCGACGGCGCGCGCACGGTGCCGCAGATCCTGATCGATGGCCGCTGGATCGGCGGTTACAGTGAACTCACGGAAATGCACATGGACGGGGAACTGGAGCCGCTGATCCAGGCCGGTTGAACCGACCCCCACCGGCCGCTTGCGCCTACTCAGGTAGCGTCCTAACATCTTCCATTAACGTGTTGAAACTACGAATCAAATTGCTGCTGGCGGGGATTCTGCCGGCGCCGCCGCTGCTGGCCGCCGAAGACGCGATCTCGGCGCCGGCGCTGGCCTGGGTGGTGGCCGGCGGCACCGTGGTGCTGGTGTTTGTTGGCCTGTGGCTGAATGCCCGTCACAAGCTCAGCACCATCGGCATCGTGCTGTCCCAGCGTAGCGAACTGGCCACCCGCGAGGCGGAAGCGGAACTGGACGATGTCTACCAGCTCGACGATCACTATTTCCAGGCCGTCTACGAGGAGTTGCGCCGTGGCGACATGCGCCCGGGCCTGTGGACCAAGGCCTTTTCCATGGCGGACGGTGTGCCGCGCCGGCAAAAGGCAATCTACGTCCGCCTGCGGGTGCGCCAGTTGGCGTCCCAGGGCGAGCGCCCGGCCGCGCCGGCGATGAGCCTGCCGGACAAGCGCTACCAGCTGATGTTTCGCGGCGAGCTGCGCCCGGGCTTCGAGCGCGAAGTGGTGCATTTGGCTATCGCCAGCCTGCTCCAGCTTGACCCTGGCGCGCTGACCGACGTGTTTGCCGGCCAGCGCCGGTTGGTGATGAATGATCTGGATATTCGCCAGGCGGCCCGCCAGCGCGGCCTGTTTCACGACGCCGGTGGCGTGTGTCACGTGTTGCCCTCGTCGCCCCCCCAACCCGCCGCGTTGCCTCCGGCCGGTCGCTGAACGAGTCCCACGATGCCGTTGCCGGGTCCCGGGCTTTGATTTCCCGGTGGCGGCGGGCACTGGTTCTCGCGAGCCTGCTTCTGCTGGCGGCCTGCGCCAACCGGGGTCCGGACCTCGCGCGCCTGTACCAGCACATCGGCACGGGCCGGCCCCATCCGCCGGTGATTATTATTCCCGGTCTGCTCGGCGCGACCCTGGAGCGCGACGGAGTGGAGATCTTTCCGGGAGGCTGGTCGCGGTTCGTGACCGGCGATGATTTTCCGGAACTGGCCTTGCCCATCGATGGACAACGCCTGATGCCAAGGGATAACGGCGTGCGGCCGGCAGCCCTGTTCGACAAACTGGTGGAAGTGGACTTCTACAACCGCATCCGCGAAACCCTGCGAAAGGCGGGCAGGTACCATTTTGCGCAGCCGGGAACGCCGGTGAACGATCCGGCCGTTCGGCGCCAGTACGTGTTTCTCTATGACTGGCGCCAGGACCTGGCCGGCATCGCGGCCCAGCTGGACCGGTTTGTTGAACAGATCCGCGCGGACTACGGCGACCCGCAGCTGCGGGTGGACGTGGTCGCCCACAGCATGGGCGGGTTGCTGGTGCGCTACTTCAGCCTGTTCGGCGGCGAGGACGTGCTGAGTAGCGACGGCGGCATCCCCACTCCCAGCCACGCGGGCGCGGCCAAGCTGCGCAAGGCCGTGCTCATTGGTACTCCGAACCTGGGCGCGCTGAATACCCTGGGCAGCATGGTGCGGGGGTACCGTCTTGGCCTGGCCCGGGTGGCTACCGAGGTGGAGCTGACCATGCCGGCCGCCTACCAGTTGCTGCCCCACCCGGACCGGGAGTGGATCATCGCCAGCGACGGCAGCCGGCCCGACCGGGACCTGTACGATCCGGAGACCTGGCGGCAATTCGGATGGGGACCGTATGACCCGGACGTGCGCAAGCGCGTACTTTCACGTTACGGGGATCCGCAGCAGGGGGAAGAATTCCTGGCCTTGCTGACCGCCTACTTTGAACACCAGTTGCGGCGGGCGCGGGATTTTCATCGTGCCATCGCGTTGCCAACGCGCAGCCGCTACATTTTGTTTGGCGGCGACTGTGAGCTGACTCCGGCCCGCTGCCTGGTGGAGCGCGGCGAGGATACCTGGAAATTGCGCCTGGACCCGCGCAAGGTGGTCCTGCGTCAGGCCGACGTGAATTATGAAGAACTCATGCTGGAGCCGGGAGACGGCAACGTCACCAAGACTTCCCTGCTGGCCCGCAGTGCCCTGAATTCGGCTTTTGCGGCGCCGGAGGAAGGAAACCCGCTGGCAGTAGCCTACTCCATATTGTTGTGTGAGCGGCATTTCGCGCTTACCGGCAACGTGCACTTTCGTGACAACTTGCTCAACGTTTTGCTCCTGCAGGAGACCACCGAGGATTTGCGGCGTCCGGTGAAGCTGCCAGCGGAGAAGTAATCGCCCGTCGAACGGACGCCGGGGGCGCGCCCTCGTCAAATTCC
>JAJDOE010000044.1 GCA_022340345.1 Gammaproteobacteria bacterium
AGTGGATCCAGAAGATCCATCGCGACACGGCACACCGGGGCTACAACCCCCAGGCCGTGACCGATACCATCCTGCGCCGGATGTACGACTACGTGCACTACATCGCACCGCAGTTCTCAAAAACCCACATCAATTTCCAGCGCGTGCCACTGGTGGATACCTCCAACCCGTTCATCGCCCGCGACATTCCCACCCCGGATGAGAGCATGGTAATCATCCGGTTCCGGGATCCCTCCGGAGTCGATTTCCCCTACCTGCTGCAGATGATCCACGGCAGTTTCATGTCGCGGCGCAACAATCTGGTGATTCCGGGGGGCAAGATGGGACTGGCGATGGAGATCATCCTCACGCCGCTGATCCACGGCCTGGTGGACGGCAGCCGCGAGGAAAAATAGCCCGGTCGCCTGGGCCGCGCGTAGCGACGGTCGGCACTTTAAATTACGGCAACTACTGCCGTCACCGGGCCCATCGGCGCACCGATGAAAAAAAAGCCCCGCATCTGCGGGGCTTTTTTTATTTGATCTTGGCTTCCTTGTACGCCACGTGCTTGCGTACTACCGGGTCGTACTTACGCACCTCCATCTTCTCCGGGTGAAGGCGCTTGTTCTTGGTGATGGTGTAGTAGTGGCCGGTTCCGGCGCTGGACACGAGTTTGATTTTGTCACGCATGGTGCCCTATCCCCTAGACCTTGTGGCCGTCGGCGCGCACGTCCTTGAGGACCGCGTCGATGCCTTTCTTGTCGATAATCCGCAGTCCCTTGCGGGACACGCGCAATCGCACCCAGCGATTCTCGCTGGCCACCCAGAAGCGCCGGTAATGCAGGTTGGGCAGAAACGTGCGCCGCGTCCGGTTGTTGGCGTGGGACACATTGTTGCCGGACATGGTCCGTTTTCCCGTCACCTGGCAGATGCGTGACATCGGTTGGTACCTTGAAAAATCGCCTAAGAAGGGGGCGGTTTATACCGTGCGGCCGGGGCGTAATCAAGCGTCGCGTAGGCGTGCCAGGCGACCGCCCCTTTCCCGAGCCCGGCGAGGGAGCTCGCGCCCAGTGGCCACGCCTGATCCCGGGCGAAAGCGGAGGATCCTCCGGGATCCTGGAACGGGCCTCCGGTCACAATAATCCCCGCTCGCAGAACGAGGCCACCTCCTCCTCGCCCACCACGAAATGGTCCAGGATGCGGATATCCACCAGCGACAGCGCCTCCACCAGCCGCCGGGTCAGGGCCCGGTCCGCCTGGGACGGCTCCGCGACCCCGGAGGGATGATTGTGGGCAAGGATCAGAGCCGCCGCGCCGAGCTCCAGGGCACGGCGCACCACCTCCCGGGGATAGACCGCGGCGCCATCCAGGGTTCCGCGGAACAGCTCCTCGAAGAAAATCAGGCGATGACGGGTATCCAGGTACAGGCAGGCGAACACCTCCCGCCGGCGTGCCAGCATCCGGCCGCGCAGGAACTGGCGCACCACGGCCGGCGAGTCCAGCGCCTGGCCACCGAGCAGCGGCTCCGCCAGCACCCGCCGGCCCAGCGCCAGGGCGGCCTGCAGGCGAGAGGCCTTGGCCGGGCCCATGCCCGGCAGGGCCTCGAGCTGGCGACCCGACGCCCGAAGCAGCTCACGCAGGCTGCCGAAGCGGGTCAATAGCCGGCGGCCGAGTTGCAAGGCGTCGCCGCCGGCCCAGCCGCTGCCGAGCACCAGCGCCAGCAGCTCGCCGTCGGACAGCGCCTCCGGGCCTGCCTGGTGCAGCCGTTCCCGGGGCCGTTCTCCCACCGGCCATTGGCGAATTCCCATGCGTGCACCCCTCCTGCCACCCGGACCATCCGTGGATGCGACGCCGACTTTCCCACAGTACACTGTGCCGATGGCCCTTCTGCCCAACAAGCGCGTGCTGCTCGGCGTCAGCGGGGGAATCGCCGCCTACAAGAGCCCGGACCTGGTACGCCGCCTGCGGGAGGCCGGCGCCGAGGTGCGGGTACTCATGACCCGTGCGGCCATGGAGTTTGTCACCCCGCTCACGTTCCAGGCGGTGAGCGGCCACCCCGTGTATTCCGAGTTGCTGGACGAAAAGGCCGAGGCCGGCATGGGGCATATCGAGCTGGCCCGCTGGGCGGACCTGGTGCTGGTGGCGCCCGCCACCGCCGACACCCTGGCGCGACTGGCCCAGGGCCGGGCCGACGACCTGCTGGCGGCGGCCTGCCTGGCACGCCGTGGCATCCTGGCGGTGGCCCCGGCCATGAACCAGGCCATGTGGGAAAACCCCGCCACCCGCGGCAACCTGCGGGCACTGGAATCCGCCGGCGTAACCATTCTTGGCCCTGGCCATGGCTCCCAGGCCTGCGGCGACGAGGGCGCCGGACGTATGCTGGAGCCGGCGGAAATCGCGCAACGGGCGGCGGCCCTGTTCGAAACCGGTGGCCTGGCGGGCCGCCACGTGGTCATAACCGCCGGACCGACGTTTGAACCCATCGATCCGGTGCGCGGCCTCACCAACCGCAGCAGCGGCACCATGGGATTCGCCATTGCCGAGGCTGCGGTGGAAGCCGGCGCCCGGGTGACCCTGGTATCCGGACCGGTGGCATTGGCGGCGCCGCAGCGGGTGGATTGCCTGGTGCGGGTCGAGACCGCGATGCAGATGCGCGACGCGGTGATGGCCCATATGCCGGACTGCGACGTGTTCATCGCGGTAGCGGCGGTGGCCGATTACCGGCCGGCCCGTGCGCTGCCGCGCAAGATAAAAAAGGATGCGGAACAACTGAGCCTGGAGCTGGTGCGCAATCCGGACATCGTGGCGGAAGTCGCCGCGCTCCCGCGCCGTCCCTTTACCGTGGGATTCGCAGCGGAAACAGACCAGCTGGAACAGAACGCACAGGCGAAACTGGTGGCCAAAGGGTTGGATCTCATTTGCGCGAACCCGGTTGGACCGGATACCGGATTCGGCGATGGCGCTACCAGCCTGCTGCTGATCGACGCCCAGGGGCAGCACCCGTTGCCGCTGGATTCCAAACCCCGGCTGGCCCGCGCGCTGGTCGACTACCTGGCCAGGCGCCTGCATGAAAAAGAAGATTCAGCTCAAGATCCTCGATCCGCGCATCGGCAGTGAATTTCCGCTGCCTGCCTACGCTACCGACGGCTCCGCCGGGCTGGACCTGCGCGCCTGCCTGGAAGAGCACCTGCACCTGGCGCCCGGCGAGAGCCAGCTGATTCCCACCGGTATCGCCCTGCACATCGCGGACCCTTCGCTGGCGGCGGTCCTGTTGCCACGCTCGGGCCTCGGTCACAAACACGGCATCGTGCTTGGCAACCTGGTGGGGCTGATCGATTCCGATTACCAGGGACAGGTGTTCGTTTCCTGCTGGAACCGCGGCGCCCACGAATTCACCATCGAGCCCGGCGACCGGATAGCACAGATGGTGCTGGTTCCGGTGGTGCAGGCGGACTTTGAGGTGGTGGCGGACTTCGATTCCAGCGACCGTGGGGCTGGCGGTTTCGGCCATACCGGGCGTCGGTAATTCCCGTCCTGTAATCGGCCCGGCGCGCGGCCCCACAACCGACTGCAGTAGATTGCGGGTTCGGCCTCCGGCGGGTGAACGGCCCGATGCACCTCTCCCTAAAACAGTCCCAGATCCGGCAGCTCCTGCTGGGAACGCTGCTGCTCAGCGGCCTGGGGCTGGCCTTTGCCTGGTCCACCGGGTGGAATCCCCGGGTCCTGGCGGCGGCTGGCGCTACCGTCGGCCTGTGGCTGGTTCACGGCCTGTGGCAGCGCCGGAGGCTGGCACAGGCCCTGAAACGAGATCTGCGCCAACTCAAGCGCCTGGTCCGGGACATTCGCCGCGACCTGGAGCCTGGCCCGGTGAACCTGCGGTTGGCGGAATTTACCCCCTTGCTGCAATCCCTGACCCGCTCAGTGAATCGCATTGCCCGCGAGCGCCGCAAATTGCGCGACCTGGGGCTGCGCGACCACCTGTCCCGGCTACCCAACCGTCGCGCCCTGGAGGACCGGCTCGCGTCCAGCCTGAGCCAGGCCCGCCGGGGCCTGCCCGGTGCCCTGCTGCTGATCGACATTGACCGTTTCAAGGAGGTCAACGACCGCTATGGTCACGAAGCGGGCGACCGACTGATCCGCGCCTTTGCCCGGGCGCTGCGCCAGTGCGTGCGCGAGACCGATTTCGTCGCCCGCCTCGGGGGTGACGAATTTGCGATCCTGTTCAGCTTTACCGCTACCGGACAGGCGCAGGCCCTCGCCCAGCGCCTGCGCCTGGCGATGCCCAAGCGCCTGCAGATCGGGCCGGACATCCATCACCGCCTGCGTTGGACCGGCGGACTGACCGAACTCACCGCAAAAACCGACGCAGGCTCGGCGCTGCGGGAAGCGGACGCCGCGCTGCTGCAGGCCAAGCAGGCCGGGCGTAACTGCACCCACGTGGCGGAGGAACCGGTTCCGCGTGCCGTGGCGCGCGCCTGAGGCCGGCCCCGGCAAAGCCACGCCGCGCCGGCCGGATTTCCCGGCTCCCTCGTCACGCCGGAAAAAAACCGCCGGGTTCGGGAAAGATGCCTGGTCGCGAACGCTCCGCGGGACAGGCATGGCCTATACTACGACGCCCGTAGCGACCAACCCGGACCCCAGTGTGAAATCCCCCTCCGAACTACCACCGCCGGAGATCTTCAAGGCCTACGATATCCGCGGCATCGTTGATCGTAGCCTGACCATTGCCGGCGCCGAGCTCATCGGGCGCGCCGTTGGCAGCGAGGCCCGCGACCGCGGAGTCAGCGAAATCGTCACCGCCCGCGATGGGCGCCTTTCCGGCCCGGCACTGCAGGCGGCGCTGAACAGCGGCCTGGTGGCCAGTGGTTGCCGGGTGGTGGACATCGGCATGGCGCCTACCCCGGTTCTGTATTTCGCCGCCTACCAGATGCAAAAGCCGTCCGGGGTGATGGTTACCGGCTCGCACAATCCACCGGACTACAACGGATTCAAGATGATGCTGGCCGGTGAGACCCTGGCGGGAGAGACCATCACCGCACTGCGGGAACGCATGGCGGCCGGGCGCCTGCAGGAGGGAACCGGCAGCCTTGAGACCCGTAACGTGCTCGGCGACTACCTGGAGCGGGTGCGTTCCGATATCCACCTCGCTCGCCCCCTGAAAGTGGTGGTGGACTGCGGCAACGGGGTTGCCGGGATGCTCGCCGGGGAACTGCTGCGCGCCATCGGCGCCGAAGTGCAGGAGATGTTCTGCGATGTGGACGGCAATTTTCCCAATCACCACCCGGACCCCAGCCAGGCGGCCAATCTGGAGGACCTGCGTGCCGCGCTGGCGGCGGGCAACCACGACCTGGGTCTGGCCTTCGACGGAGACGGCGACCGGCTGGGGGTCATGGCGCCGGACGGCACCATTATCTGGCCGGACCGGCAACTGATCCTGTTTGCCCGTGACGTGCTGAGCCGCAATCCGGGGGCCGAGATTCTCTACGACGTAAAATGTTCCCGCACCGTGCCCGAGGCGGTGGAGGCGGCCGGCGGCCGCGCCACCATGTGCAAGACCGGTCATTCCTTCATCAAGGCCAAACTCCAGGAGACCGGGGCGGCGCTGGCCGGAGAGATGAGCGGGCACATCTTTTTTAGCGAACGCTGGTACGGTTTCGATGATGGTCTGTATGCCGCGGCACGGCTGCTGGAACTGCTGGCCAGCGATTCCCGCACCCCGCAGCAGGTCTTCGCCTCCCTGCCGGACACGGTCAATACGCCGGAACTGCAGATCCGCATGACGGAGGGCGAGAACCACGCCTTGATCCCGGAGCTGGTGGCGCGGGCGGATTTCCCCGGGGCACGCACCAGCACCCTGGACGGCCTGCGGGTGGATTTCGCGGACGGCTTCGGTCTCATTCGCGCCTCCAACACCACTCCCGTCCTGGTGCTGCGTTTCGAGGGCAGCGACGCCGCCGCCCTGGCACGCATTCAGGACAAATTCCGGCGGCTGATCCTGGATACCCGCCCCGGACTGGAGCTACCGTTTTGAAATGACCGGCGCGCGATTATCCGGCCGACTGGGCGCGCTCAAGGACAACCTGCTGGCACTGGACGGCCTGCCGCGACAGGCGTTGCTGGGCTTCGCCTGCGGACTGCTGGCCGGCGGGGTCATCATTGCATTCCGCCTGCTGGTGGAACTGCTGCAGGTCTGGGGCCTGGGCGCCACCACCGCCGACAACTTCAAGCACCTCAGTCCGCTGCAGCGCTTCCTGCTGCCGACCCTGGGAGGCCTTGGGCTGGGCCTGGCAATGAGCCGGCTGCCCGCCGCCACCCGCCAGGTGGGGGTGGTGCATGTAATGGAACGGCTTGCCTACCACCAGGGCATGCTGCCGCTGCGCAATGCGCTGGTGCAGTTCCTGGGCGCCGCCGCGGCACTGGTGACCGGCCAGTCCGTGGGCCGCGAAGGTCCCAGCATCCACCTCGGCGCCGCCGGCGCCAGCGCCATCGGCCAGTTCCGCGAGGTGCCCAACAACACCCAGCGGGTGCTCGTGGCCTGCGGCGTAGCCGCCGCCATCGCGGCCGGTTTCAACACGCCGCTGGCCGGGGTGATCTTCGCCATGGAAGTGGTAATGCTGGAGTACACCCTGAGCGGTTTCGCCCCGGTGATCCTGGCGGCCGTCAGCGCCACCGCCCTGAGCCGGGTGGTGTTCGGCGCAGCCCCCGCATTTGCACTGCCGGCCCTTTCCATGGCCTCGGTGCTGGAACTTCCGTTGGTGCTGGCCGCCGGGCTTGCGCTGGGAGCGCTGGCGGCGCTGTTCATCCGCCTCTCTCACTTTGCAACCCGCGGCGGGGCCTTGATTCCCCTGTGGTTGCGACTCACGGCGGCCGGCGCGGTCACCGGGCTGGTGGCCGGGCCGGTGCCGGAGGTCATGGGCGTGGGCTACAACGCGGTGCAGGACATGCTCGCCAACCAGGGCGGCTGGCTGCTGCTCGCGGCGCTGCTCGCCGGCAAGCTGCTGTGTACCGGGGTGGCGGTGGGTTTCGGAATTCCCGGCGGGCTGATCGCCCCGACCCTGGTGATTGGCGCCGCCGCCGGTGGCCTTGCCGGCTATGCCGCCAACGTGTTCCTGCCCGGCGAAGTAGCGCCACAGGCCTTTTATGTACTGATCGGCATGGGCGCCATGATGGCGGCGACCCTGCAGGCGCCGTTGGCGGCGCTCACCGCGCTGCTGGAACTGACGGCCAACCCCAACATCATCCTGCCCGGAATGCTGGCCGTTATCGGCGCCGGCCTGGTGAGCAGCGAAGTGTTTCGACAGAGCTCGATCTACGTTTCCCTGCTGCGCGATCGCGGGCTGGAATACGGTGCCGATGCGGTCGGGCTTCCCCTGCGGCGGATTCATGTAGCCCGGGCCATGCGCACGGACGTGGTGGAGTCCAGCGGAATCCTGGCGGTAACACGGGCGCGGGAATTGCTGGAGGCTGAGCCTGCCTGGATCGTGATTCGCGACGAATCCGGACCCCGCACCCTGCTGGCAGCCGCCGACCTGTCCCGCGCCCTGGAGGCGGAGGACCTCGGGCCGGAGCTGGATCTCAACGAACTGCCGGGACACCGGCTGCAACTGGTTTCAATCCCCTTCCGTTCCTCGCTCTATGACGCCGCGCACGAACTGGAACGGGAGGAAGCGGAGGCCCTGGCTATCGTGCGGGGCGGAGCGCTGGCGGGGATACTCGAACCGGAGCAGTTGCAGCGGTTCTACCGCGTGCGAGGCTAGCGGGCGGAACCATCCCCCACCAGCCGCGCTTCCGGCAGGCAGGTCATGATGGCCGATGCCAGTTCCACGATCACCCCGGGACGGGCACGTACCGACACCCACAGCAGATTGAGGGGAAGGTTGAGATCGGCGAACACCACCTCCCGGCAATTGCACAACACCGCGTTGAGCAACGCCAGCTTGTTGCCGACGCCGGATTCCGGCAAGTCGCGCAGCCCCGGTAGCAGCATCATGAAATCGCTCAGGGGCGATCCGTTTTCATCATGGGTAGGCGCGCGCTCGTGTAGCGGTGTCGCCGCGTGCACCCCGGAATGCAGACGAATCCGGCTCATGCACGGAGCATAGGCCGCCGCCGGACGGGAAGAAAGTCACTGCCGCCGGTTATACTGGCGCCGACATGCAGATTCCCATTTACCAGGTAGACGCCTTTACGAATGTACTTTTCGAGGGCAACCCGGCGGCGGTATGCCCGCTGGACGCATGGCTGGAGGACCGCACCCTGCAGGCCATTGCCGCGGAGAACAACCTCTCGGAAACCGCTTTCCTGGTCGGCACCGCGGCGGATTATGAAATCCGCTGGTTCACGCCACTGAACGAAGTGGAACTGTGCGGCCACGCCACCCTGGCCTCGGCCTGGGTGGTCTTTCACGCACTTAGCACCGGGCTGGACGAGATTCGCTTCGCCAGCCGGTTCAAGGGCGAGCTCATCGTGCGCCGCGATGGTCAACGGCTGGTGCTGGATTTTCCGGCACTGCCCGCGATGCCGGTGGCCGTTCCGGCGGGCCTGGCCCGACTGTGCGCCGGCGCCCGCGAAATCCTGGCCTCGGACGACTACCTGGCGGTTTACGACCACGCGGACGCGGTGCGCGACTTCGTTCCGGAGGAGGCCGCGCTGCGGGAAATGGGCCGGCGCGGGCTGATCGTCACCGCTCCGGGTGACGAGGTGGATTTCGTGTCCCGCTTCTTCGCCCCGGCGGTGGGCGTAAAGGAGGATCCGGTGACCGGATCCGCCCACTGCATCCTGGCGCCATACTGGGGTGAGAAACTCGGCAAGCAGGAACTGCACGCGCGCCAGATATCGGCCCGTGGCGGCGAACTGTGGTGTCGCCTGCATGGCGAACGGGTGCATATTGGCGGTCATGTACAGCCCTACATGGAAGGCGTGCTGAGCGTGCCGGACTAAGGGTCGGGTCGGGCTAACACTGTTCCCAGGGCAACTCTTCGAAGCGCCAGCCGGCCACGGTGCTGCGCCGGTGATGGTCGTCCAGCGGACCCTCGAAACCGTCGGCGATGTTGTAGATCTCCTTCAGGCCGGCATCCGCCAGCAGCTGGCCAGCCTCCAGGGAACGCCGGCCACTGCGGCAGATCAGCAGGATGGGGGCACAGCCCTGGCCCGGTTCACAGATCGCGCCACCGAGCATCAGCTCGCGAACCTGGCGAACAAAGTTCGGGTTGGGCGTGAAGTCCGGTTCGTCCAGCCAGGAGATGTGGATTGCACCCACCGGGTGCCCCACCATCAGGAACTCCATGGTAGAACGCACGTCCACCAGTACCGCGGTGGGATCGTTTTCCAGCATTTGCCGGGCCTGGCGGGGACTGATGGTGGTGACCGTGGCGGCGGCTTCGCTCATGGCTTTCGCTTCCGGGAAGGGTGGCGTCCGGGCGATTGATCATAAGGTGTTTTGATTGATGATAAAATCATGATTATGAGTTGATTCTACTTCAGCGCCGGACCTTAACTGATTGATTAGTAAGGGAAACATTGGTATCATCCGGCGTCCGGTCAGGCGCTGCGCTGACAACCCCGCTAGCTGGCGGTACGCGAAGCGCAAGCAGACAGTGAGACAATAACCCGTCCGGTCCCGCGGCGCGCCGCGCACCGGGTCGTTGCGGTACCCCGCATCCCAGGAGAACAGCATGCAGCAGGTGGCAGAAATTTTACAGGACATCGACGCCATCGAGACCCAGGAATGGCTCGATGCCCTCGACGCCGTCATCGAGCGGGAGGGTCCGGAACGCGCCCACTACCTGCTCGAGAAGCTCATCGACAAGGCGCGCCGCTCGGGAGCCTACCTGCCCTACAACCTGACTACCGCGTACCTGAACACCATCCCCGCGGCGCGGGAGGATCGCAGCCCCGGAGACGCAGCGATCGAATGGCGTATCCGCTCGCTGATTCGCTGGAACGCCATGGCCATGGTGGTGCGCGCCAACCGCGCCAGCAATTCGGAACTCGGCGGCCACATTGCCAGCTTCGCTTCCTCCGCGACCCTGTATGACGTTGGCTTCAACCACTTCTGGCACGCGCCATCGGAGCAACACGGCGGCGACCTGATCTACATGCAGGGCCATTCGGCACCGGGTATCTATGCCCGCGCGTTCCTGGAAGGACGCATTTCCGAACAGCAGATGGACAAATTCCGCCAGGAAACCGGTGGCGACGGTCTCAGTTCCTATCCGCATCCGTGGCTGATGCCGGACTTCTGGCAGTTCCCCACGGTCTCCATGGGGCTGGGCCCGATCATGGCCATCTACCAGGCGCGCTTCATGCGCTACCTGCACAACCGCGAACTGCTGGACACCGATGGACGCAAGGTGTGGTGTTTTTGCGGTGATGGTGAGATGGACGAGCCGGAATCCATGGGCGCCATATCCATGGCGGGCCGTGAGAAGCTCGACAACCTCGTATTCGTCATCAACTGCAACCTGCAGCGCCTCGATGGCCCGGTGCGCGGGAACGGCAAGATCATCCAGGAACTGGAAGGCGCGTTCCGTGGCGCCGGCTGGAACGTCATCAAGGTGATCTGGGGCTCCTACTGGGATCCGCTGCTGATGCGTGACACCAAGGGCCTGCTGCGCCAGCGCATGGAGGAAGCGGTGGATGGCGAATACCAGGCCTTCAAGGCCAAGGGCGGGGCCTATACGCGGGAGTATTTCTTCGGCAAGTACCCGGAACTCAAGGCCATGGTCTCCAACATGTCGGACGAGGACATCTGGCGCCTGAACCGCGGCGGCCACGATCCCCATAAGATCTTCGCCGCCTACGCGGCGGCCGTGAGCCATACTGGCCAGCCGACCGTGATTCTCGCCAAGACGGTGAAGGGCTACGGCATGGGCGAGGCGGGAGAAGGCCAGAACATCACCCACCAGCAGAAGAAAATGGGCCACGTGGCCCTCGAGCAATTCCGTGACCGCTTCAAGATCCCGGTCAGCGACAAGCAACTGGATGCCGCGGAATACTACCGCCCGGCGGATGACAGCCCGGAGATGCAATACATGAAGGAGCGCCGGGAGGCACTGGGTGGTGCCCTGCCCAGCCGGCGCGCCACGGCGGAGCCCTTGGAGATTCCGCCGCTGGAAACCTTCAAGACCCAGCTGGAGGCCAGCGGCGAGCGTGAGTTTTCCACCACCATGGCCTTCGTGCGCATTCTGACGCAACTCACCCGCGACAAGAATGTCGGAAAGCTGGTGGTGCCCATTGTCCCCGACGAGTCGCGCACCTTTGGCATGGAGGGGCTGTTCCGCCAACTGGGCATCTATTCCCCCAAGGGACAGCTGTACAAGCCGGAGGACGCCGACCAGCTGATGTACTACCGGGAGGACACGCGCGGCCAGGTATTGCAGGAAGGCATCTGCGAGGCGGGCGCCATGTGCTCTTTCATCGCCGCGGGAACCGCCTACAGCAACCATGCGGCGCGCACCATTCCCTTCTATATCTTCTACTCCATGTTCGGTTTCCAGCGAATCGGCGACCTGGCCTGGGCCGCCGGTGACATGCGTACCCGGGGTTTCCTGATCGGCGGCACCGCCGGGCGCACCACCCTCTCCGGCGAGGGCCTGCAGCACCAGGATGGCCACAGCCACCTGCTGTCGGCGACGGTCCCCAACTGCGTGAGTTATGACCCGACCTTTGCCTACGAGCTCGCGGTCATCGTGCAGGACGGTCTGCGGCGCATGTATGCCGAGAACGAAAACGTCTACTACTACATCACGGTGATGAACGAAAACTACCCGCATCCGGCCATGCCCAAGGGCGCCGAGCAGGGCATCGTGCGCGGCCTGTACCTGTTCCGGAAGGGCGGCAAGAAAAAGGATGCGCCCCGGGTACAGCTGCTGGGATCCGGCACCATCTTCCGCGAGGTCATCGCCGCCGCGGAACTGCTCAAGAAAGATTTTGGCGTGGAAGCGGACCTGTGGAGCGCAACCAGTTTCACGCAACTGCGTCGCGAGGGCCTGTCCTGCGAGCGCTGGAACCGGCTGCATCCGGAGGCGCCACCGCGGCGCTGCTATGTGAGCGAATGCTTCACCGGCCACGATGGCCCGGTAGTCGCCGCGACGGACTACATGACTTCCTTCGCGGACCAGATCCGCGCCTGGGTTCCGCGCCGCTACGTCACCCTGGGTACCGACGGATTTGGCCGCTCGGACCTGCGCACGCGGCTGCGTTCCCATTTCGAAGTGGACCGCTACCACGTCGTAATCGCCGCCCTCAAGGCGCTGGCGGACGAGGAAAAAATTCCCGTCGAGCAGGTCGGCGAGGCGATCAGGAAATACAGCGTGGATTCGGAGCGCCCGGATCCGGCGGGCGCCTGAGCATGGGAGCCGCAACGGAAATCCGGGTCCCGGACATCGGCGATTTTGCCGAGGTGGACGTTATCGAGGTACTGGTGAAAAGCGGCGACCGGGTCAACCCGGAAGACCCGCTGGTCACCCTGGAAAGCGACAAGGCCACCATGGATGTGCCCTCGCCATCCGGTGGCATTGTGCTGGAAGTGCTGGTGGCCAGTGGCGACAAGGTCAGGGAAGGCACCCCGATCCTGATGCTGGACGGCCAGGCCAGCGCGGAGGAAGCCCCCCCGGCCGGGAACTCCGAGCCGGAACCGGCTCCAGCCGGCGTGGTGGCCGCACCGGAAGCCGAAGAACGGGGCGAAGTTGCGCCGGCGGCCCGAACCGAGGACCGGAGCGACGACGAACCCCAGCACCCGGCACCACCGCCCACACTGCCACCACCGGCGGAGAAGGCCGGGATGGCCAAGCCCCATGCCAGTCCGTCGGTGCGCCGTTTTGCCCGCGAGCTGGGGGTGGACCTGACCAGCGTGCGCGGCTCGGGCGCCAAGGGCCGTATCCTGCGCGACGACGTGCAAGCATTCGTCAAGCGCCAACTTTCCCGTCCGTCGTCCGCAGGCGCCCCCGGCGAACTCGGCCTGCCGGTCCTGCCGGAAGTGGATTTCACCAAATTCGGCGAGATCGAATACCAGCCGCTCAACAAGATCAAGCGCCTGACGGCCGCCAGCATGCACCGCAGCTGGCTGAACGTGCCCCATGTTACCCAGCACGACGAAGCGGACATCACCGACCTGGAGGACTTCCGCCAGTCCCTGAAGGCGGAGGCCGCCCAGAGCGGCGTCCGGGTGACGCTGCTGGCTTTCATCCTGAAGGCCAGCGCCCGGACCCTGCGCGCCTTTCCGGAGGTCAACGCCTCGCTGGAACGGGGCGGCGAAAACCTGATCCTGAAAAAGTACGTGCACATCGGTGTCGCGGTGGACACCCCCGAGGGACTGGTGGTACCCGTAATCCGCGACGTGGATCGCAAGGATATCAACGCCCTGGCGGCGGAACTGGGTGAGCTGAGCGAGAAGGCGCGCAACCGCAAGCTGGGGCCGGCCGACCTGCAAGGCGCCAGCTTTACGATCTCCAGCCTCGGCGGCATCAGCGGTACCGCTTTCACGCCGATCGTCAACGCACCCGAGGTGGCGATCCTCGGCGTGAGCCGCTCGAAACTGCAGCCGCAGTGGAACGGCAGCGAGTTCGTTCCGCGCCTGATGCTGCCGCTGTCCTTCTCCTACGATCACCGCGTCATCGACGGCGCCCAGGCGGCGCGCTTTACCGGGCACCTGTGTCAGTTGCTCGCGGACCTGCGCCGCGTGCTGTTGTAACGAAGATAGCCATGGCAAACGAAATCGAGATCCGCGTGCCGGACATCGGCGACTTCAGCGATGTGGAAGTCATCGAAGTACTGGTCAAGGTCGGTGACCTGGTGCGACGGGAAGACCCGCTGATCACCCTGGAGAGTGACAAGGCCACCATTGACGTGCCCTCCCCGGGCGAAGGCCGGGTGCATATCATCCACGCGGCCAAAGGCGACCGGGTCTCGGAGGGCTCCCCCATCGTCAGCCTGACTCCGGTAGCGCCGGCCCGGTCGGACAGCAGTGAGGCGCCGGCCCAATCGGACCGCAGTGAAGCGCCGGCACCGGCCACCGACAAGATCATCGCCGAGCATGGCAACAGCGACCGCCTGCACGCCCAGGTGCTGGTCCTAGGCGCGGGGCCCGGGGGTTACACCGCCGCCTTTCGCGCCGCCGACCTGGGGCGCACGACGATCCTGGTGGAGCGGTACCCGAGCCTGGGCGGGGTCTGCCTGAACGTGGGCTGCATTCCGTCCAAGGCCCTGTTGCACGCCGCCGCGGTGATCTCCGAGGCCCGCGAAATGGGGGAACGCGGAGTTCGCTTTGGCGAACCGCAACTGGATCTGGTCGCCCTGGCGAAGTGGAAGGACACGGTAGTGAACCGCCTGACCAGTGGCCTCGCCGGGCTGGCGCGCCAGCGCAAAGTGCGGGTCATTGAGGGCACCGGCCGATTTGCGGGGCCCCATGAACTGGAAGTACAGGGTGCGGACGGCGTCACCCGGGTGCACTTCGACCACGCTATTATCGCCGCCGGTTCCGAGGCCACCGGCCTTCCGGGGGCAGCCGAAGACGAGCGCATTATGAGCTCCACCGGCGCGCTGCAATTGACAGATGTACCGGGGCGCCTGCTGATCATTGGCGGTGGAATTATCGGCCTGGAGATGGCCACCGTGTACAGCGAACTGGGCAGCCAGGTGACCGTGGTGGAGCTGGGCCCGCAACTGCTGCCCGGCGTAGACAAGGACCTGGTGCGGCCGCTGGAGAAACGACTGCGGACGAAGCTGGAAGCCATTCGCCTCAATACCGCGGTGGAAAAACTCCAGGTGGATGGCGACCAGGTGCGTGCGCGTTTCAGCAGCGAACCGAACAAGGACATCTTCGACCGGGTACTGGTAGCCATCGGCCGTCGCCCCAATGGCGATCGCATCAACGCGGAGGCGGCCGGTGTGCAGGTGGACGAACGCGGCTTTATTCAGGTCGATGCGCAGCAACGCACCAACATACCGCACATTTTCGCCATCGGGGATCTCACCGGCCAACCCATGCTGGCGCACAAGGCCACTCATGAAGGCAAGGTGGCGGCAGAGGTGGCGGCCGGCGAGAAAAGCGGCTTCGAGGCCCGCGTCATTCCCTCGGTGGCCTACACCGATCCCGAGGTGGCCTGGGTCGGCGTTACCGAGGCCCAGGCCAACGCCGACGGTCTGGACTACGGCAAGGGCACCTTCCCGTGGGCCGCCAGCGGCCGGGCGCTGGGACTTGGCCGGGAAGACGGGCTGACCAAGCTGCTGTTTGATAAAAGCACCGGGCGGGTCATCGGAGCGGGCATCGTCGGACCACGCGCCGGTGATCTGATTGCGGAAGCCGCGCTGGCCATTGAGACCGGCTGCGACGCCAGCGACATCAGCCTGACCGTGCATCCCCATCCGACCTTGTCCGAAACCGTCGCATTCGCGGCGGAATCCTTCGAGGGAACCATTACCGACCTGTACATGCCCCGCCGGTAGCGGGCAAAATTGAAGCATGCGTAGGGGAAAAATCCGGCGGCGGCTGCCCGTCACCGGTATGGCGATTGCCTTGCTGCTGTCCGCCTGCTCGGAACCGGTGACAGAGATCCAGATCAGCGGACACGACTACCGCTGGCGGATGCCCACCCGGACCGGCGATGTCAGCCTGTACCGCCAGACTGGCAGCGAACAGGCGGAACTGTGGCTGCCGGCCAACCGGCGCATCCGGCTGGTGCTGAACAGCGATGATTTTATTTACCGGTTCGAAATTCCCGCCCTGGGCGTGCGCGAGATGGCGGTTCCCGGTGTTCCCATGATGGCGGAGCTGCACACCCCCGACGCGGGACGGTACGAACTCACAGGAGACGGCATGGAACTCAAAGGCGATCAGATGTGTGGCTTCCGTCACCAAAGTCTCAAGGGCCGGGTGCGCATTGCGGCACCGGCCGAATACCGGGCCTGGCTGGAGGCGCAGGGCCGGCTCACGGCCGGGACCGGGTCCGCTACCGGGCGGGGTAGCTGATATGCCGGCACGCCTGCGTACCCGCCTGTGGCTGGCATGCCTCCTGGTTGCCGGTCCCGCGATGGCGGCCGAGCGCCTGCCCTTTCCGGCGGACGTCCTCAATCCTCCCTGGGTGGAGGGCCGGCAGCTGGAACAGACCCTGGATGCCGATTCCCTGGCCGTCGCCCACGACCTGCAGTTTCGCGATCAACAGCCACAAAGTGGAATCAACTTCCGCCACCAGGTGGTGGAGGATGCGGGCCGGGCCTATAAGGCGGTGCATTACGATCACGGCAATGCCGTGGTCGCCGCGGATGTGGACGGTGACGGCCTCCCCGACCTGTACTTTGCTACCCAGCTGGGTGGCAATGCCCTGTACCGTAACCTCGGCAATGGCCGCTTCGAGGACATCACGGCACGCGCCGGCGTGGCGGTAGCGGATCGTGTTTCGGTAGCCGCGGCATTCGCCGACACCGACAACGACGGCGACCCGGACCTGTTTGTCACCACCGTCAACCAGGGCAACCTGTTGTTCCGCAACGATGGTGACGGGAAATTCACAAACATCAGCGGCCCGGCGGGCCTGGACCATCGCGGCCACGCCTCCGGCGCGATTTTCCTGGATTACGATCGCGACGGCCTGCTGGACCTGTTCGTCACCCACGTTGGGGTATACACCACCGACAAGATCGGACCCGGGGGATACCGGATCGGCCTGAGCGATGGTTTTTCCGGCCAGTTGCATCCGGACCGCTTCGAGACCAGCCGGCTCTACCACAACCTCGGCGGCAACCGCTTCGCCGACGTTACCCGGTCGGCGGGCATCGAGGACAACAGCTGGAGCGGCGACGCCCACGCCGCCGACCTCAACGGCGACGGCTGGCCGGATATCTATCTGCTCAACATGCAGGGCCACGACCAGTATTTCGAGAACCAGGCGGGCAAAGGTTTCAAGCGGCGCAGCCGGGAGCTCTTCCCGGTAACCCCGTGGGGCTCAATGGGCATCCGCATTGCCGATTTTGACAATGACGGCGACCCGGACATTTTCGTAACCGACATGCACACGGACATGGTGGAAGAACTCCCGCCCGCGCGGGAAAAGGAACGGATGCCCCACAACTACCCGCAGGCCTTCCTCGCTACCGATGGCCGCCACATGCTGGGCAACGCATTTTTTCGTAACGCCGGCAACGGAACCTTCCGCGATATCTCGGCGGAAAACGGCGCCGAGACCTTCTGGCCCTGGGGTCTTTCCTCCGGGGATCTGAATGCGGATGGCTTCGAGGATGTCTTCATAACGGGCAGCATGAACTACCCGTTTCGCTACGGCGTCAACTCGCTGTTGCTCAACGACGCCGGTAAGCGATTCGTGGATGCCGAGTACCTGCTCGGGGTGGAACCACGACGGGACGGAAAGACCGCAACCCCGTGGTTCGAACTCGATTGCTCCGGCCCAGACCGGACCCATGAATTGTGCAAAAACCGTGCCGGAGCCGTTGAGGTGTGGGGCGCCCTTGGCAGCCGGTCCTCGGTGATCCTGGACCTGGACGGAGATGGCGACCTGGATATCGTCACCAACGAGTTCGGCAGTGTGCCGCAGGTGCTGGTGAGCGATCTGGCGCAACGCCGGCCGCGGCTCAATTACCTGGCGGTACGGCTGGAAGGGAAAAAATCCAATCGCGATGGACTCGGAGCGCGCGTGCAGCTGGAGACCGACCGGGGCCGCTACGTTCGCTTTGCCGATGGCAAGAGCGGCTACCTGGGTTTCAGTTCGATGCCGCTGTACTTCGGGCTGGCGGCGGATGAAAAAGCCGTTCGCCTGGAGATCACCTGGCCGTCCGGTGTCCGCCAGTCGCTGGATGCCCCCATCGATACCCGAAAGACCCACCGAATCGTTGAAGCGGGCGGCTAATCCGCACCGCTGGCCGGCCCTGCTGCTGGCGCTGTTTCTGGCACCGGCCGCCGTCGCCGGGGAACTGCGCAGTCCGGAGCACCCCGACCCGGCGGCGTTCGACCCCGCCATGCGCGCCGCGGTGGCCGAAGCCCGCGGGCAACTGCAGGACGCGGCCGGGTGGGCGCGGCTCGGCAGTCTGTATCTGCTGGTGCATGCCAACGCGGCCGCTGCGGATGCCCTGCACAACGCCGCCACCCTGGAGCCACGGGAATTTCGCTGGCCCTACCTGGAAGGTATTGCACTGCACCGCGCGGGACAGGCGGCCGCCGCCCGCCATGCCTGGCAGTCGGCCCTGACGCGCGACCCGAACTATGCACCGCTGCGCTTGCGGCTGGCGCGCAGCGCGCTGGAGGCGGGACACACCGACGCGGCG
Source organism: Gammaproteobacteria bacterium (assembly GCA_022340345.1). GTDB lineage: Bacteria > Pseudomonadota > Gammaproteobacteria > HyVt-429 > HyVt-429 > JAJDOE01. The sequence goes on from JAJDOE010000044.1 coordinate 18,256, forward strand.
CAGGATTTCCTGGCCGACGCCCGGGCGACCGCTACCGGGCAGGAACTGGCCGGCGAAATTGCCCTGGCACGGGGCCAGGTCAAGGAGGCGGTAACGGCGTTCACCCGGGCGCTGGAGCTGGCACCCCAGGCGAACTGGCTGCACGTTCGCCTCGCGGTCGCCTACGGAAAGGCCGGAGACAAGCAAAAAGCCCGCGAGCACCTGAAGGCACGCGGAACCCGGCGCCCGGAGATCAGCGACCCGGTGTTGGAGGCGGTGAGCGCGGCGCGACCGCGTGACGTGGCCAGCTTCCTGGAGGAGGCCCATGCCGCGTTGTCCAGGAACCACCGTTACAGCGCCCTGCTCGCCTTTCAGGCCGCAGTCCGCATGGATCCCCGCTCCGTACCGGCGTTACTGGGAATCGCCGGCCTGAGCCTTGGCGCGGGACGAAAGGCGGAGGCGCTGGGGTATCTCCAGCGCGCGCTCGAGATCGAACCGGGTTCCGCGGAGGCCCATTTCTATGCCGGCCTGATCCAGGAAAGCAACGGCGCGGCAGCCAGGGCGGAGTCCCACTATGTCCGCGCGCTGCCGCGGGAATCGGCCCGCTACCGGCTGGCGCGCCTGCTGCTGCGCCTGGGTCGCGCCGCCGAGGCCCTGCCGCACCTGGAGGTGCTGACGGCCGAAAAAAGCGCCACCGCCGTTCGCTTCTACTGGCTTGGACTGGCGCATTTGGCGATGGGGAATTGCGCAGGCGCCGCCGCCGCTCTCGACGCCGCCCACGCCCGGGACGCGAACAGCGGCGAAGTGATCGCGGCACGGGTGCGTGTGCATTCCAGTTGCGCGCCACTGGACGGGCCGGCGCGCGCCCGCCTGCTTGCGCAGGCACAGCGTCTCTACCAGGCGCGTCCGGACGCCGGCGATGCGGAAACCCTGGCAATGGCGCTGGCGGCCGCGGGCGAGTTCGACAAGGCGCTCCGCTACCAACAGCAGGCGCTGGCCGCCACGGCGCCGGAAGCGCCCCAGCGGCCTTTCCTGGCGGCCAACCTGGCGCGCTATGCCCGGGGCGAGACCGCGATTGCCCCCTACGAAAAGGATTCTCTGCGCCTGCGCCCACCCGCGGACCAGTACTCGTCGCCGCCGGCGCCCTGACGCTGAATCTGGATCTGGGCCTGGGCCAAACCCGAAGACCGGGTGGCGGAGCGCGGCCGCGCCGCGATCCTATTTCCGCCCCGGCTCTTCTCCATCGACGGCCGGCCGATAGAAGCCCGGATCCTTAACGCCCCAGAATCCTACCCGCCATTCGCACACTCCCTGAACGGCAATTTCCTGTTCGCGCAGCACCGGGAAAATTTCGTGTTCGCTCCAGGTGTCATCCCAGGTATTGATCCAGGAATCGTAGTTGTTGATGTAACGGTAGGACCGGTCCGGGTGCTTCGAGGTGCCAATGAAGAAATTCAGAACCTGTCCCAGCACCGGCGTACGGTTGATGGCATACCAGGGACGCGAAGAAACCAGCCGGATAAACCCCAGCCGGACCCGGTGCGGTACAAGCCGCAGTATTTTCTTGCCCAGCCAGAAAAACTTCAGGTGCAACACCTCCGCCATGCTGCGGGTCCAGCTCGCGACCCTGCGTCCCTTTTCCTTGACCTCCGACGCAACCACGGTGGAAGCATAAACCCAGATATTCAGCTGACCACCGGCTTTCAATACCCCGCAGGCATTGCGGATGGCCTGCAGGGTATTCCCGGTGTGCATCAGCACTCCGAGTGAGAAAACGTAGTCAAAGGTATTCGGCGGGAACGGCAGCGCAAACACGCTCCCCTGCACAAACAGAATTTTTCCACGCAATTCCGGGAAGCGCTCCAGAACCAGGCCACGGAAGATATCGACACCGCGGGTCAGGTCCATGGAGACCACCTTGCGCGGTCCGTATTCCTGCGCCAGTCGCACACTGTATTGCCCGATCCCACAGCCGATATCCAGCACCACACGATTCGTGGCGTGACGGAACGCTGCCCCTCCATAGGCATTGCGGTCAAACAGGTCGTTGATGGCATGGGCCGGATCGGATTTGTCCATGATCCAGTAGTTCAGTGCCTCTCCCGCGTCGATCTGTGTCCACTTGTAATCCCAGGTGGGGTTGTAATCGGAGTCCGCGAATCGTGGTATACCATTGCGAATCGGATACCGCTGCCCGGTTGCAGCACTACGCAATTCGCCTTCGAGGATTTCAGAATCCGCATCCTGTTGGTCGATGGAAGAAATCTCCAGGGGCTCCCCCGTCGCGGGGCAGCAAAGCAGATTCAGATCCGACTTATACATATGAAAACCCGGCAAACAGCAGTGGGAGCGGCAAGCGGCGGAACCCGGTTGGCAAATCCGGCTCAGCGATGAAACCCGACACCTCGATAAGCCCACTGGCCCTGGCGAAGACGCTCCGCCAGGGCGCGGCCGCCGGCATGCTCGCCCGCCTCGCCGCCGCAGGCCTTGCCCTGTTGGTGCAAATCGTGCTCGCACGGGTACTGGGCGTACCCGCATACGGGCAATATGTATTCATCATCGCGTGGGTAATGATACTAGCAAAACTCGCGACACTCGGATTCGACACCTCTCTGGTGCGCTTCGCGGCCGCCTATTCCGAAACCGACGATTTTGCCGCTCTCAAGGGCCTCTGGCGCTGGAGCAACCTGCTGGTGACCGGTACCGCCGCGAGCGTGCTCGCGGCGCTCGCCATCCTGGTTGCCGGCAATGCCACGCTTTCCTTTTCCCCGGCGGAATACGCCGGGCTGGCGCTCATCCCGCTGCTGGCGCTGACCGCCCTGCGACAGGCCCTGATGCAGTCTCAGCAACGGGTGGTGCGGGCGCTGCTACCGGACAGCTTCCTGCGCCCGCTGCTGCTGCTGGCGGCCATCGCGGTCTGGGTATGGGTTCTCGGGTACCGACCGGACCTGAGCGATGTGCTGAGCGTACAGGTTGCCGCCGCAGCCGCCTCGCTGGTGCTGGGATCGCTGATGGTGGTGAACATGACGCGCCGGCGGCTGGCTTCCCGCGAAGCCGAGTATCGCGGTCGGGAATGGCTGCGGACTTCGATCCCCCTGCTGGTCACCAGTTCGCTGGTGCTGATCCAGAACCAGACCGACGTGCTGATGCTGGGCCTGTTGGCGGACCGGGCGCATTCGGGTATCTACGCGGTTTCCGCGCGCCTGTCGGAGACCGTCACCTATGGCATTGTGGCCGTGAACGCGATCTTCGCGCCGCTGTGCGCGGGGCTGTATGCCCGTGGCGAACGCGAGGACCTGCAGCAGCTCATGCGCCGTGCGGCGCGGACCGGTTTCCTGCTGGCCGCGGTAATCAGCCTGTTGCTGTTGGCGCTGGCAAAACCCGTGCTCGGGCTTTTCGGCCCGGTGTTCGTCACCGGCTTCGCGGTGCTGGGGATCCTGCTTCTTGGCCAGCTTTTCAGCGCCGGGGCAGGTTCCGTTGGCATGATCATGGCGATGACCCGCCACCAGGTAACGCTGGCGTGGTTGTCGTCCGGAAGCCTGGTGCTGAATATCCTCCTCAACGCTTTGCTGATTCCGCTCTGGGATATGACGGGCGCTGCGATCGCTACCACCGTCAGCACCATAGCCTGGAACCTCGGCGGTACCATTTTTCTCGCCCGCCGGGAGCGTCTGCACTCATCGGTACTTCCATCATGATCCGGCGGCCCGGATTTTTCGTGATCGGTGCACCCAAGTGCGGCACCACCGCCCTGTGCCACTATCTGGAACAACACCCGCAGGTCTGTTTTTCCCACGGCAAGGAGCCCAGCTACTTCTGTACCGACCTTCCGGCGTTGCGCCTTTCCACGACCGAACCGGAATACCTGGCAAAGGAATTCGCCCACTGCGGTTCCCATCACTCGATAGCCGGAGAAGGATCGGTGCTGTACCTGTTTTCGCGGGAGGCGGTGCCGAACATCAACCGCTTCGATGCGGATTCCCGATTCCTTGTCATGTTGCGCAATCCGGTCGACGCGGTGTACTCCTACCACGCGCAACAGGTGTACAACCTGGACGAGGACGTGGCGGATTTCGAAACTGCCTGGAATCTGCAGGAGCAGCGCCGCCAGGGCGCACGGCTGCCTGCCACCTGCCGCGACCGGCAGCTTCTGATGTACCGGGACATCACCCGCTTCGGCGAGCAGGTCCAGCGCCTGTTCGAACAGGTGCCCCGGCGCCGGGTGCACGTGATCCTCTACGAGGATTTCGCCCGCGATACGGAGACCTGTTACGCCCGGGTGCTGGAGTTTCTTTCGCTGCCCAGGAAATTTCCGGCGAGCTTCCCGGTGATCAACCCCAACAAGCGAGTCCGCAGCCGGGTGCTGGCACGGATTGCCACCCGCCCCCCTCGCTGGGCGCAGGGCCTGGCCCGCCAGGTCCAGCGCCTGACCGGCCGGCACCGGCTGGGGGTGTCCCAGGCCCTTGCCAGCCTGGTCGATCGTTTCAATCGCGTGGAGGCACCACGCCAGCCCATGCCGCAGGCGCTGCGGGCACGCCTGGTCGATGAATTTCGCGATGACATTGGCCTGCTGCAGGACCTGCTGGAGCGGGACCTGAACCACTGGCTGGACCCGGAATGAAGATCCTGGTCATCAGCAACCTGCCGCCCTGGGCACCCGGCGGCGCCGAAACCCAGGCCTTGAAACTCTCCCGGGAGTGGAAGCGCATGGGACACGAGGTGGTGGTCGCCGGGCAACTGCTCCCGGACCGCACCATGGAGGTCGATGGCGCCACCATCGAGCTGCGGCATATCCCTTTCATCAACTGGAGCCGCCCACTACGGGCGCTAAGCTACGTGGCGGGTCTGGGATGGTTTATCCTGCGGCACCACCGCCAGTTCGACATCGTCTACTGCCGTTTCGTGCGCGAGGCCGCGGTGGTCCTCAGCCTGCTCAAGCACTACCTGGGTCTGCGATTTCGCCTGGTGGCGTGCAGCGCCTGCGCCCTGCACACCGGTTGCGCCCAGTTCCTGCTGGATCTTCCACTGTCCGGAAAGATCATTGCGGCGCTGGACTCCGCTGCGGATGCGATCAACAACATTTCCGCCAAAACCGGGGAAGAGCTGGCGGCAATAGGCCTGGACGACAGCAAGTTCACCTACATCGGTAACGGCACCGAGCTGCCGCCGGAGGTGCGGCGTTTTGACAGCGGCGCGCCACTGCGGCTGGTTTGTGTGTCGCGCCTTGCCTTCAACAAGGGGCACCGTACCCTGCTGGACGCCCTGGCGGAATTGCAACGGGGCGGCACTGCCATCGACATGACCCTGATCGGCGATGGCCCGGAACGCGCAGCACTGCAAGCCCGAACGGCGGAACTGGGCCTGGAAGACGTGGTGCATTTCCGCGGGTTTGTCGACAACCGCGAATTGTTTCCGGCCTTGCTCGAATACGACGTGTTTGTGCTTCCGTCGGACAGCGAGGGCTTTGCGACGGTGGTGATCGAGGCGATGGCCTGCGGCCTGCCGGTGGTGGTGACCCGTTCCGGCGGGCCCGAATATTTTGTCGATGACCAGGTGGGCCGCACCTGCCGGACAAGGAATTCCGCGGATTTGGCACAGGCCATCCGCGCGGTGTTGCAACTGCCGCCGGGCGAACTCGCTCGCCTCGGGCGCAACGGCCGCCAGCGGGTGCGTGAGCACTTTGAGATTAGCCGGGTGGCGGAGCGCTATATCGCGCTGTTCGAGGGCATCCTGGGGGGCGAGCGGATCGGCGAACAACCGGTGGTGTTCGACGACCGTCGCGGTTAGCGGTCCGGCGGCAGGCCAGCGCATCCTCCTCCCCGCAGCGACCCAGGGGACCGCCAGCAGCAGCGCCCCGCTGACGATCATGGCGCCGGCACGGCGCACCACCGGTGCTACCGTGATCGAACCCGAGTTGACCGCGGAACACTCCCTTGCATACCGGCACTCCTCCCGGACAAGCCTAACGGCGGATCAGGAACTGGCTGTCCAGGACCTCCAGCCGCTCTGACAGCCCGCTCTCGCGAAGGAAGTCCGCCACGGCCCGCCGCACCGGAAACCCATCCGCCTCTCCCCAGTGGTAATCGTCGCCCGCGATGATGCCGCCAGGCCGGACCCGGGCCAGGCATTGGCGCAGGTCCTCAAGCACGAATTCGTAGTAGTGGTTCCCGTCGATGTATACCCAGTCGAAGAATCCATCCGGAAACTCCCGCAGGGCATCTTCGGATTTTCCCCGGTGCAGCACCACTTCCGGGAAGGCGTGAAACCGGTCGCGCACGCCTTCACAAATACGATCCATGTCCGCCTGGTTCCCCGCCACGGCGCCTCCGTACATGCGTTCGGGAAACTCGCCCTGGAACTCCCAGGGGTCGATCAGGTGCAACTCCCTGGGCGCGGTGTGGCGTCGAATCAGATCGCTGAAGTCTCCCTTCCACACGCCGATTTCCGCACACACGGCTTGTTTCGGCATGCGTGCCAGCAGTTCGAGGCGCGGATCGCGCCGCGCGCCAAGGAACCGCAGCGCTCGCCGCAGGATTTCTATCAATGTCTCACAGACCTAGCGAGAAACCCGCTCCAGCCGATCCACCATGCGGAACCCGCGCGGCAATTTCAGGCCACGATTTTCTCGCGAGCCCAGGAAGTGATCGATGTCCGCCGGCCGGAGGTTGAGATAGCGCTTTCCGGCGTGTACCCGGATGCGGTCCCCTTCGAGAAAAGTCACCACCCCGGCCACCAGTTCCTCCCGCTTGTTCAGCCTGTTGCCGGGAATGTTCACCAGCTTGATACCCTTGCCCCGGGGCAGCAACGGCAACTCGCTGGCGGCATACACCACCATATTGCCGGCGGTGGTCGCCACCGCCACCCAGGTGTCATCGAGATCACCCACCGGCTGGGGCGGCAACACCCCGGCCTGCGCCGGGACCCGCAGCGCTGACTTGCCCTTCTTGTTGCGGGTTGCCAGTTCCCCCAGGGTGCTGATGAATCCATAGCCGGCATCGCTGCATAGCAGGCAGCGGGTGGTCTCCTCACCAAGCATGACCCCGGCGAAAGACGCCCCGGTGGGTGGGTGCAACAGGCTGCTCAACGGTTCCCCCTGGCTACGCGCGGAGGCCAGGTTGTGAGCGGGCAGGCTGTAGCTTCGCCCGGTGGAATCCATCACCACCAGCAACTGGTTGGTGCGTCCACGCGCCGAATCCAGGTAGCCATCACCGGACTTGAAGGACAGCGATGTCGGGTCGATCTCGTGTCCTTTGGCGCCACGAATCCACCCGCGGCGGGACAGCACCACCGTCACGGGTTCGGCGGGCACCATGGCGGTCTGGTCCAGCGCACGCGCCGCTTCGCGTTCCCGCAGCGGTGACCGGCGCGGGTCACCAAAATCTGCCTCTACCTGCTCCAGTTCCTTGCGCATCACGGTTTTCATGCGCGCCTTGGACTTCAGGGTCGTCTGCAACCACTGGCGCTCGGTGGCCAGATCCTCCTGTTCCGCGCGAATCCGGATTTCCTCGAGGCGCGCCAGCTGGCGCAGCCGGATTTCCAGGATTGCGCTGGCCTGGATTTCACTCAGGCGAAACCGCTTCATGAGGCGCTTTTTTGGCTCATCCGATTCGCGGATGATGCGGATCACCTCGTCAATATTGAGAAACGCCACCAACAGCCCGTCGAGCACGTGCAGTCGCTGCGACACCCTTTCCAGCCGATCCGCAAGACGGCGCTTGAGGGTTTCGGCGCGGAAGCGCAGCCATTCCAGCAACAGGCTGCGCAAGTCGAACAGCCGCGGGCGCCCATCCAGCCCGATGGCGTTCATGTTCACCCGGTAGCTGCGCTCCAGGTCGGTAGTGGCAAACAGGTGTGCCATCAGTTCGTCCGCGTTCACCCGGTTGGAGCGCGGCACAATTACCAGCCGGGTCGGGCTCTCGTGGTCGGACTCGTCCCGCAGGTCCTCCACCAGTGGCAGTTTCTTGGCCAGCATCTGGGCAGCGATTTGCTCCAGGATCCGCGAACCCGACACCTGGTGTGGCAAGGCGGTGACAATAATGTCGCTTCCCTCTCGTTCCCATGCGGCACGCATACGCAAGGAGCCACCGCCGCTCGCGTAGATGGCCCGGATTTCCTCCGCGGGGGTAATGATCTCCGCGTCGGTCGGAAAATCCGGCGCCTGAATATGGCGAAGGATGTCCTTGAGCGTCGCACGCGGGTGGCGCAGCAATTCCATGCAGGCCGCCACCACTTCGCGCAGGTTGTGGGGAGGAATATCGGTAGCCATGCCAACAGCGATTCCGGATGCGCCGTTGAGCAGAATGTTGGGCAACTGGGCGGGAAGCAGTTTCGGCTCCTGCAGTGTGCCATCGAAATTCGGAGCCCAATCCACCGTGCCGTGCTCCAGTTCCGCCAGCAGGGTTTGCGCATAGCGTGTGAGGCGGGACTCCGTGTAGCGCATGGCTGCGAATGACTTGGGATCGTCCGCCGAGCCCCAGTTCCCCTGGCCGTCCACCAACGGATACCGGTAGCTGAAGGATTGGGCCATTAGCACCATGGCCTCGTAACAGGCGCTGTCCCCGTGCGGGTGAAACTTGCCGATCACGTCACCTACCGTGCGCGCGGACTTTTTGAACTTGGCCGCTGCGCTCAATCCCAGTTCCGACATCGCGTAGATGATTCGCCGCTGCACGGGTTTGAGTCCGTCCCCGACGTGCGGCAACGCGCGGTCCAGGATGACGTACATGGAATAATCCAGGTAGGCGCGCTCCGAGAAGGCCGCCACCGGGACGGTTTCCAGGCGCGCCGCCGAAGCGGCCGGTGCCGGCTTGCGCCGTTTCTTTGCGGGCATGGTTTTCTTGCGCGGACTCATGGAAGGCGGCTACCCGGCCACTCAGTTCAGCCGCGCCTGGTCACCCATCTTGCTGAGCCAGCTCTTGCGATCCGCGGAGCGCTTGCGCGCCAGCAGCAGGTCCATGGTAGGCATGGTCCGGTCGCCGCTGCGGATGGACAACTGCACCAGGCGCCGGGTTTCCGGAAGCATGGCGGTCTCCCGCAACTGCATGGGGTTCATTTCGCCAAGACCTTTGAAACGCTGCACGTTCACCTTGCCGCCCAGTTTCTCGGATGCAATACGTTTCAGCACCTGCCCGCGTTCCCGGTCATCCAGGGCATAAAACACGTGCTTGCCCACGTCGATGCGAAACAGCGGCGGCATCGCCACGTGGACCCGGCCCGCTTCCACCAGCGGACGAAAATGGCGCACGAACAATGCGCACAGCAGGGTCGCGATGTGCGCTCCGTCCGAATCGGCGTCGGCGAGAATGCATACCTTGCCATAGCGCAGCCCCTCGAGATCCGACGACCCCGGGTCCACACCCAGGGCCACGGCGATATCGTGAACTTCCTGTGAGGCCAGCACTTCGCCGGAATCCACTTCCCACGTATTCAGAATTTTCCCCCGCAGGGGCATGATGGCCTGGAATTCCCGGTCACGGGCCTGCTTGGCGGAGCCACCGGCAGAATCTCCCTCCACCAGGAACAACTCGGTGCGGTCCAGGTCCTGGCTGCTGCAGTCTGACAACTTGCCCGGCAGCGCCGGACCGCTGGCAATCTTCTTGCGCTGCACCCGCTTGCCCGCTTTCAGCCGCCGCTGCGCATTCTCGATCGCCATGTGCGCAATGGCCTCAGCCTCCGCGGTATGCTGATTCAGCCACAGGCTGAAGTTATCCTTGGCTACCCCGGAAACGAACAACGAGGTCTCGCGGGACGACAAGCGATCCTTGGTCTGTCCGGTGAACTGGGGATCCTTCAGGCGCACCGAAAGAATGAAGTGGCAACGTTGCCAGACATCATCGGGACTGATTTTCAGCCCGCGGGGCAGCAGGTTCTGAAATTCGCAGAACTCGCGAATGGCATCCGTGAGCCCGGATCGTAAACCGGTTACGTGGGTGCCGCCTTGTGGGGTTGGCACCAGGTTGACGTAACTCTCCGCCAGGGGCTCGGCATCATCCGGACTCCAGGCCACTGCCCAGTCCACTTCCTCATCGTCACCCCGGAAGCGACCAATGAACGGCTCGGCCGGTACCAGTTCCAGGCCACCGATCTCGTCCAGCAGGTAGTCCTTGAGGCCGTCCTCGTAGTTCCAGGTTTCGTTGTCCTTGGGGTCCTGCTCGTTACGGAAGGTGACCGTGAGCCCCGGACACAATACGGCCTTGGCACGCAGCACATGGCGTAATCGCGACACGTTGAACTTCACGGTGTCGAAGTACTGTGGGTCCGGCAGGAAGCTGATGCGGGTTCCGGTGTTGCGCTGGCCCACCTTGCCGACAACCTGCAACTCGCTGCTCTTGGCGCCACCCTCGAATCGCATCAGGTACTCCTTGCCATCGCGCCGCACCCGCACCTGCAACAGGCTGGAAAGGGCGTTTACCACCGAAACACCAACCCCGTGCAAGCCACCGGAGAAACGGTAGTTTTTTTGGGAAAATTTGCCACCGGCATGCAGGCGCGTGAGGATCACCTCGACCGCGCTGACACCTTCCTTGTGTTTGTCCACCGGCATGCCCCGCCCATCGTCGCCAACGGACATCGAACCATTTTCGTGCAGCACCACCTCGATATTGCGGGCGAATCCCGCGATCGCCTCGTCCACCGAGTTGTCGATGACTTCCTGGGCGAGGTGGTTGGGGCGTTCGGTCTGGGTGTACATGCCCGGACGCTTGCGCACGGGCTCCAGCCCCGTCAGTACCTCGATCGATGACGCGTCGTAGGCGCTGCTCATGGCCGGTGGCTTAGTAGTTGCTGTCGAAACCGGTGCTGCGACGAAGGCTGGCGCGAATCTCGCGCTCGCCGCGCGGCACCGAGCCCGGCGGGCAGAAAAACGTGTTCAGCAGTTCCTGGCGGGCGGCATTGTGGGTAATGGAAGGTATCGTCTTCCAGGCGGAATCCGGCAAGCGGCGCCATGTACCGTCCCCGGCGCCAATTGCATAGGTGCGGTATCGATTCGCGTCGCAACGAAATCCCTCGTAAAACACGTTCAAAGCGCCACTGACGGATTCCAGCGCGTAACTGAGGCGCACGACCTTGTCCTCGCCAATATGCACCGAGTTCAGGTCCACTCGCAGCGACACCGTCCAGCCGCCAGCCCCCAAATCCACCGGCTTGAGATCGTCGACGGCGGGATAGGCGGGCAGTCGGAAACTGCCCTCCTGCCAGGGTTCATTCTCCCCGGGACGGGGCTGGTACCGGAACCAGTCGTCGGGCCCGGGATCCAGCTGGGCCCCGCAGGGCGAGGACAGCAGAAGCGCCAGCAACAAGGCCGGGGCGCGACCAGCAATACGGGATACAGGCATGCGCGGCATTATAGCCCGTCAACGGGCCGCTGCCCCGCCGCCGGTCGCCGGTTCAGTCCAGATCGGATGCCAGGGCGTCACGCACCGCGGCGGGCAGCGGATCCCGCGCATGGCGATAGGCGGGGTGGTCGATGCCCACCGACAACGCGGCTCCGTCCCGCAAGGCGGTAATCGCCGGCGCCGGAAGTTCAAAGCGCAGAAAGTGCACGGAAGAAGTCTTGGTCTCGGTTTCGCGCTCCAGGTCCTCGTCCGCCACCGCGAACACCGGCGCCATATCCGCTACCCGTGCCCAGACCCGGTCCTCAATTCCCAGCATGTTCTCCAGCGCCACGCGACGTTCCTCGACTTCCGCGAACTCGATCATGAAGGTCGCCTTGAGGTTGCTGCCGTCCGGGACCAGCGGGTTGTAGGCGTCCAGCTCTTCCTGGATACCGTCGGCTTCAAAGATACGCTCCGCGCGCAACATCTCCTGGACCTGGTACTGCATGGTCAGGCGGTCCTCGAAATGCAGCGTGGCGTTGGGCCCCACCGGCAGTACCCGGAGCTTCTTGTGCTCCATGATCTTCCTCCGGAAGGCGTCCCGTCCGGCGGCATATTCCTCCAGACCCATCAGGTCGTTACGCGTCAACTTGTCCACATTCATTTCCTCAAAAAAGTTCAGATTCCGTAGGCGCGGCGCAGCAGGGTCACCGGATGCAGCGGTTCGCTGCCATCGTCCAGGATGCTGGCAATGTGCCGTCCCGCCATCGGGCAATCGCTGGTGTAATAACGGACCTGCGCCTGCTCCACCCGGCGCGCCACCGGGCGACCGATCTTGACGGCGGCATCACGGGTCTCCTTCTTCACCGCGTAGGTCCCATCGTGGCCGGAACAGCGCTCGATGGTCTCCACCTCGGTGTCCGGCACCAGTTCCAGCACGTCCCGGGTACGGGGTCCGATATTCTGTACCCGCTGGTGACAGGCGGCCTGCCAGGCGACCTTGCCGAGCGGGTTCCGGAACTCGGTATTCAGCCGGCCGCCTTTGTGACGCAGATACAGGTACTCAAAGGGGTCGAACATCGCCTCTCGAATGCGTTGCACCCCGGTATCGTCCGGGTACATGAGCGGCAATTCCTGCTTGAACATCAACACGCAGCTGGGGACCGGCGCCACGATGTCGTAACCGGCTTCGACCAGCGGCAGCAGGCTTGCGATGTTCGCCTGCTGCGCCCGATCCACCGCCTCCAGGTCGCCCAGCTCCAGCTTGGGCATGCCGCAGCATCGTTCGCGATCCGCCAGCCGCACCTCGATCCCGTTGTGCTCGTAGATCGCCACCAGGTCACGGACGATCTCCGGCTCGTTGTAGTTCCCGTAGCAGGTGGTAAACAGGACCACCTTGCCAGTGGTGCCTTCCACCACTCCGGTGGACGCGGGGCTGGCATGCCCCTTCAGTTGCTTGCGCGCGGTGTCGCTGTGGTAACGCGGGACCGGTGCGTCGGCATGCACTCCCAGGGAGGCTTCCAGTAGCTTGCGCGCGCCCCGGTTCCGGTTCAGGCTGTTCACGGTATTGACCACAATCGGGATGCCTACGGATTTTCCCACCGCGTCGGTGCTGGTCAGAATCCGGTCACGCATCTTCGCCCGGCCCTTGCGGAAACCCTGGGCCTTGGCGCGCAGCATCAGGTGCGGAAAGTCCACATTCCATTCGTGGGGCGGAACGTAGGGACACTTGGTGAGATAACACAGGTCACACAGGAAACATTCGTCCACCACCTTCCAGTAGTCTTTCCTGGCAACGCCGTCCACTTCCATGGTGTCGGATTCGTCGACCAGGTCGAACAGCGTGGGAAAGGACTGGCACAGGCTCACGCAACGCCGGCAGCCGTGGCAGATATCAAAGACCCGCTCCATTTCGCTGAACAACGCGCCTTCGTCATAGAAATCCGGGTTGCGCCAGTCGATGGGATGGCGTGTGGGAGCTTCGAGGCTTCCCTCTCGTGGCCTTGTGTCCATGGTTGCGTGCCCGCTGTCCGCTGGTTTCAGGAAAAGAAACCGGGGCGCGAGGCCCCGGCTTCCGTTTACTAGGCCCGGACGGTACTAGCCGTCCAGGTTGTCCAGGGCCTTCTGGAAACGATTGGCGTGGGAACGCTCGGCCTTGGCCAGGGTCCCAAACCAGTCGGAGATTTCGTCGAAACCCTCGTCGCGGGCGGCTTTGGCCATGCCCGGGTACATATCGGTGTACTCGTGGGTCTCACCGGCGATCGACGCCTTCAGGTTGTCGCTGGTGCCGCCAATCGGCAGCCCTGTGGCCGGGTCACCGACCGCTTCCAGGTACTCCAGATGCCCATGGGCATGCCCGGTCTCACCTTCCGCAGTGGAACGAAATACCGCGGCTACGTCGTTATAGCCCTCCACATCCGCCTTGGAGGCGAAGTAGAGATACCGGCGGTTGGCCTGGGATTCGCCGGAAAACGCGTCTTTGAGGTTCTGCTCGGTTTTGCTACCTTTGAGGTCCATTATTTTCACTCCGTCACTAGACTAGAAAACTGTGGTGAATCACGATTCCCGTGATTTAGACAGATTCTAAATTGATCGGGGGCGGGCTGTCAAGCCGCTTCCCGGTGGCCCGTTGACCGGAATCAAGCCTTGCCCAAGAAAGCCGACACCGAACGCGATTTCGAGACGCTGCTGCGCGAGCTGGAGCAGATCGTGGAACGCATGGAACGCGGTGAAATCAGCCTGGAACAGTCCCTGGAAGACTTCGAGCGCGGCATGACCCTGGCCCGCGCCTGCCAGGGCCAGCTCAAGGACGCGGAACAGCGGGTGGAAAAAGTCCTCCGGCGGAATAACGAACTGCAAGGC